>CAYPEV010000070.1:0-10559 GCA_964409605.1 uncultured Christensenella sp. | reverse complement strand
CCGTATGCGCGATCGAGACCCTGCAGATCTTGCTGACGCGCTCGATGTATTCGATCGCGCCCGGCAGCTCCGGAGCGACGTCCGCAATCCTGATCAGCCCCTGCGCCGCCTCGTTGAGCCTAAGGAACATCTCGATATTCGGATTCTGTAAATACGCGCCGTTTTGCGCGCCCTTCTTCTTCTCGGAAAAAAAAGGGCCTTCCATATGGATGCCGCGCAGCACGGCGCAGCCCACGGGCGCGTCTTTTGCAAAGCACGCCGCCGTTTCATAGGCGATCCTGAGCCGCTCTTCCGGCAGCGTCACGGAAGCGGGCGCAAACGAGGTGATTCCATTTCGCGCGAGATACCGCGCGAGGGTCTTTAAGCCTTCGTAATCCCCGTCCGAAAAATCCTTGCCGGAGTTGCCGTGGTTGTGCACGTCGATGAACCCCGGTAGAACATATGCGCCGCCAAGGTCGACCCCTTCGCCCTGCGAAACATTCAGCACGCGCGAAAACCGGCCGTGTTCCACCGCAAAGCCGCCCTCGTGGAAGCGGAAATCGGGACCCAGCACCATTGCGTTTTCATACACCATCGCGTTTTCCCTCCGTCTGCTGTTTTCCTGATCCGGCCGTTTCGCCGGAAAATTGAGTCTCCTGCCTGTGTTTCTCACGCGAATTCCATTTGATTTGTTACAGACATATTATACCGCTTCTGCGCCTCTGTGCGCAAGGACGCATTATAAAACCACGCGCAAATACAAAAAACGCCAACCACCCGCAAGTTTCGCGCGCAACGATGATTTTGCCCTGCCGTCTGCGCCCAAAACGCAAAGGCGGCCTGCAAGCCTTTGCCGCAAGCCGCCTGTTTTGTGTGTTGTCGTTAGCCTTCCCCGCGGTGATAGATCGGGTCGTCCTCGCTCGGCACCGTGTCGGAATAGCCCCAGACCAGCCCGTCCGGAATCCTGCGCTGGTAGGTGTCTTCCACCGTGCCCACGCGCTTGTTGCCGTGGCGGTTGAGCTGCTCTCCCATGAAGAGCATGCAGGCGGACACGCCGCCGTCCAGGTTATACGCCTCAAGGCAGCCTTCCTTGACAAACAGCTCCCCGAACGCGGTGAGGCGCATGCCGTAGCTGTATTCCTTCTGGCGTCCGTCGACGACGATCGCCACAAAGTGTCCCGGATCGATCATGCCGAGGCCTGTGCGCGGGTTTGTCTCGTTGGCGATACGCGGTGTATGGTCGATGTCCTCGGTGGTATACACGCCGTCGCGGATCATCGTCGGCCCGAAGGAGAACGCCTCGCGCACGCCGTCCATCAGCAGTTCGTTCGCGCTGGTTTCGCTCATTTTGAGTATGCGCAGCGTCATGTCCGGATACATCGCCATCACATCGCATTTTCCGCTGTCCAGAAATACCTTCCCGTCGCGGATCAGGATGCTCTTATACTGCGTGTCGCTCTCGGTCAGGTTGTCTCCCGTGATCATCAGCACGGCCTTGTTGCGCCGCGCGAGGATCCAGGGTTTGATGGCGCCCGCGCCGTTGCGGTTGTCCGCGGATTGCACGGTACGAAACGCATTGATCTCGCGCATGCGGATATGGGCGACGAAATAGACGAGCGGATACGTTTTGCCGCCGTTGTTGGTATATTCCGTGACCACGCGGTCGATCAGAATCGAGAGCGTGTCCGTACGATACTCCCAGTGCCCCTTGTCTTCATCCACGACGATGACCTCGGCGGGATCGCCATCCTGCCGGTAGAACTCATCGTTGGCGGAAGGCGCGAGCGCTTCCGTTTCCGCCTGTGCCTCCTGCTCCGGTTCAGGCTCCGGCGTCGCCTCCAGCACGGGAGCCTCCGTCGGCTCCGTGGTCATGCTCGGCGCGGGCGTTTCCGCAGGCGCGGCCTGCGCGGCCTCCTGACTGCCGAAGAACCACAGCGCGCCCGACGCAAGAAGCCCGATCAGCAGCGGAACGAGCGAGAGCACGACCGCGCGCGGACGAATCCTGCGGCGGCGTTTCTTTAAACCATACGTCAGCATCATATACAGCGAGAACACCGCGCCGAGGGCGGCGATCCCGATCAGCACCAGCGGTGATTGTCCCAGCGTAGCCAGAAGCGAATCGCTCTTTGCCGGCTGCTGCGCTTCCGGTTCGGGGGCAAGCGTCACTTCCGGCTCTGCCGCCTCCGGTTCCGGCGTCGGTTCCGCGGTGGGTTCCGGCGTCGGCTGCGGGGTCGGCGTCGGCTCGGCATAACCGCCGAGCGTCGAAGTATCGATGTTTTCGAAGAGATTGTTTCCCGCGGCATCCTTGCCGACTTCCGTCTCGGCCAGGGTAAACGCGGCGCCGGGCACGAGCGCGCTCTCATAGGAATGGCGCGAGATGCAAAACGCGAATACGTCCGCGGAAAGCTCCTGCACGGTCTTGCCAAAGCAGCCGTTGAGCGGGACGCTGTAGTCCAGCGTCGTCCCTCCATCTGCCGAAGCCAGATAGATCTTCTGTACGCCCGCGTCCTCCGCCGCTCTTAGAGTGTATTCCCCCGTGAACTGCGCGCCGCCGGTGGGCGCCGTTTCGTCATCCATATGCGTCACCAGCACCTTGGGCTGAAACGCCGCGATGGTCTCCGTCAGGAATGAGAGCGTGGGCTTTCTACCCCAGTCGTTGCGCGCAAAGCCGTAGATGCCGTCATTGACGCTGGTAAAGGATCCGAAGATCGGATACTGGTCATAGCCCGCATACCAAAGCGCGCTGAGCATTTCCTGCTGCGCGCTGCGTGTTCCGGGGGACATGACCGCAAGCGCGGTCGGGATATCGTGGTTGCAGGCATAGGTGGCGATCACGCCGAAAAATTCATCCAATGCGGTGATCGGGCTGGAGGCGATCACGAGCAGATCCGCGCGCTCCGCCGTATTCCAGCGCTGCACGGCTGCGGGCAATTCTCCCGCACCGTAGACCGCAAGAGTCGAGAGCGAACCCGCGCCCGAAAAAGCGATCGTTGCGCGCGCCGCGCCCTCCTTCAGCGGATAGTACGCGTTGAGATAGGGCGAGGCCGCGTCTTCAGAAAGCACGGCGCCGCTCTTATCGTACTGCGTCAGCGTATACCGGCTCGTCAGCGTGTACCATTCCAAAACGATGCCCTGTGCGCCCGAAGGCAGATCCACATCGACCGCCTGGCCGGATGAAAAGCTCTGATAGCTCTCCACAAGCCCGTCGGTGATGCGGGATTCCTTGCCCGCGAGTTCCTGCGGGAGGGTCACTGTGCATTCCGCGGTGATCGTTCCGACCTGACCGGTCTCGATGTCCGCCGATTCCGCCCGCGCGCCGGAGAGGGGAACAAGCCCCGAAAACAGCAGCAGCGCAATGGTCAGCGCGGCTGCCGTCCGGCGAAAAAACGTCTTTTGTTTCATCTGCTTATACATGGGTTCAGTATACACAACTCCGATATGTAAAGTCAAAACGATTCTACGCGTAGCGTAAATTTCGAGTGAATCGTGTGAAACATTGCCATCGCACGTTTTTTTTACTATAATTTCTACAAGGCGCACCGTTTTGGATGCGATTTCCTCGAAGCGCCGGTCCCCTTGCAACCTAAGAATGGAGTACACATGAAAAAAAGACTGTCCGTTTTTCTCGCCCTGCTGCTGATATGTGCATTCGCGCTCTCCGCCTGCGCGCCGCAGGCAGAGGCGCCGCAGGTCGCCGAGGCAACCGAAACCCCGATCATCACCCCGACGCCGGCACCAACCGAGGCGCCCACGCCGGAACCGACCGCGACGCCGGAGCCCACCCCGACGGTGATCACCATCGGCGCCATCGGCGATATTATGATGATGTCCGCACAGATCAACGGCGCATACAACGCCGAAACGGACTCCTATGATTTTTCGCGCAGCTTCCAGGGCGTGGCGAACCAGTTTCGATCGGTCGATCTGATGTGCGGCAACTACGAGAGTACGCTCGCCGGGAAAGACGCGGGCTATTCGCTCAAGAAGCGCGAGGACGAACGCGCCGATACCTTCAATGCGCCGGATGTGATCATCGACAATCTCAAAGACATCGGCTTTGACTTTCTGAGCACGGGAAACAACCACGCGCTGGATCGAGGAATGCCCGGCCTTTTGCGCACGCTCGACGTGCTGGATGAAAAGGGCGTCTATCACACCGGCACCGCGCGCTCCAACGAGGAGCGCGACACGCCGCTGATCATCGACGTCAAGGGCGTCAAGATCGGCTTTATCGCGCCCACGGAGATCATCAATAAAAACGACCGCCTCATGAATGACGCGGAGACGGAGTACGCCGTCACCCGCCTGTATCTGCAGCAGGAGCGTCTCGTCAGCGAGATCAAGGCGCTGCGGGAGGCGGGCGCGGACTTCATCGTCGCCTATCCGCACTGGGACAAGGAGCACAAAAAGGCCGCAAACTCGCGCACGCGCGAAGCGGCGAAACTGCTTCTGGAGTCCGGCGTGGATGTCATTCTGGGTTCGCATCCGCACGTGGTGCAGAGCATCGAATATGTCACCGTCGAGCGGGGCGGCCAGCCGTATACGGGTCTTGTCGTATATTCGATGGGCAACTTCATCTCCAACATGTCCAACAAAAAGGACGTCGACCCGCTGAAGTACGGCCTGTATGTGCAGCTCACGCTCGAAAAATCACTCGACGGCGTCACGACGCTCAAGAGTGCGTCGTATATGCCGCTGTTCTGCTTCTATCGCTCCATGGGCGACACTTATCTGCATCAGGTCGTCCCCGCGCTCGCGGATACGACGCGTATCCATTCCTTCTCGGAGCTGACCGAATCGGAGTTGGAGCGGGCAAAGACCGCGCGCGAATACGTCATCGACATCTGCACCACAGACGCAATCCCCGTCATGGACGATGCGGATTGGGTCGACTGAGCAGCATATCCCCTTTACAGCACAAAGCCCGCGGCGATCGTCTCGCCGCGGGCTTTGTGATTGCGATTTCTTTTTTACGCTTGCTCCGTCTGCATGCGCACGCTCCGGCTGATACGCCGAATCACCTCTGCATCCACCGCGTCGTCAAACTTTCGCGCAAAGAGCATCCCGCTCTGCATCAGTTTGTCATAGTCCGCGCTCGTCAGCGTTCGCGGGGACATCGCGTTGTCCGGCCAGTCGATATAGCGCATCGTTGCGGCGAACTCGTCGTCCCAGCCCATGAACGCGCGCCGCTCGATAAACGGCGAATCGGCCACCAGCGTCTGAAGCCAGATCTCATCGGCGCAGGAAGAGCGACGGTAGTACGCGCGGTATCGCGGCATCGCCCCGACCACATAGCGCGCGAGCGCATGCGTGATGGAAAACCAGACCGCTCCTTTGTGAAACACCACGGGCACATCTTTGATGCGGTTGACGCCGAGCGCTTTTTGCATCGCTTCAAACAAGGGCGCCGCCTTGCGATAGATCTTTTTCAGCAGCGGATTCACCGGCTGGCGCAGTTTCCAGCGGGCGATCCGCGCCTCGATAACCTGCGGCGCCGCCGTCTCGCGCTCGAAGGCGACGAACTCCTCGCCCGCGTGCGCCTCAAAATAGGCGCGAATCTCCCGCATGGGTTTCAACGGCAGATCAACCCCGGAGAGCAGATGATAAAACGCGTGCTCCTCGCGGCTTGCCAGCTCGATCAGGGACACGATCGCATCGATAAACACCTCGCTGCCCCAGCGCGCGTCCAAGCGCGGAACGAACGAAACGCGGCTGTGCGGCGCGGCCTTGGTCAGCTCCGTTTCGCTGATTTCCCGCGCTTTCTTGTCGATGTGGATATAGATGTCGTGTTCGGGATCGTCCAGAAGCGCAAGCAGGTTGAGCAGCATCTCTTTCTTATTGTGCGCGGTAATCAAAAACGCGTGGCGCTTTTGCTGCTCCATATGCGTCGTTCCTTTCTGTCGGCGGGACTGCGCGGTGATTCGTCATTCACCCTTGCGCCAGTCCTGCGGCACAAGTCCCTGCAGCTGGTAAGGATCGTTCAGCGTCGGCACCAGCTCGGAATAGCCCCAGAGCAATTGGTCCGGTACGGAGCGATAATGATTCTCCGCGCGTTTGTTGATGTATTCGCCCATGAACACCATCGTTGCGGAGGCGCCGCCGTCAAGGTTATACGCCATCACGCAGCCCTCATCCAAAAAGAGCTTTGCAAAGTCGGAGAGCATCATGCCGTGACTGTAATGCGGCAGTCTCCCATCGGCCACGATCGCCACAAAGTGTCCGGGTTCCACCATGCCGAGTCCCGCGCGCGGGTTGATGCGCCCGACGCGATCCTGATCGACGCCTTCGCACAGAACGCCGTCTATGATCAGCGGCGGTCCGAACGCGAAGGTGTCCTGGGTACCCGCCTCGATTTCATTGAGCATCGCGGCGTCTTTCGCGAAATAGATGCGCATGGAGAGATCTTCCGTCAGCGCCATCATGGACGCCTGCGTCTGCGCGCGGAAGATGCGCCCGTCGCGCACCATCATGCCGCGGTTATAGTCCGAGTGGAGCAGGTTATCGCCCGTCATGCCGAGCACCGCGCGGTAGCGCCGCGCCATCTCGCAGGCGTCCTCCGTATCCCTTCCGTTGATCCGCGCCGAGCCGAAGCCAGAACGGTAGGAGTCGATCCCTCGCATATAGATATGCGCAACATAGTACGCAAGCGGTTTCTCCGTCCGCTCAAATCGGCGAATCTCGACGGTAAGCGTGTCGCTGCGATATTCATAGACGCCGCTAGCCTCATCAAAGACCACGACCTCCGCCGGATCGTCCGATTTTCGAAAATGTGAATCAAACGCGCCGGTTTCTTCCGCTTCCTCTGCTTCTTCTGTTTCCTCCGCTTCCGTCTCGCTTGCCGCCGGAGCCTCGGTCGCGGCGGGTGTAGCGCTCGGCGCAAGCGTCGGCATCTGGTCCTCCTGCGCGGCCGGCTGTGCTTTCCAATCGCGATACAGCAATCCCGCGCCGCAGAGCATCAAAATCAGGCCCAAAGCAGCCGCCGCAACTGCAGCGCCGCGCTTTTTACCCTCGCGCTTGCGGAAGAGGCCGGTCAAACCGATTACAAAGCAGACCAGGCCAAGCAGCGCAAGCCCTGCACCCAGATAGCGCAGATATGCCGGGCTCTCCGGCGCTGCCGCGGGGGTCACCGCCTCCGGCTGCGGCTGTTCGTCCGGCGCGGGCGTCGCCTCCGGCACGGGGGATTCGCTCGGCGCGGGCGTCACGGCGGCCAGCGGCACCGCGGCGGGAGACTTCAGCTGCTGAAGCAGCGCATACAGATCGTCCGTGCTCTGCTGCTCCGACCATTCGCCCGCCGGATACGTCTGCACAAAATAGGGCGTGTCGACCACCGACGCGTGGGTAACGCGCAAGGCGGAATAGCGCTCGTACGCCGTCTGGGCAAGCGAAACCGCGCTCTCGCCGCCGAACGCGTCCAGAGGCGCGTTTGTGTCATACAGCGGGTAAGCGCCTGTTTCCAGGTGTTGATAGACCGCGCGCACCTGCCAGACGCCGTAGGTACGCTCGCTGATGTATTCCTTTGATTCGCTTGCCGCCTGATCCGCAGCGATGAGCGCATGGGTGCTCGTCAGCTCATGCATACCGATGGCGTCCTCCGCCACGGCCGCATAGGTGATCAGCGTGTCCGGCTGGTAACGGCGATAGAGCGCGATAAGCCAGTTGTTCACGTCGCCCTTGTCGATATAGCTGTAGAGTTTTTTGAGTTCGATCGCGCTGGGATAATACGCAAAGCTTCCGAAGATCGGCTGCGTGCGGGAGCCGAGCGAATAGCGCGCCTCGATCGCCTCCTGCTGCGCCTGCCTGTTCTCGCCGGAAAGGAACACGAGCGCCGCGTCCTCGCCCGACAGATACGGAAGCAGGCTGCTAAAGTAGTACGATTCATCCGAGGGATACGCGAGAATCACCATCACCTTCGGCTGCGGCTGCTGCGCCGCCATGACGCAGAGCTCCTCCGGCGGCGTCTCGGTGTCGAAGACGCGCAGCTCGGAAACGGCAAATTCCTTTTCGCCATAGATGCGCACGCGCACGCAGTTTTGCGGAATCGCGAAATATTCGTTGAGCAGATCCGTACTCGCCGTGAGCGTAGAAAGCGCCTTGCCCGCGGAATCCAGCATCTCCAGCGTCGCAGCCTCCGGCGCGGTATACCAGGCGACATAGAGCCCGCGCGCGCCTTCGGTCAGCGAGAGCTCGAGCGCCTCGCCGGTTTGAAACGAGATGCGGGAGTTATAGCGCGCGTCCGTCAGCCGCGGCGCAAACGCCGCCGAACGCTCCGGCAGGGTCGCGACGCAGCCCTCGGTCAGTTCGGTGTACCCCGCGCCATCCTCGGCCCGCGCTGTGGCAAACACGGATAGAAGCATGACTCCAAGCAGAAAAAAAGTGGCTGCGTTCCTCCATAATCTCGAACCGTAGGCGCTTTTCAAACCCATGTACCATACTCCTTGATGCCGCGCGGATCGCCTCGCAGCTTATTTATTCTTCCTTTACGGGATTTTCGTTGAAACCGAAGTGTAAAAGCACGGGAAGCATCACGCGCTTATGCCAGATACGCTTCCCCTGAAGCAAACTCCCGCGCAGGGGACTTAAGAAGCGGACTGTGTCACCGCGGGCGCCGCCTGCGTAGGCGCCGCTCTTCCGCCCGTTTCGAGCAGATTGATCGTAATCACGATCGACAGCAAAAGGAACAGCGCGTTGAAAATCAGCAGCTTTTTTAAGGTGTCCGTTTTACGTTTCATCTATTTTACCCTCTGTATTATGATAGTGACAAGCGTAAAAAAAGTCAAACCCGCGCACCGTTTTTTCGCGGGCTTTTGCGCGTGGTTTCCGGCAAAGCGATGCATCCGTCCGAAATTGCGACGCATAAAGTGTAAATTTCCGTGAACTGTGCCACGAAATCATGCCGCAAAAGTCAATTTTATAGTATGATACGAAAGACCTGATCGTTTTAATCAAAAACCAATCAAACGCTTGAGGATGTCGACAATCATGATAAAAGTGCTTCCCCTGTTTCTGGCAGCGTTGATGCTGCTGCCCGCTTCCACAAAGGTCAGCAACGATCCGCCGGATGTGGAGATCGCGGCGCCCTTCTACATCGTCGTGGACGCGGAGGATCCCTCCATCGTCTTCTACGAGCGGGATCCGGACGAAAAGTGCATCCCCGCCAGTACGATGAAGATCATGACCTGTATTCTCGCCATCGAAAACATCAAGGACTACAACGAGCTGGTGGAGGTTTCAAAACAGGCCGCAAGCCTGAAGGACTCCAACTCCCTGATGGGCGTCTACGCGGGCGAAATGCTGACGGTGGATCAGCTGCTTCACGGGCTCATGATGGTCTCCGGCAACGACGCGGCGCTGCTGCTCGCAACCCATGTCGCAGGGAGCGTTGCCGCCTTCTCGGAGCTTGCGAATGCGAAAGCGGCCGAGCTGGGCATGGTGAATTCGCACTTCATCAACGCCAGCGGCGCATTTCGCGGCGGACAGTATTCCACCGCGCGCGACATGGCGCTCCTCACCGCTTATGCGCTGAAAAACGAGAAATTCCGCGAGCTGATCGCGACCAAGGAATATACGATCGAACCCAACGATAAGCGGAAAAAGACGGAGGTATTGGAAAACTCCAACCGTCTGATCTCAGACGATCCGGCGACGAGCAGCGTGTATACCGACCTGTGCATCGGCGGTAAGACGGGCAGCACCGTCAACGGCGGCAAGTGCCTCGTCGTCGCAGGCGAGCTCGACGGCGCGCGCATCATCATCGTGCAGATCGGCGCGGAGGACGCCAACAGCTATGACGTACACCGCCGCATGCCCAAGGTGTTCGCAAACGCGAAATACCTGATGGAATATACGCTGAACAACGACTATATTCCCATCACGCCGGAAACCCTCGATTTCACCTATACCGACGATGTCACCCCTCCGGGCGCGGCAAACGCATTCCCCATCTCCGCGCGCTTTGATGAGAACGCGGTGCGCCGCCTGCCGAAATCGATGGCGGAAGCGCTGGTCGCGGATCCTTCCAAGATGGAGGTCGTAACCGAGTTGAAGGATGATCTCACCGCCACCAAAGCGGGCGACGCCGTCGGGACGATCGCCTGCTCCTATGAAGGGCGCGCACTCTTTACCGGGGAGCTGGTCGCGGATACGGACGCGCTCCCGACCCCTGCGCCCACCCTTGCCATACTGGAAACCACGCCGGAGCCCGCCGCGGAGGAGCAAGCGGCGGACACGCTCTCGCATCCCGGCGCGGGCGTATACATCTTTGGCGGCCTCAGCGTACTCTTGACCATCAGCCTGGTCTACCTGATCGTGCTGAATCTCAAAAAGCGCAGATAACTTACTTTTCTTAGAAAGAAATGCAAGCAAAAGAACGATTACCCTCTTACTTTTCTTGAAAGAAAAGTAAGCAAAAGAACGCATGTGATACAAGACTGATTCTTTTCAGGGAATAAAGAAGTTCTGAAAAACGGCATATTGATTTACGTTTTCGGACGCAAAAAG
The DNA here is from genome assembly GCA_964409605.1 of uncultured Christensenella sp. Lineage (GTDB taxonomy): Bacteria > Bacillota > Clostridia > Christensenellales > CAG-138 > UBA7703. Next base: position 83 of record CAYPEV010000070.1, on the reverse strand, counting down.
AGGCTCGCATCTGCGAGCCTCTTTTGTATGTCTCTTGTCTCTTATTTGTCCAGGATCTCGGTGACGACGCCCGACGCTACCGT
>CAYPEV010000069.1:5459-10562 GCA_964409605.1 uncultured Christensenella sp. | reverse complement strand
GTATTATATATTGTATTCCGATATATTGTGCATATGTATTATTATATCATCTTCTTCGAAGGAGAACAACGCAATGTTTCCCTGGATCGAATTTTTCACCTATATCACCGTGACAGCAGTGACCCCGGGTCCGAACAACATTCTCTCGCTTTCCAATGCCAGCCATGTCGGATTCCGCCGCGCGCTGCCGCTCAACTTCGGAATGTGGGTCGGGTTTACAATCATAACGCTGCTGAGCGCGGTATTTTGCAGCGCAGTCTCCGCTTGGCTTCCCGCAATTGAACTGCCGATGAAGATCACCGGCGCGCTCTACATGATCTGGCTCGCCTATCGAACGGCTTTTGCAAAGCAACAGGGAGAGGAAGTTTCTTCACCCGTCGAAAACTCGTTCCATATGGGCCTGTCGCTCCAATTTCTCAACCCGAAAATCATCCTGTACTCAATCATCTCCATGGAGGCATATATTCTGCCGCACTATGCCGGAAAGACGGTGGCACTTGCGCTGTTTGCCATTCTGCTCTCGACCACCGGGTTTTTGTTCTCGCTGTTGTGGGCCGCGTTTGGATCTTTATTCCGCGCGCTCTTTACGCGTCACGCGAAGGTCACAAATGCGATTATGGCACTTGCTCTGGTCTATTGCGCCATCGCGTTGTTCGTCTAAATGATATCGCTGCGATATGCATCTTGCTCTTGCAATCGAATTGACACTCGCATAAGATGGAATTGCTACAAGCGAACGCAGGCAATTTCATCATTCACGCATCAGGAGAAACCGATGACGCAAGACGAACGTTTTATGAAAGAGGCCATCCGCCTCTCCGCGCAGGCTGTTGCGCACGGCAACGAGCCCTTTGGCGCGGTGCTGGTCAAGGACGGCGAGATTGTATTCACCAATGAAAACCAGATCTACACCGGTTCCGACCCGACGTATCACGCCGAGGCCGGGCTTTTGCGCAACTTCTGCGCGGCGGAGCGGATCACGGATCTGACGGACTACACGCTGTATTCCAGCTGCGAACCGTGCTTTATGTGCTGCGGGGCGATGGTCTGGACCAAGCTCGGCCGCCTCGTCTTCGGCGCAAACGATATCGACCTTTGCGGGATTCTCGGCGAATCCGGCAGCGACTGCTGCGGCATCGTCTTCTCCCGCTCCGCTCACCGGCCGCTGGTTACGGGCGGCATCCTGCGGGAGGAGAGCCTCGCGATTCTCCGCAGCTATTTTGCAAAAAACGGAAAGGGCTGAGCACGGTCTGCGATCGGGTTTCTTGCTTCCGACACCGCCCTTCGGCGGTGTTTTTTTCGATCGTATCAACCATGGCAAACCCGAAAATAACGTTTGCATTTCGCCGGGCTTCGGCGTAGAATATTGCTCGGTACATAGTTACTTGGTACAGAGCGATGAAAGGCGTGACATCTCATGATTCTTCGGCAGGAGCACATACTCGCCGTGCGGCTGAAAACCTGCGGCAGGTTTCTCTACTATCAGATCGGCGGAAAAGCGGGCCAGCAGCGCATCCTCTCCCAGCTGCTCGTCCGCGGGCACATGACGCAGAAAGAGCTGCAGGATCTATTGGAGATCAGCTCCGGCGCGATGAGCGAGATCCTGCAGAAGATGGAGGACGCGGGGCTGATCGCCCGCACAAAAAACGCCGAGGACAAGCGGCAGGTGGATCTGAGCCTCACCGATGACGGTCGCCTGCGGGCGCAGGTGGTGCGGGAGCATTTTCTGCGTACGCAGGATCGCATGTTTGAGTGCCTGAGCACCGCGCAGAAGGACCAGCTGGAAGAGATTCTCGGCATACTGGTCGCGCATCTGGAACAGATCAAGTCCGATCCGCTGTTTGCGCAGCCGCCGGAAGCACAAAACTGAGCCGAAAAAATACCGCACCCGCCCGCGCGGCAACACGCCGCAGGCAGTAAGGAGAACATACACGAATGTGGAAAACACTGATTCGGAGCATTCGGGAATACAAAAAAGCGTCCATTTTATCGCCGGTCTATGTGGCGGCGGAAGTCGTAATCGAATGCATCATCCCTTTTATCACGGCGCTGCTCGTCAACCAGATCAAAGCCGGCTGCACGCTGGATGTCGTTGTCCGCTATGGGCTGATTTTACTTGTGCTCGCGTCGCTTTCGCTCACGTTCGGCAGGCTTTCCGGCAAAGCTGCCGCAACGGCAGCGAGCGGATTTGCGAAAAACCTTCGCAAGGATCTGTTTTACAGCATCCAGTCCTTTTCGTTTGAAAATATCGATCGCTTCTCCTCCTCGTCGCTCGTCACGCGCTTGACCACGGATGTGGGCAACGTCCAAAACGCGTTCATGATGCTCATCCGCGTCGCGGTCCGGAGCCCGCTGATGCTCATCTTCGCGATCATCATGGCGTTCATCATGGGAGGCAGGCTTGCGCTGATCTTTGTGGTGGTCATCCCGCTGCTCGGCGTCGGGCTGTATTTCATCATCCGCAGCGCGTTTCCGATCTTCCGGCGCGTGTTTCGAAAATACGACGCGCTCAACAGTTCGATTCAGGAGAACGTGCAGGGCATCCGCGTGGTGAAGTCGTTTGTACGCGAGGACTATGAGAAGCAGAAGTTCGGCGCCGCCGCGGAGGAGCTCCGCGCGGAATTCACCAAGGCGGAGAAGATTCTCGCGTTCAACGGGCCGCTGATGCAGTTCTGCCTCTACGTCAACATGGTGTTCATCCTCACCTTCGGCGCATACACCATCGCGACCACGGGCGGGCTCAACTTTAACGTCGGACAGCTTTCGTCTCTAATGATCTACAGCTTTCAGACGCTGATGAGCCTGATGATGCTCTCGATGGTGTTTGTCATGGTCACCATCGCGGACGAATCCGGTCGCAGAATCGTGGAGGTTCTCTCCGAAAAAAGCTCTCTCGTCAGCCCGGAGCATGCGCTTTTTGAGGTGCCGGATGGTTCGGTCGACTTCGACCGCGTCAGTTTCCGCTATTCGGAGAAAGCGGAGCGCATGGCGCTTTTGGATATCGACCTGCACATCCGCTCCGGCGAAACCATCGGTATCCTCGGCACGACCGGCTCCTCCAAGACGACGCTGGTGCAGCTGATTCCCCGGCTCTATGACGCAACAAGCGGTACGGTGCGCGTCGGCGGGCACGATGTGAAGGCATATGATCTCACCGCGCTGCGCAATCAGGTTTCCGTCGTGCTGCAAAACAACCTGCTCTTCTCCGGAACCATCGCGGAAAACCTGCGCTGGGGCAATCCGCAGGCAACCGACGAAGAGCTACGGCAGGTCTGCGTGCTCGCGCAGGCGGACGAGTTCATCCGCGCGTTTCCGCAGGGATATGAAACGCGAATCGAACAGGGCGGCACCAACGTATCCGGCGGGCAAAAACAGCGCCTCTGCATCGCGCGCGCACTGCTGAAAAAGCCGCGCATCCTGATTCTCGACGACTCCACCAGCGCGGTGGACACCAACACGGACGCAAAGATTCGAAAGGCGCTCCGGACGTTTTTGCCGGAGACGACGAAGATCATCATCGCGCAGCGCGTCGCCTCCGTGATGGATGCCGACCGCATCGTGCTCATGGACAAGGGCGGTCTCGTCGCCGTCGGCACGCACGAAGAGCTGCTGAAGTCCGACGCGGTCTACCGCGAAGTTTACGAATCCCAGAATAAGGCAGGTGAAGAGGAATGAAGCCAAAGGGTCAATTTCAGAAAGGAACGCTGAAGCGTCTCTTTCGCATGCTGTTTTCGTTCTATCCCGTGGCTCTTCCCCTGATCATTCTCTGCATCATCCTCTCCGCCGCGGTCTCCGCGATGCCGGCGATCTTCACGCAGAACATCATCGCGGTGTTGGAGCAAAACGCGGGCGCGGGTTGGGGTGTGATCGGCCCGCAGGTGATCCGGCTGACCATGCTGCTTGCGCTCCTGTATCTCTTCTCGCTCGTGCTGTCGTTTTCCTACACCCGCGCGATGGCTGTTCTTTCGCAGGGCGCGCTGAAGAAGATGCGCGAGCAGCTCTTTGGGCATATGCAGGATCTGCCGATCCGCTATTTTGACCAGCATGAGCGCGGCGACATCATGAGCCACTACACGAACGACATCGACACACTGCGCCAGCTGATTTCGCAAAGCCTGCCGCAGCTGCTCGTCTCCGGCGTCATGGTGCTTACTCTGTTCTCCATCATGCTCTATTACAGCGTCTGGATGGCGCTCGTGGTGCTCTTCGGCGTCTCCTTCATGCTGCTGGTGGTCAAAAAAATCGGCGGCAACTCCGCGAAATACTTTATGCGGCAGCAGAAGGCCATCGGCAAGACCGAAGGCTATATCGAAGAGATGATGGCGGGGCAAAAGGTCATCAAGGCGTTTTGCCACGAAGGCGAAGCAAAAGCGGGCTTTGACGCGGTCAACGACGCGCTGTTCCGCGATTCGGAGCAGGCAAATACGTTTGCGAACATTCTGGCCCCCGTGATCATGAACATCGGAAACCTCATCTACGTCATGGTTGCGATGGCGGGCGGCGCGTTCCTCTTGAATCATGCTGCGAACCTGAGCTTTTCGGGTCTCGCGTTCAGCATCAGCATCGTCGTGCCATTTCTGAATATGACGCGGCAGTTTTCCGGCAACATCAATCAGGTGTCCCAGCAGCTCAACGCAGTCATCATGGGGCTTGCGGGTGCAAGCCGGATGTTCGCCCTGCTAGACGAGGCAAGAGAAACGGACGAAGGCAGCGTGACGCTCGTAAACGTGGTCGAGCAGGGCGGCGCGCTCACCGAGAGCGCGGAGCGCACGGGTCTATGGGCCTGGAAGCAGCCGCAGGCGGAAGGCGGCGCACGCTATACGCTTTTGCGCGGCGATGTGCGCCTGCAGGAGGTGGACTTTGGCTACGACGCGGAGAAGCCCGTTCTGCAGGATGTTTCGCTCTTTGCCGAACCCGGGCAAAAGGTCGCGTTTGTCGGCGCGACGGGCGCGGGCAAGACGACTATCACCAACCTGCTCAACCGGTTTTACGACATCGCGGACGGCAAGATCCGCTACGACGGCATCAACATCAACAGAATTCGAAAGTCGGATCTGCGGCGCGCCATCGGCATGGTGCTCCAGGATACGAATCTCTTTACGG
>CAYPEV010000069.1:0-5449 GCA_964409605.1 uncultured Christensenella sp. | reverse complement strand
AAAACATCCGCTATGGTCGGCTGGAAGCGACGGATGCGGACTGCGTCGCCGCGGCGAAGCTCGCGGGCGCGGACGACTTCATCACGCGCCTGCCGGAGGGGTATCAAACCCCGCTGACGGCAAACGGAACGAATCTTTCGCAGGGACAGCGGCAGCTGCTCGCGATTGCGCGCGCGGCGGTCGCGGACCCGCCGGTGATGATTCTCGACGAGGCGACCTCGTCCATCGACACGCGCACGGAGGCGATCGTGCAGCGCGGCATGGACGCGCTGATGAAGGGCAGAACCGTGTTCGTCATCGCCCACCGTCTTTCGACGGTGCAGAACTCGGATGTGATCATGGTGCTCGAAAACGGCCGCATCATCGAGCGCGGCAGCCACGCGCACCTCATCGCCGAAGGCGGGAAATATTACCAGCTCTATACAGGAGCCTTCGAACTCGAATAAGCGCAAGTAACGCGACAAACCTCCTTCGGGGCATGGGGGATTCGAAAATCCCTCAACGTGCAATCAAATTCGGCGATTCATTCGCCGAATTTGCTGAAAATGTCGCGTGAGCGGCATTTTTACCCACAGTAAAAATCCATCGGCAAAGTTTGAAGAACTTTGTCGACGGACAAAGCGAACCCCGCCATCGGCGGGGTTCGTCTTGTTCTGTCAATTGTTTTTTTACATGCCCAGCACCTGCATCACAAACATGCGCGCAAGCTCGGGGTCAAACTGTGTTCCGGCGCAGCGTAAAATCTCCTCAGCGGCTTCTTCGCGGCTTCTGGCCTTGCTGTAGATGCGTTCGTTGGTCATCGCGTCAAACGCGTCTACGATCGCGAGAATGCGCGAGAGAACCGGTATCTCCTTGCCCTTGAGCCCGCGCGGATATCCGCCGCCATCCCAGCGTTCATGGTGCGAGAGGATATACTCCGAGATCGGCGCAAGATCGACATTGTTCTGCGCGATGCGAAACCCGATCTCCGGATGTTTCTTCATCTCCAGCCATTCCGCCTCGGTCAGCGCGCCCGGCTTTTGCAAAATAGCGTCGTTGATGCCGACCTTTCCGATGTCGTGCAGCATCGCAAAGAGCGACATCTCGTCCAGCTCCTTGTTGGAGATGCCGAGCATTCGCCCGAGCTTTTCGCAATAATGCCGCAGGCGTTCCGCGTGCTCCTCCGTCTCCTCGCTCTTTGCCGCAAGCGTTGCAAGAAGCGCGTTGATCACGCTGCTTCGAAAGCTCTTTTCGATCATGAGCTTGCGGCGGTAGGTGAGCTGCTCCGCCTCGCGCAGGACGTTGTGTATGCTCTCCCCTTCGTCGGATTTCAGCGCGTATCCCAGGGCGATGCTCAGCTGGAGTTTTTCGTCGCTCTCCGCCTTGCAGCGCGCGAGCACGCGCTCGATCATCCGTTCCGCGTCCTGCGCCGTCGCATCCGGCATCAGGATCAAGAACTCGTCTCCACCCCAACGGCTGACCACATCCCGCGGCCCGCAGCTCTCCTTCAGGATCTTCGCAATCTTTCGGATGAATCGATCCCCTTCATAGTGCCCGAACGCGTCGTTGATGAGCTTGAGTCCGTTGAGATCTCCCATGATCAGCGCGCAGCAGCCGCGTCCCGCATCGTAGCGGTTGAGCGCTTCTTCCATGTACCAGCGGTTATACAGTCCCGTCATGGAGTCATGGGACATGATATGCTCGATCTTCTCGCGCTGCTCTTTTTCCTGCGTCACGTCCCGGAATACCATGACCACGCCGTAGATCTGGTCGTTCGTGTCACGAATCGGAGACGCGCCGTCGGCAATCGGGATTTTGTCGCCCGCGCGGTTGATCAGCGCGGTATGGTTGGCGAGGCCGACGATTTCGCCGGTCTCGAGCACTTTTTCGATCGGTGAGCTGACAGGCTCCTCCGTCTCTTCGTTGATCAGCCGCAGCACGGTGGTGAACTTTTCCCCGACCGCATCTTCGTCCCAGCCGGTCATGCGCCGCGCGGTGGGGTTTAAGAGCGTGATCGCGCCTTCAACGTCCGTCGCCACCACGCCGTCGCCGATGGACTGGAGCGTGATATTCAAAAGTTCCTTTTCGCGGACGAGTTCCTGCGTCTTTCTGCGCACTTCTTTTCTCAGCCGCTGGTTCCAGAGAGAAACCCAGAGGATCACGCTGCCGACCACCGCAACGGCGATCAGCAGGTATTCGAGATAATAGCGAAAATAGAGCCATGTGCTCTCGCGTCCGAACCATTTGTCGTCAATCCTGCGCTGCTCATCGGGCGAAATCCGGGAAAAGCCCTGCTCCAGCAGCGCAAGCATATTTGCGTCGCCTTTTTTCACCGCGCGGTGAAACTGGCCGGAATAGAGCGACTGGCTCCTGCTGAATTCGTCCGCGATTCCCTTTTGATAGAGAAAATACAGCGCGGCCGGTTCGTCCACAACAAACACGCTGACATCGCCCTGCTTCGCCGCGTCGATCACCGCCTCATAGCTCGGATATTCTTCGATCGCCGAAACGCCCGCCTCCCGCAAAATCGGGATGCACGCATCGCCGGCTTTGACCGCGACTGTGAAGTTTACGATCGACTTTGCGTCCGTAATGCCGCCGATCTTGTTGCTGTGGAAGATCGGTACATCGATGTTGACATACGGGCTGGAAAAGTCCAGCCAGGTTTCACGTTCCTCATTCTGAAACGCGGTATCGATCACATCATATCTGCCCGCGCGCATCCCGCTGAGCGCGTCCGCCCAATCCATGGCGTACAGGTTCGCCTTCACTCCGGTTTTTTCGCTCCAAAGCGCCCATTGATCGACCAGAATTCCCTGCAGGTCCCCCTCCGCGTCGCGGAAGATATAAGGCGGATAGTTATCGTCCAGCACGACGGAGATACTTGCGCGGTCCGCAGGCGGCGGCTCCGGTTTGTTCAGCATCCGCAGCAGCGAATACCCCGCCGCTGCCGCAAGCGTGACGAAGAGAATGATCCATATGAAATGAGTCGACTTTTTCCGCAAATGTGCCTCCCGCCCTTCCGTGCAATATTTGTGCGGCTGAGACGCCCTGCGCACGCCAAACCCCGATGCAAACGGGGAATAGAAAGGCGACGCAAAACCAATGTCGTTCGTGATGGCGTCCCTGCGTATATAGAGATGTTAGATTGTGTAAATACGGTGTTATTCTCATTGTATTCGGTCTCGGATAACGCGTCAATGGATACTTTTGTGCTGAAAAACACACGGATTCGAAGCGATTGTATGACAAAATACAGCCGGTATGCTTTGGCGCATATACACAGGAGCCGCCCGTGTCCGGGCGGCTCCTGTTTTGCGGCGAATCTGCTTCTTCAGCGGTCGAAAAAGCGGGATAAGAACTCTTTCGTCTCCGCTCTTTCCGGCGTTCCGAAAATTTGCTGCGGGGAACCGTCCTCCCAGATGACGCCGTCCTTCATGAACACCGTCCGGCTGGAGACATCCCGCGCAAACGCCATCTCATGCGTGACCACCAGCATGGTCAGTCCCTCCCGGACCAGTGTCTTCATGACGTCCAGCACCTCGCCGACCATCTGCGGATCCAGCGCGGAGGTCGGTTCGTCAAAGAGCAGCACCTCCGGCTCCATCGCGAGTGCGCGGGCGATCGCGACGCGCTGCTTTTGCCCGCCGGAGATCTGGCGCGGCTTCGCGTGGATATACGGCAGCATGCCGACCTTGTCCAGATAGCGCTTTGCTGTCTGCTCCGCCGTCATACGATCCTGCCGCATGACCTTGCGAAGCCCCACCATGCAGTTGTCGAGCACGGTCAGGTTGTTGAAGAGATTGAAGCTTTGAAACACCATGCCGACCTTCGCGCGGTAGGCGGGCACATGATAGCCGCGCCGCGTGATGTCCTCGCCATGGAACAAAATCTGCCCCGCGGTCGGTGTTTCCAGCAGGTTGATGCACCGCAGCAACGTGCTCTTGCCGCTCCCGGAGGCACCGATGATGCTCGTAACGTCCCCTTTTTTCACGGAGAAGTCGATATCCCGCAGCACGACGTTTGCGCCGAAGGATTTGGAGAGATGATTGACGGATAAGATCTGTTCGCCCATGGTTCAGCGCCCCCTTTCGCCTTGCGCTTCGTCGCTCTTGTGCGGAAAGCGGACAAGCCCGCTTGTATGCGCCAGAGTATCCGTGGTCGCGAGGTCATAGCTCGCGTCTCCGTCCATCCGCTTTTCCCACCAGCGCAGCAAGATGGAGCTCACCAGCGTCATGAACAGATACCCCGCCATCTCGATGGTGGCAGACGGAAAATAGAGAAACGTCGCGCCCACGACCGCCTTATGCGTCGCAAAAAAGTCCGTATAACCGATGATGAACATCACGGACGTATCCTTAAGGTTGATGATGAAGTTGTTGCCGATCTGCGGCAGGATGCTCCTCAGCGCCTGCGGCAGAATCACGCTCGTCATGGTCTGCCAGTGCGTCATACCGATCGCCTTTGCGCCCTCCGTCTGTCCCGGGTCGACCGAAAGGATGCCGCCGCGCACGGTCTCCGCCATGTACGCGCCCGTGTTGACGGCGACGACGACGAACGCCGCGAGCCAGACGCTCTTCCATTGCACGGCGTTGTTCGTAAAATACGGCAGACCATAATAGACAAACACCGCCTGGAGGATCATCGGCGTTCCGCGAAACACCTCGACATAAGCGCGGATCACGCCGCGCAACGCGCCCAGCAGGCATTTCTTGAGCGCGTTGTCCTTCTTTGCCACGGGTATGGTCTGCAGCACACCGCAAAGAAAGCCGATCAGGCAGCCGACCAGCGTACAGACGACCGCAAGCGACACCGTCTTCCACATGCCGGTGAGATAGACGCTCGCGTAGTTGTTCCAGAGCTTGACGATGTCGCTGCCAAGCTGGGCGAGATTGCTCATGTTATGCACGCTCCTCCAAACGAAAAATAGGCCCCGTCAACGACAAGGCAAGGCGAGCCGCGGAGCACGGCGCGCCTTGACCCAAAGTCATGCCACGAAATTGATTGGATTTTTTCTCAGCCGATGGGTTGCACTGCGATGGCGCTTGCCATGATGGCGTTAAAGTCGTCCGCAGTCATGCCGGAGAGCACCTTGTTGAGCGCATCCAGCAAAACGGTGTTGCCTTTTCTGACGGAGATTCCGATGTTCACGTCGCTGTCCGAAACGACGAAGTCGTCCCCGCTGCCCGCGAAGTCAAGGATCACCATATCCGGATAGGCGGCGAGCGCACCCTGCGCAGTGGGCATATCGGTGCAGACAAAGTCGACCGTGCCGGTTTCGAGCGCCATGAGCATCGCGGGCGCGGTCTCGGCCGCGGGCTGTACCTTCGCGTCCTTGATCTGCGGCAGACAGGTGTCATACCAGATGGTGCCGAGCTGGCTCGTGCAGGTGCCGCCCGCAAGATCGGAGATGCCCGCGGCGGAGGCAAAGCTGCTGGCATTCCGCGTCAGGCAGACGATGGTAGCGTAG
>CAYPEV010000068.1:0-10734 GCA_964409605.1 uncultured Christensenella sp. | reverse complement strand
TCAACGTCCGCATGATCGACCAGGGTTCCTCGGAGATGAACATCATCGTCGGCATTGAGAACGACGACCTCAACACCGCGGTCAAGGCGATCTATCACGCGTTCGCATAAACAATCGATTCAACTGCGAAAGCTCCTCTGCAAAGGGGAGCTTTTTTGTGTTCCGCCGCAAAAAAACACCTCCGCCGGGAGGTGCTTGTATCGGGGGTGCTTTGGAAGGAGAGAGAGTTTCTTATAGACTCTCCCCGAAGTCCTTGCGGAATTTTGCGACGAGCCGCTCCTGCCAGTCTCCGATGGGCGCAAGCCTGCCGAAAAAGAAGCGGAGGGACGCGGGCTCCTCGACAAAATTCAGTCCGCCGACGATATGGCGGTTTTCATACAGCCAGCTGATGCGGTCGACCGCGTAGAGCACCTGGCTCATCGTAAACACGCGGCGCGGGAGCGCGAGGCGCAGCAGCTCCATGCTCGCGATGGGTTCCGTGCCGTCCGGCTCGCGCTGCTCCGAAAGGGTGCCGCGCTCCATGCCGCGTACGCCGCCTGCGATATACACCGCGGTCGCGAGCGCAGCCGCGGGATATGCGTGGTCGTCCACGTGCGAAAGGAATTTTCTCGCGTTGATATGGCAGCCGAGGCCGCCCGCCGGTGTGACGACCGGCACGCCGCGCTTTTTGAGCTCGTCCACCATGAATTCGATAAATTGCGGGCCCTGCGAAATCACGGTTTCGTCCATCGTCTCCTCGAGGCCGACGGTCATCGCCTCCATCTCGCGCACGCTCATGCCGCCGTAGGTCAAAAAGCCCTCAAACAGCGGGATGAAGTCCTTCATGCGCTCATAGAAATCGCGGCTGTTCATCGCCATTCCGCCGCCGCGCGCGAAGCCGAGCTTGCGGGCGGAGAAATAGATGATATCCGCGTTGGCGCAGACCGCGCGCGTGATCTCGCGGATGCTCATGTCTTTGCAGTCCGCTTCCCGTGTCTTGATGAAATAGAGGTTGTCCTGCAGGAGGCTTGCGTCCAGCACGATCGGGATGCCGTGCGCGTGTGCAATCTCCGCCGTCTGCCGGATGTTCTGCAGGGAGATCGGCTGGCCGCCAATGAGGTTGGTGCCCGCCTCCAGCCGCACAAACGGGATATGCGCCGCGCCGTTTCGCGCGATGCATTCGCGCAGCTTGTCCAGGTCGATGTTTCCCTTGAAGAGCAGGTCGCTCTCCGGCTCGAGACCCGCGTCGATCACGAGCTCCTCCACTCGCCCGCCGACGCGCGTGATATGCGCTTTTGCGGTGGTGAAGTGGAAGTTCATCGGTACCACGTCGCCCGGCTTGACAAACGCACTCGCGAGGATGCTCTCGCACGCGCGGCCCTGATGCGCGGGGAGGAAATAGTGCGTGCCGAAGAGCTCCCCGATCTTTTTCTCAAGGCGGTAATACGTCGCGCTACCCGCGTAGCTGTCGTCCGCAACCATCATGGCGGCGACCGCCTGATCGCTCATGGCGTTTACGCCGCTGTCGGTGAGCATGTCCAAAAAGACATCCTCATTCCTCAGCAGAAACGTGTTGTTGCCGGCTTCCGCCATCGCCTTTTGCCGCGCTTCCACAGGAAGCAGATTCAGCTTCTGCACCACGCGCACTTTGTGCATTTCGAGTGGGAGTTTCGCTCCCGAAAACAGCTTCACTTCGCCCATTGCCCTGATTTCCTCCATGTGATTTTTTTGATTTTGCTCGGAACGTCAGACTTTTTCCGAAAAAAGGGAATTAAAAAACGCCCTCCTGCTTGTGCAAGAGGGCGAATGTTTCGTTCGCGGTACCACCTCGGTTTGCCGTTCCCTCACGGGAAAACGGCCTTTGCGGGTGCGGACAAAGCAGACGATGCATTTGTCGATACCCGGCCTTGGATAACGGGAGGAACCCCGGCGCATCCCTACTCAAGCCTGCGGCACTCTGTGCCCGCTCGTTCAGGAGGCGGCTGTTTGCGCGTATTCGCGGGGGCGTCCGGCTGCCTTGCACCATCCGGCAGTTCTCTTGCGGGCGCGTTGAGGCGGAAAATCCGCCATTCCGTTACTTCTTCGCAGTCATAGCCTTTTTTATGAAGTTTTCCGGATCATAAATGCAGCTTCCGATCGTTCCCCTGTGCAGGATGACCGATTACTAAGCAGTATAAAATAATATAAGATATATTGTCAAGCGAAAAATGCACGACTGCTCCCGCAGCAGCGATCGGCTGTATGCGCCCGAATATGCGCGATTTACCGAAAAGTTCACGAAATGTTCTTTGCACAGTCCATATGCGGGTTGTATAATAGTTGCGTTATATTGGTTGGACTATGCGAAAAAGAAATTCTTGCTTCAGAACGGAGGAAGTGGATAGATGGTATGCAAAGAATGCGGCTCGTATAACGCGGAGAACCTGAGCGTCTGCAAAGAATGCGGCGCGAAGCTTCGCGACGAGGATGCGATCGCCAACAATGCGGAGCAGACGGCCGCCGAGGAAGGAAGACCCTCGCGTGACTTCGTCAAGCCGCCGGCCTGGCCGAAGAGCGCCTATAGCGGCGCCCCTGAGAAGCCCTTCAGTCCGGCTTCCGCTGATGCGCCCGCGCCAACCAGCGCGTTTCGCCCCACCATCCCGCCGCGCGCCGCGGCAAGCGCGCCCGCCCCGACCTGCCCCCATTGCGGCAAGCCGGTGGTTTCCGATGCGCCGTTTTGCGCCTATTGCGGCCAGCGTCTCGCCGCGGAAGCGCCTGCGAGCGCGCCTGTCTCAGCCCGTCCCGCAGCGAAACCCGCGCCTCAGCAACAGCGCGCGACCTATGCGCCTGCCGACTTTGACAACGACGAGGACGGCTACGAGGACGAAGAGGACGAGGACGACTTCAAGCAGCCTGCAAAGGCCGCCAAGCGCCCCGCCAAACTCGCGCGCCGCGCGAATGAAGACCTCGACGAATACGACGAGGAAGACGAAGAAGAATACGACGAGGACTATGACGATATGCCGCAAAAACGCGGCAAAGGCACGACCATCCTCTTCTGGGGTTTGATTGCGCTGCTGCTCGCGCTCATCGCGGTGTTCGGCATGTATATCGCAAAGAAGAACTTTGACGGCGACGTCGGCAAGATGTTCGCCTCCATCGGCACCATCTTTAACAAAGGCAGCGCGGACGACGTCAACGCCGCCGATCCTTCTGCGACCGCCGACCCCGGCAGCCAGATGTATACCGCGACGATCACCGAGTCGACCGATCCTACCACCAACGACGTATGGTATGACATCGACATCGCGGCGCCGACGGGCAGCGCAATCCGCGTGATTACCGACGCGACGCTGACGCAGGACACGGCGACCGTCGCCGCGAACAACCGCATTATCCTGCATATCGCGCGGGATGTCTTCATGCCGAACGCGCCGGTCGACACCGAGACGCTGACGCTTCAGCCGAATATCCAGGCGATCTCGCCGGACGGCCAGACGATGCAGATCTCCGTGCCCGCCATCACGGTCACCGTGCCGGTGCTCTCGCTGAGCGTCACCGAGCCCGCGGCGGATGCCGTCAACGCGACGTTTGACAACAGCCCGATCGCGATCATGGGCCAAGTGAATAATTACGACGGCGAGATCAAGGTCTTTGTCAACGACGAGCAGGTCTATGTGGACAGCACAGGTCTCTTTACCGCAAGCTATACGCCCAAGGCGCCCGCCGCCGCGCTGACGATGCCGACGAGCACGCCGGAAGCAACCACCGATCCCGCGGCCACGCCGGATCCTTCCGCCTCGCCCGAAGCAAGCACGTCTCCCGATGCGACTGCGGAAACAACCGAGGCCACCGAAGCGCCCGTTGTCGAAGAGCCTGCCGTGGACGATACCGCGCTCTCTTCGGGCAGCACCGAGACGATCACCATCGAGGCGCGCAAGAACAACTGCGTCACCGCGAGAAAGGTGATCACCGTTGAACCGTACGTCATGCAGACCATGTCGTTCACGATCAACAACGATCTCAAGAGCCTCTCTTCCGATGCGGGCAGCGTCACCATCACTGGCACCTGCACACCCGGCGCCGTGATCACCGCGACCAGCGCGTCGACGGACGTGACGTTCGGCGAAGCGAGTGTGACCGAGACGGGCACCTTCACCATGCTGGTGACCATCGCGAAGGTCGGCGGGTTTGATCTGAACCTCGTCGGCAAGCTGCAGGGCTACTACGACGGCACCGCGAACGTCACGGTGGAGCGTCCGCCGACGGTCTCCTCCAGCTCGTTCAAGAAGGCTGCGGGCGACCTTGCCAAGAATTATGAGAAGATCAAGTCTGGCACGACCACGAGCGGAGACTTTGTCGTCACCGGACGGATCACGGAGATCATCTCGACCGATCCGTACACCATCTTCCGTCTGCAGATTTCGGAAGGCGTCGAGGTCATCGTCTATAACCGCAGCGCAAAATCCACGATTAACTCCTCCGACCTCAAGGAGAAGAAGCAGATCGCAGGCACGCTCAAGGGACTCTACACCGATGGCGCCACCCCGGTTCTCTGGGGATGGTTCATCTGGAACAAGTAACGAACGCGTGAAGATTTGGGCAAAGGTACTCAAACACCATAAGATCATGCAGGAGGCCGTGCGGGATTTTCCCGCGCGGCCTTTGGATGCAGAGGCGTGGTCGCGGCTGATTGCGGAGATCGCAAAGCCGCTCGACCTCGCCTGCCCGGTGCTGCTTCCAAAGCATGTGCAGGAGCTCGCCCGCTTTGACCGCACCTGGTTTACGCAGGCGGATTTTATCGAACATGTGCCGTTCGACCGGTTCGAGCTGGAGATCTTTCCGGAAAAGAAGAAGGACAGAACCGTCGAATATATCTTTGAAGACGGCTGAACGCAAAGCAGGAGGCGACAGATATGGACATCAAAGAATTTTCCGCGCTTTTGCCGCAGGCGGCGGAGCAGCTCCCGCGCGGCGCATTTTTGACCGCGGGCGGGGAGATTTGGAACCCCATGACCATTGGCTGGGCGCAGTTCGGCGTGGTTTGGTCGCGCCCCACTGTCACGGTTCTGGTGCGAAAGAGCCGCTATACACATTCGCTGATGGAGGGGGCCGATGTATTCACCCTCAGCTTCCCGCGCGCAAAGGAGATGGGCCGTGCGCTCGCCTTCTGCGGCGCGCGTTCCGGACGGGATGTGAACAAGGAGAAAGAAGCGGGTTTATCGCGCCTGGCTCCCCGGGCGGGCGGTGCGGCTGCGGTTGCCGGCTGCGGAATCGTGATGGAATGCCGCATCGTGCAAGAACAGCTGCTCGATCTCGGCACGCTGGATCCGGATTTTCGTGCGAAGTATTACGGCGCGAATCAGGCGCTGGAGAACGGCGACCCGCACGTGCTCTATGTCGGCGAGGTTCTCGCGGCATACGAGGTGTAATCCTCAAAACGCGTTGCGCCTAAGCCGAAGCAAAACACAAAACATCGCTCCGCTGATCATTCTGCGGAACGATGTTTTTTTGTGTCGCACGTCGTATAAAAAACCGGAAAAGCAAAAAGCCGGCCGGCCGTTTACGCCATCCGGTTCACAAAATCGATCTCGTTGCGGATGCCTTTGTGCGCGTCGTTCCACAGACCCCTGGTGAGCCGGATGCGCAGCAGGCACGTGTTAGGATCCTCGTCATTGTTGGCTTCGTTATACCATTCGGCAAAGATGGGGCGTACCTTGGCCATGATCTGCGCGTTTTTCTCATCGCATACCCAGCCCAGGTTTTCGCCGATGCCGTTTGCCGTGAAGTTCTCGACGATAAAGCAGACGGCAACCTCCGGGTTCTTTTCGATCTGCTGCATTTTGATTGAGGTTGCGTAGGTGACGGTATAAAAAGAGCCGTCCTCGTAAAACGCATCCACAATTCGCGCCGCGGGCACGGGGCAGCCCTCTGCATTGGGAAGCTCCGCAATGGTGGAAAGAGAGATCAGCACATCCTTGCGGCCGAATTTCTCTTCCAGCACGCGCATTGCTTCGTCATAGTGGTTCATGACCATCCTCCGATCGATTGGATTGTTGAGATACCAGCACCTATTTTAACACATGACGTTCGGATTCCGGCCGCAATATTCTCCTGAAACAAAGAAAAGCGTTCCAACACCGGCAGCGCCCGCTGCCCGGGAGGCGCGGGCGGATACCCTGTGGATGGAGCGATCATGCGATCGGAATCGAATCGACCGCCTGCTTCGGGGCTCTGGAGATCAGCACCCCCATCAATACAAACAGGATCGGCGTGGTCATGGGCTGCGCGATGTTCACCGAGGCCTGCGCGGCATAGGCGATCACCGCAAGCGTCAGACCGCGATAGACGGGCTCTGCCTGCCCGCGGCGGATTCCCGCGCGAATCGCGAGCGTAAGCGCCGCAAGATAGCACAGCAGCCCCAGGGCGCCGTTGGTGACGAGATAGTGCAGATATTCGTTGTGCGCCGTGTCCAGCGCCGCGTCCGGGAACAAGGGCTTGACCGCGTCCGCATGAAAGAGCGCGCCGGAGGAGGCGCCGAAGATCTGCTGCATAGCGGGCAGCCGCGCATAGACGCGCAGCACAAACGGCCAGATCTTTCCGCGGTCGGTTCCCCAGCTTTCCGAAAAGCGCAGATACCGCTCCAGACCGCCTAGCGGAATCTCTCGCAGGAGCGTGTTGAGCAGCGCGAGCGCGAGGAGCCCCAGCAGGATGGCGGTAAGTAAAACCGCCGCGTAGGGGCGTTTTGCGCGTGCAAGCCGCTCCGGTGCAACGCGCAAGAGCGCGTACCATAACGCGATGCAGACGGCGGCGAGCGGGAGGGAGACGGCGGGCCGGTCAAGCGCGGCTGTGATCGCGGAGAGATACGTCACCGACGGCAGCACCGCACACAGGAGGCCGAAGACGAACGCGCAGAGCAGCAGAATGCCCCAGACGAGCGGCAGGCGGCGGAGCGCCTTCGCATCGGAAAACAGAAACAGCGGCGAGACGGCGGCAAGCGCGATCAAACCCAGCGCCGCGCTGTCGCTACCTGCGACCAGCGCGCCAAAACAGACGAGCACGAGAACAAGCACGGAAAAGAGACGCTCCAGGCGATGCTTCGCACGCAGAAAGAAACCCAGCGATACGGCAAACGCCATGGCGATATAGCTTGCGTAAAAGTCCGCGTTGCCGATGGTGGAAAGAAACCGCCCGCGGTCGCCCGCGCGGAGGTCCTTCGTAAAACCGATGGGGTCGACGCCGAAGTGATGCAGCACGCCAAAGAGGCTCACGGCGCACGCGGCAAGCAGGAACGCGCGCTCCGGCCAGCGCAAATCGATCTCCCGCCGCGAGAGCGCGAAAACGAGGCAGGCATAGCAGAACAGCGTGAGGAGCCCCTGATAGCGGTTGTTTTCGCCGAAGAGCACCTCTCCCGGATATCGGCTCAGCAAGCCCCCGACGAGACCCGCGCAAAACAGCGCGATGAGCGCGACGGCGGCAGGGTGCAGCGAAAATCGCGCGCGCGGAAGCCCGAAGTCCGGCGGCAGGGCGATCCGCGCAAAAAGCAGCAGGAGCAGATACAGCCCGCTTGCGATCAGGAAAGTATATTGCTTGGTCTCGGTGATGTTGAAATAGTAATTGCTGAACACCAGCGGCAAGACGAAAAACATCGCGCAAAGATACGCCGTGGTCAGAACCTTGGCCGCGCGCGCAAACCTCTGCTGGAGGGAGAGGGGCAGGGCGGCCTTGACCGAGGTCGGTTCGTCCCTGAAAAATCCATTTTTGACTGCGTCCGTGTTTTCTTCCGGCATTCCTGTGTTCCTTTTCGTCTGATCAAAAGTGTGTATCTTTTGTGAATCTTCCCCGAATGCGGCTGTTTTTGTTTGACAAACCGCGGCAATTGGATTATCATACAGGCGTACTAACACATATAGTACACTTAGTGCGAGAGAAAAACAAGACATTCGGAGGTTATGAAACATGAAAAAAAGCATTATTCTTCTGGCGATGGTTGTGCTGAGCGTATTCTTCTTCACCGCTTGCGGTCCGAAGGTTGCGTCCGGCGGCAACGCGATCGCGTCTTACGGCAACGTCGCGTCCGGCGGCAATGTCGCGTCCGCAGGCAACGCGGGCTAAGATCACCTGGTTTCATGGACGAATGGAATCTGCGCTCGGGAGGCGTGGATTCGGATGAAAAAAAGGCAACGGGTGCGGCATGACCGCACCCGTTGTTTGTTACTCCAGCAGTTTTTTGTTCGGATATGCGCCCGCGTCGGTAAGCTCGTTCAGCGCCTGCATGACCTCCGGCTTGTCCTCGCGGTAGGTTACGCCATACCAGCGGTCGGGCGAGGAGAGCACGCGCACGCTCGCCGTGTTCGCGCGCAGCATGCGGCCGACTTCCTGCGGGATCAGGAACTCGCCTTTGAGCGGATTGTTCTCCATCGCATCGGTGAGGAACTCCGGAAAGCGCGCCTCCAGCGCGGGGAACAGCGATGGCGTAAAGCCGAAGAAGTTCATCGAGACAAGGTTATCCGCGGGGAAATGGACAAACGTCTGCCCGTCGTCCTCGGTATAGGCGGGGCCTTCCGGCGTTTTGAAGATCTTGAGCCGCTCAACGATATTGACGAGTTCTCCGTTTGCGTCCACCTCGCACACGCCGCGTGCGACGGAGCCGTGCTCCGTCAGCGTATTCCTGGCGAGGTAGCCGACCATCGAAAAATCCGACTTTTCGCCGTCCTTCGCGGTCGCGAGGTAGTCATACAGCACGGAAAACGCGCGCTTGCCGTAGTAATCGTCCGCATTGATCGCGGCGAACGGCTCGCTGACGTCGTTCTTGCAGCAGAGCAGCGCGTGCGCGGTACCCCAGGGTTTCACGCGGCCTTCCGGCACGGAAAAACCCGCGGGCAGCATCGATTCCGGCTGCTGAAAGACATAGCGCACCTCCATGTGCTTCTCCGCGCGCCTGCCGATGACATCGTAAAAATCCTGCTCGATCCTGCGGTTGATGATGAAGACGACCTTCTGAAAGCCCGCCTCCAACGCGTCATAGAGCGAGTAGTCCATGATGATTTCGCCGTGGCGTCCGATCGGGTCAATCTGCTTAAGGCCGCCGTAGCGGCTGCCCATGCCTGCGGCCATGACGACGAGAGCGGGTTTCTGCATAGAAATAATCTCCTTTGATCTTTCTCATCTTACCGTTTTATTGGATGCCGTTGGTTTTATCGAAGGCGAAAAAAAAGCATACGTTTAAAAGACGCGGGATCACCGCAAATACCAATCAATCTTCAAACCCGTTCGGGTTCTGGCTCTGCCAGCGCCAGGCATCCGCGCACATCCGCTCGATGCCGTATTCCGCGCGCCAGCCGAGCTCGCTTGCCGCTTTTGCGGGGTCCGCATAGCAGGCGGCGACGTCGCCCGGGCGGCGGCTGACGATCTCGTACGGCAGCGTTTTCCCGCAGGCTTTTTCAAACGCGTGCAGCACGTCCAGCACCGAATAGCCCACGCCCGTGCCGAGGTTATAGGTGTATACGCCGGCGCCGGTCTCGAGCTTCTTCAGCGCGGCTACATGGCCTTTTGCGAGGTCGACCACGTGGATGTAGTCGCGCACACCCGTGCCGTCGTGTGTGGGATAGTCGTTGCCAAAGACGCGCAGGGCAGGAAGTTTCCCGACCGCGACCTGCGCGATAAAGGGCATGAGGTTGTTGGGAATTCCGTTCGGGTCTTCGCCGATCCGGCCGGACGCATGCGCGCCGACGGGGTTGAAATAGCGCAGCAGACAGACGCGAAGGTCCGGTTGGGAAATCGAAACATCGCGCAGCATATCCTCGATCATGAGCTTGGTTCTGCCGTACGGATTTGTGACCGAGAGGGCGAAATCCTCGCGGATGGGCACGCTGACCGGGTCGCCATAGACCGTCGCGCTGCTGGAAAAAACAAAACGCTCCACGTTGTTTTTTTGCATCGCGAGCAGCAGGTTGAAGGTGGAAGTTAAATTGTTACGGTAGTATTCCAGCGGCTTTTGTACGCTCTCGCCGACGGCTTTTAAGCCCGCGAAATGGATCACCGCTTCGATGGGATAGCGCGAAAAAAGCGCGTCCGTGGCTGCGGCATCCGTCAGATCGACTTCTTCGAAATCAAACGATCTGTCCGCAAGCGCACACAGGCGCGTAAGCGCCGCGGGTTTGCTGTTGACAAAATTATCCGCGATCAGTACGTCGTAGCCTGCGGTAAGCAGTTCCAGAACAGTATGGCTTCCGATGTATCCGGCGCCGCCGGTCACGAGAATTCGCATAGGCGCAAAAGGTCTCCTTTCGGTTTTTCGCTCCGGCTGCGCGGGCGCGCGGGCGCAAAGAAACGCGCGCGCTTGTCCATACAACCGAAACAGCCCCCGAAATTCTGACGCGCGGCGAACCCCTGGGGCGAACGGACGATCCGGCGCACCTCTATTATAGGCGTATGGATAAAGTCTGTCAAAGGCGTGAATAAATACAGGAAAATCGATAAAAAAAGACGGATTCAGGCACAAAAAGCGATTTTCAGCTTTCCTAAATAATATTGCTATGGTATAATTCAGCTTGGCTTTATGCCGGCCGTGGCCGGCTTTTTGAATCACGCCGAGGAGGAAGATTATGGCAAAGCAGAAAACTGTCGTTCCCTTTCACGGAACGCAGGAGCAGGAAAAACAGCTTTTACAGATCATCGCGGACAACAAGAACGTCCCGGGCGCATTGATGCCCGTGCTTCAGCAGGCGCAGGAGCTCTACGGCTATCTGCCCATCGAAGTGCAGACCAAGATCG
>CAYPEV010000067.1:0-10999 GCA_964409605.1 uncultured Christensenella sp. | reverse complement strand
ATACAATTGCAGGAAACAAAGACGAAAATAATATATTTGAGAATTATTCTTGACAATTTCATATAAATTGAATAAAATCAAATTGTAATAAATGAAAGGAGCTGGACGCATATGACGTTTTATGATTTCACCGTAAAGGGCAAAGCGGGCGAAGACGTTTCGCTCTCGATGTATAAAGGCAAGGTGCTTCTTGTTGTCAACACCGCCACCGGCTGCGGATTTACGCCGCAATACGAGGGATTGCAGAAACTCTACGACACGCACAAGGACAAGGGGTTTGAGATTCTCGACTTCCCCTGCAACCAGTTTGGCAATCAGGCGCCCGGAACCATAGAAGAGATCCAGAGTTTCTGCACGCTGAACTATGGCACGACGTTTCCGCGGTTTGCCAAGATTGACGTCAACGGCAAAAATGCCAGTGAACTCTACAAATTTCTCAAGAAGCAGAAGAGGAGCGCGCTCGGCTCCAGCATCAAATGGAACTTCACGAAGTTCTTGATCGACCGGGAAGGCAATGTCGTCAAGCGTTTTTCGCCGGCCGACACGCCGGAGAGCATCGAAAAGGACATCGCAGCTCTCCTGTAACGCAAGAGAAGCGATTTTGTGAAATCGAAACAACCCTCCCGCATAGAGGCGAACAACAATTCAAACGAAAGGAAGCGAACGACATGAGCGAACAAGCGACCGGCGCAACCGCGCTTTGCGGCGAACAGACCAACGGGAAATATGACGCGCTATTGCTGCAAAACCAGCTTTGTTTTCCGCTGTATGCTGTTTCCAAGGAAGTCGTGCGGCTGTATAAGCCGTTTCTGGACGAAATCGGGCTAACGTATACGCAGTATATCGCGATGATGGTGCTTTGGGAAAAGCGATCCCTCACGGTCAAGGAACTCGGCGAATATCTCTATCTTGACAGCGGGACGCTCACGCCGCTTCTGAAGAAGATGGAGGCGCAGGGACTGGTTTCCCGCCAGAGAAACGCTGCCGACGAGCGCAGCGTCATCGTCTCCGTCACCGAAGCGGGAGAAGCGCTCCGCGCGCGCGCAGCGACGATTCCGGAACGCATCGGCGCCTGTCTGCCGCTCAAAAAGAGCGAGGCGGAGACGCTGTATCAGCTGCTCTACAAGGTCTTGCACGCGATCCAGTAACACCGGATTCAAACATACAAACAACAGCCGCTCAAAAACGAGCGGCTGTTTTGCGCCTTGTGAATGTTTGTTTCGGATCAGATCACAACGTCGAGCGTGTATTTTGAGCCATGGTAGATGGTATCCGCCATGGCAAACGGGCGGTGTGCCTTGTCATAGTCCACATTGCGGATGCGGAGCGCAACGCCTCTCTTTGCGTGGAAGAGCGTCTCCGCGTCCTCGCCGCTGACCGAGATCGCGTTGATGCGCTGGCGTGAATACCCGTTGGACAGATCCAGCCCGAACTCCTGATGCAATACCTCGTAGAGCGATCGCTGTGAAAAATCATATT
Source organism: uncultured Christensenella sp. (assembly GCA_964409605.1). Taxonomy (GTDB): domain Bacteria; phylum Bacillota; class Clostridia; order Christensenellales; family CAG-138; genus UBA7703. The sequence goes on along the minus strand of CAYPEV010000067.1, from coordinate 9,520 downwards.
CCGGTAGTCGCGGGAAACGCTTCAGCGAGATCCAGACCCGCTCGATGGCGATCGGGGAATCATCCGCCATACGCACGCGCTTGAGGCAGAAGATCGGTTCCTCCGCGGATAGTTCGAGACTGGTGCGCACGCCTTCGTCCGCCTCGCATTCTCCGGCCTGGATGACCTCGCTGGATGGATGCACGCCAAGAGAGAGCATGTTGCTGGTGAAGCCTTGCTTTTGATACGTTTTGTCGAGTTCAAAATGGGAGACAAAGGTACCCTTGCCCTGCACACGAAAGAGCTTCCCTTCGTTGACCAACGCGTCTATGGCGCGCCGCACGGTCATCCGCGTTGTGGAAAACTGCTTGCAGAGTTCAGGTTCGGACGGGATGGCGTCGCCGCGCGCAAACTCGCCGCTGTCGATACCGGCGTTGATGCGCTCGATGATCTGCCGAAAGATCGGCTGTTCGTTGGATTTCAAATCGCTCAACTCCCTTGACCGGATTTCCTGTCTATACAAGATAATTACATTATAAAACTGTTTTACCAAAATGCAAGAAAAAGCTTTGATTGCCTTATTCTTGCGAAAGAAACACGGCATCCTGCTCTTTCTGGCAGAAATATATCAAGAATAACAGTATCCGCACCAATGCGAATGCAAGCTGCATCCTGGGAAAAGGCATGCGCCGGGTGTAACCCCGGCGCATGCGGCGCAAGTTTCCGAATCAGTCCAGAATCGTGCTGTCGGTCGCGATGGTGACCACCTGCCAGGGGATCATCTTTCCGCTGCCCAGCAGCGCGCTTTTGACCGCGTGCTCGATCCCGCCGCAGCAGGGGACTTCCATCCGAACGACGGTGACGCTCTGGATGTCATTGTAGCGCAGGATCTCCGTCAGCTTCTCGGCGTAGTCCGCCATGTCCAGCTTCGGGCAGCCGATGAGCGTGATGTGGTTCTTCATGAAGCGCTCATGGAAGTCCGCGCGGGAATAAGCGGTGCAATCCGCAGCGATCAAGAGCTTCGCATGGTTGAAATACGGCGCGTTGACAGGCACGAGTTTGATCTGCACCGGCCACTGATTCAGACGGGAGGCGGTTTCGCTCTCCTGCGCGCCGCCGGAGCAGGCGCAGGGTTCCTCCGCTCGTTCCTGCCGTTCAATCGCGCGGCTGCGCGTGCCGGGACAGCCGAAGTGCGGCGTCGCATGCCCCGCCTGTTCTTTCGCCTGCTTTGCCTTGACCGCAGCCTCGTCATACGGCGCGGCTTCGCGCTCCACAAACGTGATCGCACCCGTCGGGCAGGCGGGGAGGCAATTGCCGAGGCCGTCGCAATAGTCGTCCCGCATGAGCTTCGCTTTGCCGTTTACGATGGCAAGCGCGCCCTCGTGGCAGGCGCTGGCACAGGCGCCGCAGCCATTGCAGAGTGCTTCGTCAATCTGAATCATCTGACGGATCATATAAAAATTCCTTTCCAAATTGGTGTTAAGGGTTTTTTCGCATGTATTCGTTGCAAGCGATCGAAGAAATAAAGTACGCCTCTTGACGTTGCAAGCGCAGTATACTATGATAAAGAAAACATGTCTGTTGGAAAAACAACGTATATTCTGTGCGCACACCGCTAGAATAGGATTGTAACCATAAATATGATACTTTATCGATGAAGAACGGCAGCCAAAGAAGATCCAAAGGAGGAAAGACCGATGAGCGCACAGGGAAACCCGCAGATATCCTACGCTTTTTTAAAGAAGACATCGCTGTTTCGCGGCACGACGGAGGCGGAACTGCCGACGCTGATCGGCTGCATCGCGCCGAGCTATCGCGATTTTTCGAAGAACGAGATCATCCTACATCAGGGCGAAGACATCACTTCGGTCGGCATGGTGCTCAGTGGGCGCGTACAGATCATCGAAGAGGATTTCTGGGGCAATCGAAACATCATCGCGGATGTTTGGCCGGGCGATATCTTCGGCGAATCCTACGCGTTTTTGCCGGGGGAGCTGCTGCGCGTGAGCGCCGTCGCCGCCGAGCCCAGCTCGGTGATGATGATCGACGCGAGGCATATGCTGGAGATCTGTTCCAGCGCATGCCGCTTTCACACACGGCTTGTGCAGAATATGCTCGCGGAGTCGGCAAAAAAAAACCTGGCGCTCACGCGGAAGCTTTCGCACATGAGCAAGCGCACCACGCGCGAAAAACTGCTCTCGTATCTTTCGAGCCAGTCTCTCTCGGCGGGGAGCGATCAGTTTGAAATCCCCTTCAACCGCCAGCAGCTTGCGGATTATCTCTGCGTGGATCGCAGCGCAATGAGCAACGAACTATGTAAGATGCGGGACGAGGGCATGCTGACGTTTGACAAGAGCAGCTTTCATCTCAAGAGCGAGATACAGATCTGATGATCGAAGGTTAAAAGAAAGTCTCCCCGTGAAAAGGGAGACTTTTTGATGTTATCCGAAACTACAGCACATACAGGAAGATCGACAGGAATTGCAGCACGCTGCCCGCAAGCACGAAGAGATGGAACATTGCGTGAAAATAGCGGCGCCGCCCGCCGATGCCGTAGAGAATCGCACCGATGGTATATGCAAGCCCGCCCGCAAGCAGCAGCCAGAATCCCGCCGGCGAGAGCGCGGCAAGCGCATATTTGACAAAAAAGATCACCGCCCAGCCCATGAAGAGGTAGCAGAACATCGAAAAGATACGATACTGCTTCAGATCGATGGCGGTGAGCGTGACGGCAAGCGCGGTCAGCGCCCACTCCGCGCCGAATACCGACCAGGCCAGCGCGGGATAGAGCGGCCGCAGCGCGACGAGCAGAACGGGCGTATATGTGCCCGCGATCATGAAATAGATCGAGCAGTGGTCCAGCACCTGCAGCACCTTTTTGCCCAGCGAGGGTTTCAACCCGTGATAGACGCTGGAAAGGCAGTACAGCACGATCATGGTCACGCCATAGACGACGGAGGACGCGATCGCCCAGCCGTCGCCGCCCAGCGCGGATTTGATCACGCACAGCAGCAGCGCGACAAACGCAAACACGCCGCCCGCGATATGCGATACCATATGAAAGATCTCTTCGCCTCTCGTATAGTTCGGCAGGTTGCGTTCGGTCAGAGGAATTCGCATGCGGTCTCCATTCTGATGGTATTCTTTGGCCTTCGGGCCAGTTTTAGCGCGCGCATCAACTGCCGCACATGGCGGCGAGCTCCTCGTCCTTGCCGAAGAGCGCGCATGCGCCGCTGTGGTGTCCGCGCAGCAGTTCGCTGGCACGCAGGCGGGTAAACAGCGGGGAATCGAGCGCGCCGAGCAGCGAGCAGCGCTTGAGGTTCGTATCCGAAACCGGCGAAAACGGGCAGGGCTCCGCACCGCCGGTGGGGTTGATGTGGAAGAATCCGCGACCCGCGGCGAGGCAGCCATCGGAAAATTGCTCGTCTCCGGGGAAGGAGACATAGATCATGCCGTCCTGCACTTGCCGCAGCGCGTCGAGGCGGCGGGCGAGAAAGTCCCGCTCCGCGTCGCCGGGTGCGAGCGCTTCCGTGCCCGCGTCTGCGGGAACATAGTCGACAAAGAACGCAACCTTTGCGCCAAACGCGCGCAGCTGCGCGAGGAAATCCTCGCCGGTCACGGTCGCGATATTCTCGGTGGTCAGCGTGACGGAGGCGCCGAAGAGGATGCCCCGTTCGCGCATGCGGCCCATGTTAGCGGTGAGTTTTTGATAGGTGCCCGTGCCGCGCCGCGCGTCGGTCTGCCGCTCGTCCCCCTCGATGCTCACGATGGGCACGAGGTTGCGGTTCTGGTCGATCAGATCCAGCATAGAATCGCTCAGCAGCGTGCCGTTGGTGAAGACCGGAAACAGGATATCGCGTTGCTTTGCCGCGCTTTCCAGCACGCCGCGCCGCATCATCGGCTCCCCGCCCGCGAGCAGGCAGAAGGAGACGCCGATCTGGGCCGCATCGGAAAAGATCCGCGCCCATTCTGCATCCGTCAGCAGTGCGGCCTGATCTGCATCGTCACAGATGCTGTTTGCGCGCGCATAGCAGCCCGCGCAGTGCAGATTGCAGCGGTTTGTGATGCTCGCGATCAAAAAGGACGGGATGTGCTTGCCTGCTTTCGCGTGCTTCTCCCGCGCCGCCGCCGCGCGTTTCCCCGCGAGGGCAAAGGAGAGAAGGAACGCCGTCTCTTTCGGGTTCTTCAGGCTGGCTGCGAGCGCGTCTTTTACGATGCTCTCCACACCCTCGTTCAGATATCGATCCAGATCAAATCCGGTCTGCATGGGTTCTTCCTCGTTTCATGAGAGCCACACGTGGCGCAAAATTCGTTTGCTTGTGTATGAAGCGAATCACACAGCTGGTATCCTATCAGATCATACATCAAAATACAATCAACTATTGCGCGGAAAACGAAAAAACCCGATGCAATTTCCGTAAACGGCACAACCAGCGCGCGGAAACCGCGCCATTGGTCGATCAGGAGATCCGACCGCACAACCGCAGGTTGAATCGACTTATTTTTTGACGAAAAACGCGGTTTTTGCACGGCGCGTCTATTGACGCGCACGGAAAATCGTGATAACTTGAAATTGTACTCAAATCCAAATTAAAATACAGATTCACACGAACCAATCACGCGATGGGAGACTGCGCACACATGCAACACGAAAAAAGAGAAGAGCTTGCGCGCGTCATCAAGTATGCGCTGTTTTCCGTATCCGCCGGCGGTATTCAGTTTTTATCCTTCACGCTTCTGAATGAAGTATTTCACCTGGACTATTGGATCTGCTATCTGGGCGCGCTGGTGCTCAGCGTGCTTTGGAATTTCACGCTGAACCGCGAGTTTACGTTCAAGAGTGCGGCAAACATTCCGCGCGCGATGCTGCTCGTGGCGTGCTATTACGCCGTGTATACGCCACTCTCCACCTGGTGGGGCAACGCGCTGACCGGTCTGGGCTGGAACTGGTATCTGATGACCGGCATCTCGATGCTGATCAACTTCGTCACCGAGTTCCTCTTCTGGCGGCTCGTGGTCTATCGTGACAGCATCAACACCAACGCGCGCGCAAAGAGAAAGCAGGAGGCGCGCGAAGAACCCGAATTGCAAAAGGAGACGACATGAACGAGCGCAAACGAACCAAGACGCAGCGGGCGATTTTGCACGCGGCAAAGGTGCTCTATGAAAAGCAGGGTGTGGGCAACGTGCCCTTTGACGACATCGCGGAGACCGCGGGCGTCTGCCGCACGACGGTGTTCAACCACTTTGCGGATGCGGCGGAGCTGCAGCAGGCGCTTGCGGTCGCGGAGATAGGCGAGATGATTGAGTTTGGCGAGCACTCGAGCCTGCGCGGGCTCCCGCTGATCTACGCGCTGCTGGACAAGCTCATCGACGACACGGCGAACTATCCGCGCGTGATGGCACGGCTTGCCAACGCGACGATTCTCGGCGGCGAGAGCGGAAGGGTCAGCGAGATCGAGCGGCTGATTGCGCGGCAGTTTGAGGGGGCGTTCGGAGCCGCGTCATCCAAGGCGAGAATCTCTGCCGAGATGCTTGCCCAGATGACGATGGGTCTGTATTACGGCCAGGTCAACCATCTGCTGGCGTTCGGGCTTCCGTTTGAGGCGGAACAGATGCGAAAGGATCTGCGCGCAATGCTGGAGATCCTCCTGCGCGGCGCGGGCATTTCGATATAACGAATACGATCAGGAGTACGCGGCGGAATAAGCGGCCGCTGAAAGGGAAGAGCGATGGAACACAGTGGAATCAGCCGCTGGGACGACCCCGGCGCGATCAATGAGCAACTTAAAAAACTGACCGACGCCCCGATTTACGAGGTGTCGGAAGACTATTATCAAAACGAGGTTCTGCGTTATTTTGACGAAAAATGCACCCGCTCCCGCGCGGTCTACGAAGAGGCGAAGGAATATATACCAGGCGGCGTGCAGCACAACCTCGCGTTCAACAAGCCGTTTCCGATCTGTGTGACGCGCGCGCAGGGCGCGTACATGACCGACGCGGACGGCAACCGGTATATCGACTTTTTGCAGGCGGGAGGCCCCACCATCCTCGGCAGCAACAACGAAATCGTGCGAAAAGCCGCCATGGGACTGATCGAAGAATGCGGCCCCGTCACAGGGCTTCTGCACGAGGCGGAGCTTTTGATCGCCAAGGAGATCCACCGCCACATGCCCGCGGTCGAGATGTTCCGCATGCTCGGCAGCGGCACGGAGGCGGTGATGGCGAGCCTTCGCATCGCGCGCATCGCGACGAATCATAAACGCATCGTCAAGATCGGCGGCGCGTACCACGGCTGGTCGGACCAGATGGTCTACGGGCTCAAGATCCCCGGCAGCCGCGCGCTGCTGGAGTCCCACGGAATCCCGCGCGGATGCTACGCGCTCACCGACGAGGTGCGCCCGAACGATCTCGGCATGCTTGAAGCCATGCTGCGCCTCAACCGCGTCAAGGGCGGCACGGCGGCGGTCATCGTCGAGCCCGTCGGCCCCGAAAGCGGCACGCGACCGGTGGCGAAGGAATACAACGCCGGCGTTCGCACGCTTTGCGACAAATACGGCGCGCTCCTGATCTTCGACGAAGTGGTGACGGGGTTCCGCGTGGGGCTTGGCGGTGCGCAGGGGTATTTCAACGTCGTGCCGGATCTGACCATCTTCGGCAAGATCGTCGCGGGAGGATACCCCGCCGCGGGCGGCGTCGGCGGCAAAAAGGAATACGCCTCCCTGATGGCGGCGGGCCTCGCCACCGGCAAGCACCGCGCGTATGTGGGCGGCACGCTCGCGGCAAACCCGCTCTCCGCGCTCGCGGGGTATACGGCCATCCGCGAGATCGAGCGCACCAACGCCTGCGAAATCGCGAGCCGACAGGGCGACAAACTCGCCGACGGGCTCAAGGCGCTGATCGCAAAATACGACCTGCCGTTTGTGGCCTACAATCAAGGTTCGATCGTACATCTCGAGTGCACGGGCGCGATGAGCTACGACTACTCCAGCATGAGCTTTCTCAAGTCCGCGCTGGGGCTCCTGAAGAACAAAGCGATGATGACGCGCCGCAAGGACGCGATGGAGCGCATGGGAGCCGCCTACATGGCAAACGGCATCGTCACACTCGCCGGCAGCCGCCTCTACACCTCGCTTGCGGACACGGACGAGGTGATCGCGGACGCGCTTTCGCGATTTGAGACGGTGTTTATGCATGTTGTGAACACGGGCAACCGCTGATTGAGCCGCAAGAGAAACAAGAGTGACGGGGGAAAGCCAGATGGAACGCTATATCCTTGCCCACGATATCGGCACCAGTTCCGACAAAGCGGTGCTGGTGCGCTTCGACGGATCGATCCGCGCGACGGCGAGCGAGCCGTATCCAACGTATTATCCAAACCCCGCGTGGGTGGAACAAGACCCCGCGGACTACTGGAAAGCGGTCTGCGAGACGAGCAGGCGCGTGCTCAAGGATAACGATATCTCGCCCGAAAGCATCGCGGCGGTCGTGTTTTCCACGCAGGCGCAGGGCGTTATCCCCGTTGCGGAGGACGGAACCGTGCTTTACCCGAACATCACCTGGGTGGACGGGCGCGCGGAAAAGCAGGCGCAGAACATCATGAAAAAGATCGGCGGCAAGCGGCTCTTCACCCTGCTCGCGGGCACGCCGATCATGGGCAAGGACTGCATCGCGAAGATCATCTGGCTCAAAGAGGAGCGGCCGCAGGTCTATCAAAACGCGCACCGCATCCTCGACGTCAACGGCTATCTGAAATACCGCTGCACGGGCAGGATGGTCACGGAGCTTTCGGGCGCCTCCGGCTATGGCTTCGACCTCAAGAAGAAGACGTGGCTCTCCGTGCTGCCGCTTGCGGGAATCGATATGAAGAAACTCCCGCCGCTCGTCAAGAGCACCGATCTGGTCGGCGGGCTGACCGAACAGGCCGCGCGGGAAACGGGCCTTCTGGAAGGCACGCCCGTGTTCGGTGGCTGCGACGATGTGCAGTCGGCCGCGGTCGGCTCGGGGCAGTCTGCGGACGGAGACGTCCACGTCTACCTCGGCACCTCCGCATGGGTCGCCGCGGCGACACGGACGGGGGACGCGTTCAAACACGGCGCGGCGGCGATTCAGAGCGCCGACCCCGCGATGAACCTGATCGCGGGCATTACGGAGAGCGCGGGCGCGAACATCGAGTGGATTCGCGATCAGTTCTTCCGCGAGGAGAAGGAGAAGTACGGCGCGGGCGTGTTCAACTATATGGACGAGGTTATCGCCACCGTGCCGCCGGGCAGCGACGGGCTGATCTGTACGCCCTGGATGCTGGGCGAGCGGTGCCCGGTTTCGAGCACGACCACGCGCGCGACGCTCTTCAACATCACCATGGTGCACACGCGAGAGCACCTCATGCGCGCGGTCTACGAAGGCATCGCCTACAACATCCGCTGGATTTTGCAGAATTTTTGCCGGGACTATGGCATCGCCTGCGACGATATCCGCATCATCGGCGGCGGCGCGCTGGACAAGGGCTGGATGCAGATCCTCTCCGATGTCACGGGCCGAAACATCAGCGTGGTTGAAAACCCGCGCAACGCGGGCGCCGTCGGCGCGGCGGTCGTCGCGCTGATCGGCCTCGGCGAGCTGCCGGATTTTGCCGCGGCGAAGAAGTTTGTGCGCGTCAGCGCCGTGTTCACGCCAAACGGGGAGAACAGGGCAGTCTACGACACGCTGTTTTCGCAGTATCAGCAGCTCTATCATGCGCTCTGTGGCGTGTATGCCGCGGCAAACGGGAGACGCTTCACTGAGGAGGCCCCGCGCACCTGAATCCCGAAAAAAGGAGAAACCCAACATGACAAAATCCCAGGCCGAAAAGGCCTTTCTGGAACTTTCGGCACAACTGCAGCATGAAGGACTGCTGAGTGATCAGCTCCCGGTCCGGGCCGCCCTGCGCGGAGACGAAGGCGAGATCTTCTTCGCCGAGCTTACCGGAGCCGGCATGACCATGCGGGTGATCGACACGGGAGAGGAGCAGGAGCCGGTCTTTCACGCGTTCTATGTCAAGCCGGAAGCGACGGCGCTGCTGCTGCTCAGCGGCTGCTATGCGCCGCTCGTCGCGAAAGACATGCGCGCGCTCACGGCGGAGCTGGACGACATGGCGCAGATCGTGGGCCTGACCGCGCGGGTGGCGGACGCGCTCACGCCGAGCGAGATTGCGCGGTGTCTTCGCGGGAGAAACAGCTGCTTCGTCAAAGGCAGCGGCATGCTGATTACGGGACGCTCTATCTCGGAGGCGGTCACGGGCGCGATCCTGCTCGAAAAAGCCGCGATGACGCATCTGCTCGCGCAGAAGATCGGCGGGGCGAAGCGTGTGCCGCTGTTTTCCGCCGCGCTGATGCATGTGATCTACCAAAAGAAGTATTCGAAGATCAACCTGCTCGAGGAGGGGAAGGAAGCACCTTCCGCACCCGCGAGCGGGGAGATCGCCGCGCAGACCGCGCGGGAGCGGGAAATCCGCGCGCGGATCGTGTCCTATGGCAAACGCTTGCAGGAGGAAGGGCTCCTG
>CAYPEV010000066.1:0-11063 GCA_964409605.1 uncultured Christensenella sp. | reverse complement strand
CCACGCCCGTGCTCTTGACGTGCGGGCCCGCGCAGAGGTCGACAAAGTCGCCCTGACGGTAGAAGCTGATGATGGCGTCTGCGGGCAGGTCGCGGATGAGCTCGACCTTATACGGTTCGCCGAGCTTGTCCATATACGCGATTGCCTCCTCGCGCGGCAGCTCAAAGCGCTCGATCTTCTGGTCTTCCTTTTCGATCTTTGCCATCTCGGCTTCGATCTTGCCGAGGTCTTCCGGCGAGAATGTCTCCGTCGCGTCGAAATCGTAGTAGAAACCGTTTTCAATCGCGGGGCCGATGGCGAGCTTCGCGTCCGGCCAGAGGCGCTTGACCGCCTGCGCGAGCACGTGGGAAGCGGTGTGACGGTATGCCCAGCGGCCGTTCTCGTCCTTAAAGGTATAGAACGTGAGCTGGTGGTCGCCGGTGATGGGTCGAAAGGCGTCGCTGTGCGCGCCGTCGATGGAGCAGGACAGCGTGGCCCGCGCAAGCCCGGGGCTGATTTCGCCCGCGATCTCAAGCCCTGTCATGCCGTCCGCAAATTCGCGTTTGTTCCCGTCGGGAAATGTGATGATCATATGGGTTCTCCTCCTGTTTTCGTCTGTGATATCTGCTTGAAAAATCTCAGCGGAGCAAATAAAAACGCTCCGAAGTCTGATTCCCGTCTCTTCGGAACGTCTGAAATCCAATAAAAACGTCCCGAAGCTATCCTAACTTCGGGACGATAGTATCTCTACCGCGGTTCCACCCGTGTTCGCGAGTCTGTGAAAAACCCGCGCGCTTGCGGCCGCTGTATCGGGCGGTGCCCGTTTCTGGTCGCCGGGCGGTCTTCGCGCCATCATCCGCCGCCGCGCTCGCAGCATTGTGCGCGGCTCTCTTGGGTGGATAAACGCTTGGCGTTACTGTTTCCCGGGTCCTACCGAAAGTACCTTTCAGTATAATCACATATGAGGAAAAAGTCAAATCCTCTGAAAGGCATTTCTGTGAAGAAAATCGGGAAGTATTCGCCTTTTACACGCGGTTTTGGCCGACTACGAGACCGCGCTTGCCGCGTGCTGCGCCGCGATGCGCATGCCCAGCACATCCTCCATCTCATACCAGCCAATGCGGCTGACGATGAACTCCGCGGCGCTCAGCGCGCCCTCGACAAACGCTCTGCGGCTGAAGGACTCGTGCGTGAGCGAAAGCCGCTCATAATCGCTCGCCAGCAGCACGGTATGCATGCCGACGTATCCGCCCGCGCGGACGGCGTCGATGGGGATATCCGTGCCTGCGGGCAGCTCCTCCGCGAGCGCCGACGCGATCTTCTTCGCCGTGCCGGAGGGGATGTCGTACTTCTTGCTGTGGTGCGTCTCGGTGATGTGATAGTCAAACGACGGAAGCGCGCGGGCGACGAGCCGCAACGCAGCGAGCAGCACATTCACGCCGAGGGTGACGTTCGGCGCGTAGACCACGCCGAGCTTATTGTGCCGCACAAAGTCGGTCAGCCAGAGCATATCCGCTTCGCTGTGTCCGGTGGTACACAGAACGGCGGGAACGCGATGCTTTTTGCAGGCGCGCAGCAGAGCTTTCGTGCTCGCCGGGCTGGAAAAGTCAATGACGACGTCGACCGGCGTTTCGTGGAGTACATGCTCTATTTGGGTGATTTCACGAATGATGACGCCTGTTTTTGTTCGGTTGATGAGTTCTCCCGCGTCATGTCCCGCCTTTTCGCTGCCGGCGCTGCAGAATGCCGCGGCCAGATGAAAGCGCTCGTTGTCGAGCAGCGCGCGGAGCACTTCGCTGCCCGTGCGCCCGACGCCGCAGACGGCTACTTGTATCATGCGAACATCTCCTTTCTGTGGTTGTGTGTGGATCGTGTGTTCCGCGGCTGGCAGATGCGCGCAAAAAAACATGCGCCCGCGGACAAATCGCAAGCGCAAGAAAAAACAGATCGGTTTTCCAAGAGAATACAAAAATGGAAAAACACAAGCTTTCTACGCTTACGAGATTAGCTGACGGGTTCGGACGAAAAGCTGTCCTACCGGCGGGGCCGCCGGATTCACCCCAATGATTGGTTCTCCCGTTCTCCCGTGCGCGGCACGGAAGATTCAGCTATTTGGTTGTATATCTACTATATCGGGTTGGAATAGCGATGTCAAACACTTTTAACTGTAATACAAAAAATAACGATTATGGCACGCATCAAACGAGTGGGCGGAAATCTCATTTATGATACGGTTCTCTGGCGTTGATCTTAAACGCGCGGTAGACTTGCTCCAGCAGCACCACGCGGCAGAGCCCGTGCGGCAGGGTCATATCCGAAACGGAGAGCAGAAGATCCGCGCGGCGCAGGACAGCGGGGCTGAGGCCGAGCGAGCCGCCGACTACGAATGTGATACAGGCGGCCGAGCGGTCGATGGTTGCCTGCAGCGTCTGCGCGAACTGCTCGGACGAGAATCGCCTGCCGCATATGGCGAGGTAGACGACGAATTCGCCCGGCGCGATGCGGGCAAGCAGGCGTTCTCCTTCGCGTTCCATCACCTGCATTTCTTCGGCGGGGGAGAGCGTCTCCGGCGCTTTCTCGTCCGCAACCTCCGCAATCTCCAGCGCGCAAAAGCGCGAGAGCCGCTTTGCATATTCCGCAACGGCCTCCCGATAGAACGAATCCTTCACTTTTCCCACGCAGGCGATCTTAACCTTCATGTTTGCTCCCGGAAAGAGTTGTTCGCCGGATCGACGACAAGCTCCAAAAAAGGCAACGCGCGGGCCGTTTCGCTGCCCGGCGTCTCGCCGAGCAGCACCGCGCCCATGCGCTCGTAAAATGCGCATGCATTCGGGTCGGAAACGATATAGAGCCTGGCGATACCCCGCGCGCGGCAAAGACGAAGGATTTCTTCCGTCAACGCGCGCCCGACGCCCTGCTGCATGTATTCCGGCAGGACGAAGAGATTGTCCAGATAAAACCCTCCGCGGATGGTTCGCCCGCCGATCGGTACCAGTTCGCTCTCCGGTTCCCGGAGAAGAGCGGCATAGCCGCACAGCGCGCCGCGGCTATGGGCAACGAGCACATCGTTTTTGCGGATATAGTCTTCCGTGATGGTCAGCTGCGGCTCCCAGCGCCGCATCTGCTCCTCGCTATAGCCCCAGAATCGCTTGGAAGCGAACGTCAGGCGGGTGAGCGCTTCCGCCTCGTGCGGTTGAGCCGCGCGGATGGACAGCGCTTCCCTTGCGGTGTTTTCGGCCCGCGTCACAGCTCAAACAACCCGCAGGGGCGGAACCGGTCGGCAACCGTGACAAACATGCTCTCAAGCAGGCCCGCGCTTTCCAGCAGCGACTGCACGGTGACCAGCGCGAGCTCCGGCGTGTTGTTTTCCTCGGAGAGGTGGCCTAAGATCGCGTTCTTGACCCCGCGCGCGTGGAGCTTTTGCAGCACGAGGCCCGCGTCCTCGTTGCAGAGGTGCCCGTGGGAGGAGAGGATGCGCATCTTGAGCGGATAGGGGTAACTGCCCGCCTTGAGCATATCCACGTCGTGATTGGCTTCGAGCAGGATCAGGTCGGAGTTTGCGACCGCGTCGATCATGCGGTTGGAAACATGCCCGATATCCGTCATGATGGAAAGCTTCTTGCCGCCGTGGACAAACGCGTAGCCGACTGCGTGCGCCGCGTCGTGCGGGGTGGAAAAGGGATGCACGCAGAGCTGCTTAAGGTAGAAGTCCCGGTCCGGCTCAAACACGCGGATGTTTTTGGTCGCGATTTCGCCGATGCTCTTTGGCATGTGCTCCCAGCACTCCGCCGCGGCATAGACGGGAATGTCGTATTTGCGCGAGAGCACGCCGATACCGGAGACATGATCGGAATGCTCATGGGTGATCAAGATCGCGTCCAACCCCTCCGGACTGAGGTCGATCATCGCCATCATCTCGCGCAGGCGCTTTGCGGTCACACCCGCGTCGACGATCAGGCGCACGCCGCCCGCCTCCAGATAGGAGGCATTGCCCGAAGAACCGCTGCACAACGGGGAAAACAACATAGTGAGGTGCTCCTTACTTGCAGGCCGCATGATGCGGCGAAAACAACATCGTGTGTTGGCTTACTCTCATAAAAGCACATCTAGTATAGCACACGGCAAGCGAAAACGACAGTGACACATCGATAGCTTATCGCTTCCCGACTGGCGGGAAAGAGGAATTTTTGATATACTACTCAAAAGCGAAACACAGAAAATAAACAGAAGCATTTGGTGAGTCAAAGCGATGGACAGAATCACAAAACGCGCATATGCAAAGCTCAATCTCACGCTCGGCGTGCTCTATAAACGCGCGGACGGCTACCACGCGCTCGACTCCATCATGCAGACCATCGACCTGTTTGACACCGTCACGGTGGAGCGCGCGCGCGACATCATGGTTACGAGCACGGGTATGATGCTGCCATATGACAACACGATCCGTCGCGCGGCGGAGCAATACCGCGCGCTGACGGGAAGAAGCGTGCATATCCGCGTGATCAAGCGCATTCCGGCGGAGGCAGGACTCGGCGGCGGCAGCGCGGACGCTGCGGCGACGCTGAACGCCCTGCAGGAACTCTTTGGGGAAGTGGACGAGAAAACCCTGCTCGAAATCGCCGCAAAGGTCGGTGCGGACGTGCCGTTTTGCCTCCGCGGCGGCACCCAGCGGGCGGAAGGCATCGGCGAGATGCTGACGCCCGTGCGCGGGATGAAGCTCCATCTGCTCGTCGCAAAACCCGCCGAGGGCGTTTCAACCAAGAAACTGTTCTCGCTTTTGAAGCTTCCGCGCAGGATGCCGGACACGACGGCTGCGCTCAAGGCGCTCTCGGATGGCGATCTCGATGCGCTGTGTCCGCTTCTTTACAACGCGCTGGAGGAACCCGCGGTCGAGCTCGTGCCCGAAATCGGGCGAATCAAGGCGGACATGCTCTCGCTCGGCGCAAAAGCCGCCTGCATGAGCGGCAGCGGAAGCGCGGTCTTTGGCGTATTCGCAGATCAAGCCAGCGCGCAAGAGGCACGCGCAAAACTGACCGGCGCTGTATTTTCGGCGGTTTGCGAGAGCATCTAGCACGCGGGGCGTATTCACCGGCCGTGCCGATCTGCAGCGGGGGGAGCAGTCGTGTAGCCACGCTGTTTCCTTAAAGTGAACAATCCGAGAAAATTCACCAAAACAGATGCAATCCACGTATGAAATTCGATACAATCACCATACGGATGCATGTTACATGCCCGTTCTTTGAATGATCTTTTCGGGGGGCTTATGAAGAAACGACCGTTCCGCTCTCGCAGAGGAATCGCTTTGACGCTCGCGCTGGTTTTTTTGCTGCTCGCTGTTCCGCTCTCGTCCGCGCCTGCGGACTCCGGCGTGCAGTATATCCGCGTGCTGCTCTCCACGCAGGGCGCAAAGTCGATGAGCGTCCCCGTCAAGGGTACCTATACGCTCGCGCAGACGCAGCGCACGTTTACAAACGGCACGCTTACGTTCTCCGCCAGCGGCAGTACGGTGACGGTCACGCACTCCAGCGAAGGGCAGCTCTATTCCGGCGGAAGCGCGACGATCGAGCGCACCAATCTCTCCCGCGATGCGGGGTATCTGACCATCAAAACCTTGGCGGGTACACGCAATTATCTCGGAAACCTTCAGCTTGGCGCGAGCAACGGCGTGCTGACGGTGGTCAACCGCGTTCCGCTATCGCATTATCTCTACGGCGTGGTCGGATACGAGATGAGCAACACCTTCCCGCTGGAAGCGCTCAAGGCGCAGGCTCTCGCCGCAAAGGGCTATGGGCTACTGAAGATTCGCCAAAGCGGATCGTATGATATTCTCGATACGGCGGACGATCAGGTCTACAAGGGCTATGACCCCGCGAGCCAGAACGTCATCGCGGCGGTCGACGCGACCATGAGCGACGTGCTGTATTATAACAACGTGCCGCTTCTATGCTACTATGCGGCGAGCAACGGCGGCTGGATGATCCTGCCGTCCGATCGCTGGACGAGCCCGATCTATGACGGCGCGTATCACTATGGCGCGGATCCGTATGACCTGATGAATCCGTCCTCACCGGTCGAAAAGGTCTTGATTTCAAACATTTACAGCGACAGAGCGATGGGCACTGCGGCGTTTGCGTTTCTCGACGCGCGGCTGATGTCCGCTGTCGCCGCGCGCGGTGTGATCCCCAAGGATTTCTATTTCGGCGGGGTGCAGTCCATCGACAGCGTGACCTCCTCCGGCACGGCGGGTTATGCGGACGATCTGAATCACCTCAACATCTCCGTGACGGCGACGGTGCGCGCAAACCTGCTTGAATCCCTGATTCCGTCTCCGACGCCGACGTTCGCGCCGACGCCTTCGCCGACACCGACGTTTGCACCGACGCCATCCGCAACACCGACGGCGGAGCCGACGCCAACGCCGACGCCGCTGCCGGAAGGGGATCCGACGCCTTCGCCCACGCCGACGTTTGAACCGACCCCTTCACCGACGCCGACGTTTGAGCCGACGCCTTCGACCACGCCGTCTTTCGACCCGACGCCCTCGCCAACACCTGCGATCGAAACGGTGAAGACGAGCCAGGTGAGCGTGAACTTTACCTTTGACGAGATGGTTGCGGCCGGGCTCTACACCAACCAGCTGCTCAAGATCTATTATGCCGCGCCGACAAACGGCGGCTGGTATCTCCTCCACGCGCGCTACGGCCACGGCGTTGGCATGAGCCAGCGCGGCGCGCAATATATGGCGAGCATCGGAAAGACGTATCGCGACATCCTCGCGTTCTATTATCCGGGCGCGACGCTCGGCACCATGAGCTATGTATTCCCCGAAACGATCGGATCTACCCAGCCTTCCGCTGCGCAGACCACGCCCTCCGCAGGCAAGGTCATCGGCGGTACGGTGAACGTGCGTTCCAAGGCCTCCACAAGTGGCAGCGTGGTCGAAACACTCGCGCAGGACACGCAGGTGGTGCTGCTGGGCATGACGGGGGAATGGTACCTTGTCTCGACGCCAGGCGGCAAGACGGGCTATATCCGCTATGATTACATCTCGCTGACAGGCACGTCGCTGATTGCGCAGGGCAAGGTCTCCGCAAGCGCGGTGAACTATCGCACCGGCCCCGCGACGAGCTATTCCGCAGTCGGTCAGCTTTCGCAGGATACGCAGCTCGGCATCTACGGCATGATCGGCGGCTGGTATAAGATCAAAGCCATGTCCACAGGACAGGATGGCTTCATCAGCAAGGATTATGTGATCATCACGCAGCCCGTGGCGGACAACAGCGGTACGACGCAGGTGCCGACGGCGACACCGCAGGGAGGCACGGCTACGCAGGTGCCGACCGCGGTTACGGGAGCCACGCCGACGCCGAGCCCCTCGCCTGCGGCACAGCCGACGGCGGCTCCAACCCCGACGCCGACCCCGGGACCGACGCTCGCGCCGAATCTCGCGGCCAACGGCGCGATCAATGCCAACGGCGTGCATATCCGCGCGGGCGCCAGCACGTCGTCCAAGAGCTACGGCAGGCTGATCAAGAACACTGCCCTCGGCATCTATGAAAAGGTCGGTTCGTGGTATCGCGTGCGCGTGGCGGCAACGGGGCTGGAGGGGTATGTCTACGCAAAATATGTGAACCTGACCCAGTTGAGCAACACGAGCAGCACGGGCACTTCCTCCAGCGCGGGCTATCTCAACGCCTCCGGCGTCATCCTCCGCGCGGGACCGGACACGCGCTACAACAGCCTCGGAAAACTCAAGCGAAACACGAGCGTGAAGGTAACCGCTTCCTTTGGCGGCTGGTATCAAATCGAAGTGCCTTCGGCAAAGCTCACGGGATATACCCTCGCAAAATACATCGCCCTGACCAGCGCGGCAAAGTCGGACACCGCCATCGGCGTCGTGACCGGCAACCTCAATCTTCGCGCGCAGGCGTCGTCCAGTTCCTCTTCCAAGATTCTTTTGACCATGCCGAAAGGATCTACCGTGACGGTCTTTTCCACCGTCAACGGATGGTGCTACGTCGACTATCAGGGTACGAAGGGCTATTGCTCTGCGTCCTACCTGAAGATTGGCTAAACATTCGCTGAGCGCAAAGCTGTTTCGCGGGTTTACGAAAGGATTTTGACATCCATTGGATAAAAAACACCTCAACCGCATCTTCCTGCTCTCGGCTGCGGGCATGCTGCTTGTGATCGGCTTGATCGGCGCGCTGCGCGCGGCGCGCCCGCAAACGCAGGACGGCCCCGTGGTCATGGAGCAGGCGCAGATCGACATGGTCAACGTCGAGCCTGTGGAGCCCACACCCGCACCGACAGAGCAACCGATCACATACGCCAATACCGTGACGCTCCTGGTCGATCGCGAGCCGGTGATGACGCTGACGAACGAGCTTGCGGCAAAGCAGATGCTATGGGAGTATCTGAGCAGCAGCGCAGTTGCGCCGCAAGGGGAACGGTTTCTTTCCGCGAAGTTTGACTGCGAGCTGATCCTGACGCAGGGCGATCCGCAGGTTAAGCCCCTGGAACCGGGCGAAGCGCTGAACATGCTTGCCCAGAATCCTTCGCTTGTGCCGATTCGTGTGACCACGCTGCGCACGGAGCGGACGGAGACCAGCCCGGAGATCAGCGAAACGATCGAAGCCGCCCTGCCCAAAGGCGCGCGGATCATCACACAGCTCGGCGCAGGCGCGGTGACGCAGACGAGCATGCAGGCGGTCTATCGCGCGGGGACGCTGCTGGAAACCGGCGCTGCGGAAACAAAGACGCTCCGCGCCGCGCGCGCAACCATGGTGCTGAAGGGAACGTATACCAAGGCGAACACATCCGGCTCGCCGGACCGGCTGGAGGGCGCGGAAGGCAAGAGCAAGGGAGACCTCAAGCTCGGATACCCGATGCGCGGACAGGTTGCGCGCTACTTCGGCTATGTAAACGGAAAGATGAACTATGGCCTTGAGATCAGCAACAGCGCGGGCACGAATATCGTGGCCCCCGGCGAGGGCGTCGTGGTGTATTGCGGCGTGCGCGGGGCATACGGCTTCGTGGTGGATATCGACCACGGGAACGGCTTTGTCTCGCGGCTGACGCATCTTTCGGATGTGCAGGTGGAACTCAACCAGCGCGTGTTCATCGGCGATCCGGTGGGTAAGCTCGCGGAGGATGAGGACGGCGGCAAACCGATCCTCCACTATGAGCTCATCATCGACGGCATACCCTATAACCCGCTGTTCTATATCGACTAATTTATTTCAAGCCAACAAACGATTTGCACAGAAAAACAGGACGGCGCGTGCCATCCTGTTTTTTGCTTCTTGCGTTTTGTTCACTCAATCAGCCTATTCCATCTCTTTGAGCCGCGCTTCCAGCTTCTTCTTGACGCGCTGGATGGCATTGTCCACGCTCTTGGTGGTGATCTCCAGATGGTCTGCAATCTGCTGATAGGAGTATCCGTATAGATACAGTCCCAGCGCGCCGCGCTCCAGCTTGCTCAGCGAATGCTCGATGCTGTCCGCGACGGCCGCCCAGTTCTCGCGGCCGATGAGTACTTCCTCCGGATCGCTGATGCGTGTGCTGGTCAGCACGTCGATCAGCGGACGCTCCGTCTCGCCTTCATACACCGAACGGTTGAAGGAGAGATAGGAGTTGAGCGGCATGTGCTTCTTGCGCGTCGCAGCCTTGATCGCGGAGATGATCTGCCGGGTGATACAAAGCTCCGCAAAGCCGCGAAACGATGACTGCCGGTCAAACTGGTAATCCATAACCGCCTTATACAGGCCGATCATGCCCTCCTGAATGATGTCTTCGCGATCCGCACCGATCAGAAAGTACATGCGCGCCTTGCTGCGGACAACCTGCTTATAGCGCGCGTAGAGCGCCTCCTCCGCGCGCGCGTCGCCCGCGCGATGCAGACGCAGCAGGTCCTCGTCGCTCAGCGTTTCATAATTCGTCATTCCGCAGCGTCCTGCCGCCTTTTTTCAAACATAAGGATGCCCGCGGCAACGCCCGCGTTGAGCGAGCCGATCTGGCCGTATTGCGGAACCGCGACGAGGAAGTCGCATTTTTCGGTGACGAGCTTGCTGAGCCCGTCGCCTTCGCCGCCGATGACGAGCGCGAGCGGGCCGTTAAGCCCCTGCTTGGTCATGGGCTGCCCCTTCATGTCCGCGCCCGCGACCCAGAGTTTTGCGCGCTTGAGTTCGTCCAGCGCGGCCGGGATATTGACCACGCGCGCGATCTTGACATGCTCCGTGGCTCCCGCGCTGGCCTTCACGGTCGCCGCCGTGACGGAAGCACTCCTGCGCTTGCCGATGACCACGCCGTGCGCGCCCGCGCATTCCGCGCTGCGGATGATGGAGCCAAGGTTGTGCGGATCGAGGATGCCGTCGAGCACCACGACAAACGGTTCTTCGTTCTTTTCGCGTGCGACGGCGAGGATATCCGCGACGGTGCAGTATTCAACCCCCGCGGCATACGCCACGATGCCCTGATGGTTGCCGGGCTTGCCGCCGTGGCCAAAGGGCAGGCTGATCTCGTCCAGATGCCGCTTGTCCACCTCGCGGATGACGAGCTTTCGTTCGCGCGCGAGGCCGAGGATTTCGCGCAGGGAGCCGTCCGGCTCGCCGACGACCTCGATGCGGTCGATGCTGCGCTCGCTCTTGATGGCCTCCTTGACGGCGTTACGGCCAAGGATGAGGAAGGGTATTTCGTCCGGCTCGCGTTCGGTATTATCCTCCTCGACAAGGCGGTCTCTCAGGCGCATTTCCTCCGCGCGGCGGTTGTCATACGGTTTTTTGCCATAGGGTTTCTTCTCGTATGGTCTATCTTCGTAGGGCTTCTTCTCGTAGGGCTTGTCGCCAAATGATTTTTCGCCGTAGGGCTTTTTGTATCCGCCCTGGGGCTTATCGCCATACGAGCGCTTGCCCTGATAGCCTTCGCCCTGGGGTTTGTCCCCGTAGGGCTTCTTCTCATAGGGCTTGTCCCCGAACGATTTCTCGCCGTAGGGCTTTTTGTATCCGCCCTGCGGCTTGTCGCCATAGGAACGCTTGCCCTGGTAGCCTTCGCCCTGCGGACGCTCGCCATAGGGTTTGTTACCC
>CAYPEV010000065.1:0-11125 GCA_964409605.1 uncultured Christensenella sp. | reverse complement strand
GGGCCGCCGCGGGTTTCCCCCAACGCTCCGGCTCCCGGTTGGGTTTTCCGAAGTATTCCTGAAAACTCAGGTAGCGTTCTTCCATCGGCGCGCCGGCCGCCGCAAGTTTTGCAAGGGATTGCACGACCGCGGCATATCCGCCCGTATACGGAGAGGTTTCGGATAAGAACGGATCGTATCCCCAGGCCATAAACGTACACGCGTTCGTCTCCCCGCTTGTCAGCGGGAGTTTCGCCGCCATTGCCTGCGCGGGGCTCAGCTGGCGCGCGCCGCCAAACGGCATCAGCGCGGAGTAAGCGCCGACCGTCGCGTCAAACCGCTCGCAAAGCCCGCGCCTGGAGCAGATGTTCAGCTCCGAAACCAACGCAAAATAGCGCACGGAAAATGCGCTTTGCTCGGTCTGCTGTTCGCGCGATTTTGGCGGCTCGATCCGCGCGCGGGCGTGCTTCTGCGCGCCGTTGCGCTCGATAAAATCGCGCCGGATGTCGACGATCCGCTCGCCTTGCCAATCCATCGTCAGACGCGGCTGGCTCGTGATCCGCGCAACGCGCGTCGCTTCCAGATTTTCCTCCGCAGCGTAGGCGAGAAACGCCGCCTCGTCCGCGGGCGCGAGCACGACCGCCATGCGCTCCTGCGACTCGCTGATGGCAAGTTCGGTTCCGTCCAGCCCCTCATACTTCACGGGGATCCGGTCCAGCTCGACCGCGACGCCGTCCGCGAGTTCCCCGATGGCGACGGCAACGCCGCCCGCGCCAAAGTCGTTGCAGCGCTTGATCAGGCGCGCGGCCTCGGGCTTACGAAACAGCCGCTGGAGCTTTCGCTCCTCCGGCGCGTTGCCTTTCTGCACCTCCGCCCCACAGGAAGCGAGGGAGTCCGCCGAGTGCGCCTTGGAGGAGCCTGTCGCCCCGCCGCAGCCGTCCCGACCGGTCCTTCCGCCGAGGAGGAGCACGACGTCGCCCGCCGCCGGCGTTTCCCTGCGGACGTTTTGCGCGGGCGCCGCGCCGACCACAGCGCCGATCTCCATCCGCTTTGCCAGAAAACCTTCGTGGTAGATCTCGTCCACAAGCCCGGTCGCAAGCCCGATCTGGTTGCCGTAGGAGCTATAGCCCGCCGCGGCGGTGGTCACGATCTTTCTCTGCGGGAGCTTGCCCGGCAGTGTCTCGGAAAACGGACGCCTCGGGTCTGCGGCCCCCGTCAGACGCATCGCCTGATACACGAACGCGCGGCCGGAGAGCGGATCGCGGATCGCGCCGCCGATGCACGTCGCGGCGCCGCCGAACGGCTCGATCTCCGTCGGGTGGTTGTGCGTCTCGTTCTTGAAGAGTACGAGCCAGTCCTGCTCGCCGCTGTCCACGCGGATCCTCGTCCTGACCGTGCAGGCGTTGATCTCGTCGGACTCCTCCAAAAGCGGGAGCTTCCCCTCCCGTTTGAGCCATTTTGCGCCGATCGTCGCGAGATCCATCAGCGATACCGGCTTTGTGATATGGAGACCCTCGCGCAGCGCAAGATACGTTTCAAACGTCTCCTTCGCGCGAGGATCGAGGCACTCCACCGCGTCCAGCGCGGTTAGAAACGTCGTATGCCGGCAGTGATCCGACCAATAGGTGTCGATGAGCCGCAGTTCCGTCAGCGTCGGGTCACGCCGCTCGCTTTGAAAATACGCCTGGCAGCAATCGAGGTCGTCCACGTCCATCGCGAGGCCATAGCGCGCGACCCACTCCGGCAGCGCCGCTTTCTCCAGCGCGCAAAACCCCACGAGTACGGGGATGCGGGGAGGCGCTTGCGCGGCGAGCACGAGCGTATGCGGCAATGCCAGCGAGGCTTCCCGCGATTCGACGGGATTGATCAGGTACCGCTTGATCGCGTCAAGCTCCGCCTCCGTGATTGCGCCGCGTAATAGATAGACCCGCGCCGTGCGGACAAGCGGCGCCTCCGCCTGCGAAAGCAGCGCGATGCAGCGCGCGGCGGCCTCCGCCCGCTGGTCAAACTGCCCCGGCAGATACTCCACGGCAAAGACCGCGTCCGCCTCCTCCGGCGGCGCGTCGTATGCCGCGTCCGTCTGCGGCTCGGCAAACACCGTATACCGGCAGGACGAGAAAAGGGCGCTTGACACGCCCTCTACGTCATATCGATTCAGGATGCGAACGCCCTTGACGCAGGAAATGCCGAGCACGCCACGGATATCCGCGAGCGCCGCCGTCGCTTCCTGCGCAAAGCGCGGCTGTTTTTCCACATAGATGCGATGAACCATGGTGTGCTTACTCTCCCCGTTCTGCCCAGTCGATGGCCCGCGTGCCGATATCGCTCCGGCAAAACGCGCCGGTAAAGCGAATCTGCATCGCCGCAGCGTACGCCGCGCTTTGCGCCGCGCGCGCGCTTTCCCCCAGCGCCGTGACGCCGAGCACACGCCCGCCCACGCTGACGAGGCGGCCCTGCACCCGCTTTGTTCCCGCGTGATAGATCGTGATGTTCTCCGCGCGCGGAGCATCGCCCAGAACGATCTCAAACCCCGTCTGATACGCGGCCGGATATCCGCCGCTCGCGAGCACGACGCAGCAGGCCGAGCCGCCGCGAAAGCGCACCGGCACTTCGGCAAGCCTGCCTTCCTCGACCGCGAGCAGGATCTCCAACAAATCCGTCTCCAGAAGCGGCAGAACCGCCTGCGTCTCCGGATCCCCGAAGCGGCAGTTGTATTCGATCACCTTCGGCCCGTTTTGCGTGAACATCAGGCCAAAGAACAAACAGCCGGAAAACGGCCTGCCCTCCGCCTGCATCGCGCGGATGGTCGGCAGATAGATCCGCTCCATACACGCCCGCGCAAGCTCCGGCGTATCATACGGGTTTGGCGCAAGCGCGCCCATTCCGCCGGTGTTTGGGCCGAGGTCGCCGTCAAACGCGCGCTTGTGATCCAGCGCGGAGACCATCGGGATCAGCGTCGTCCCGTCCGTAAACGCGAGCACGCTCGCCTCGTGCCCCGTGAGGTATTCCTCGATCACCACGCGGCTGCCGCTCGTGCCGAACGCGCCCTCCTCCATCATGGCGCGCACCGCACAAAACGCCTCTTCCTGCGTGCTTGCGATGATCACGCCCTTGCCGAGCGCGGGACCGTCCGCCTTGATCACGCAGGGATACTGCGACGTGGCTAAGTAGGCGTAGGCATCGTCCGCGCGGTCGAATACAGCATAGTCCGCGGTCGGGATACCGTATTTGCGCATCAGGTTTTTGGCAAAGCTCTTGCTGCCCTCGATGGCGGCCGCGGCCTTGCTTGGTCCAAAGCAGCGGATGCCCGCCGAGCGGAGCCGGTCGCAAACGCCCGCAATCAGCGGATCGTCGGGCCCGATAACGGCAAAATCGATCGCGTTTTCTGTCGCAAAGCGTACGATTCCGTCGAGGTCGGTGGCGCGGAGGGGCACGCACGTCGCGTGCGCCTCCATGCCGCCGTTGCCCGGCAGGGCATAGATTTTTGTAATGCGCGGGTTTTCGCGGATTTTTTCGAGGATTGCGTGTTCTCGGCCGCCGCCGCCGACGATCATGACGTTCATAGAAGCCCTCTCATCGCTCTTTTTTGCTGCTGCAATCAATGATGAAACAGGCGCATTCCTGTAAAGAACATCGCGATGCCGTAACGATCGCAAGCGGCGATCACGTCCGCGTCCCGCACGGAGCCACCCGGTTGCGCGATGTACGCAACCCCGCTCTCGTGCGCGCGCTCGATATTATCGTCAAACGGGAAAAACGCGTCGCTCCCGAGCGAAACACCGGAAAGTGCAAAGAGGTGTTCCCGCTTCCGCGCGGACGTCATCGGCACGGGCTTTTGCGAAAAATACGCTTCCCAGCCCGCCTCGCCGCAGGCGGGGCCGCCGCGCTGCGCGATGTATTGGTCGATCAGGTTGTCCCGCTCCGGCCGCTTGATCTGCGGCAAAAACGGGAGCGAGAGCGCCTCCGCGCTCCGGCGCAGCCACCAGATATCCGCCTTTTCCCCCGCAAGGCGCGTGCAATGGATGCGGCTCTGCTGCCCCGCGCCGACGCCGATGGTCTGCCCGTTTGCCGCAAAGCAGACGGAGTTGGACTGGGTGTATTTCAGCGTAATCAAGGCGAGGATCATGTCCCGCTTGGCCGCGTCGCTGACCTCCCGAAGCGCGGTCACGGGGTTTTGCAGCAGCGTTTCGTCGATCTTTGCCGTATTGCGGGGCTGCTCAAACGTCACCCCAAATACCTGTTTTTTCTCCATCCCCCGGGGATCGTATTCCGCGTCGATTTGAATCACGGCATAGTTGCCGCTGCGCTTCATTTTCAGGAGTTCGAGCGCTTCCGGCGTATAGCCGGGGGCTATGATGCCGTCCGACACCTCACGCTGGATGATGCGCGCCGTCGTCGCGTCGCAGACATCGCTCAGCGCGATAAAATCGCCGAACGAGGACATCCGGTCGGTGCCCCGCGCGCGCGCATAAGCACAGGCCATGGGGGAATCGTTCAGCCCCAGGATATCGTCCACCGCGCAGGCGACGAGGTCCGTTTCGCTCAGCGGCAGGCCGACCGCGGCGCCCGCGGGGCTGACGTGCTTGAATGACGTCGCGGCGGGCAGCCCGAGCGATTCCCTGAGCTCGCGAACGAGCTGCCAGGCGTTCAGCGCGTCCAGAAAATTGATGTATCCCGGCTGCCCGTTCAACACCTCAAGGGGCAGTTCGCCCGCCTCCGCATAGATGCGCGCGGGTTTTTGATGCGGGTTGCAGCCATATTTGAGCGTCAGTTCCTTCATGTCGATTCTCCTTTGGATGCGTATTGGTTGAACAGCCTGTCCTCGTAGGTTCCCGCCGCGAGGTCAACGTATCGCACATAGAGCGACACCTTGTGCTTTGGATGCAGCGCGCGCCAGAGCGCGTCCGCAAACGCGGAGCAGTCGTCCTGGGTTGCGATCGCGACCGGCTCGCCGGAAAAGCTCGGCAGCGGATCACCGTCGCCCGCGTAGGTGTGGATCAAATGCCCCGCGCCCGCGAGCGGTTCATAGGAGAACGTCTGCCGAAGCGTGGTTTTGCCCTCCGCGTCGCCCGCCTTCAAAATAGAAAGCCGGTAGGAACCACTTAAAGCGTCGAATATCCCGCTGATGCGCGGGGTAAAATGCGGCGCGTCCGGCTCAAACGTGCGCGTGCCAAGCGCGCGCTCAAACGTTTCCCCTCTCGCCAAAGCCGCGCAGATGGTGTCCGTCTGGTCTCCGTTGGTGACGACGACCGCGCTTTTCAGCGTGCGCAGGGGCGCGTAGAGGATCAAGCTGGTGTCCGCGATCGTTCCTCCGTCCAGCATGCGGATGCCAAGATCATCCCCGTTCTTCACAAACGCGCGGCTGCGGCTGCCCGCGCTGCGACCCATGATGAAATAGGCCAGAACGGCCTTTTTGCCGTCCGGCGCGAGGCCCAGCACGATGCCGCGACCGGGATAGGTGTTTCGCTCCAAGCGTTCAAACAAATTCTGCTGTTTCATCGCTTTCCCTCTGTTCTGCTTTCGTTAAATCGGCGCAGAGCTGCTCCACCGCGCGCGGCAGGAGAATCCACTCCGCCTGCTCCATCACGCGGCGCTGGAGCGTCTTCGGCGTGTCGCTCGCAAAGACGGGCACGCGCCGCTGCATGAGGATCCGCCCGCCGTCCGGCACTTCGTTGACCATATGCACCGTGGCGCCTGTCTCCGCTTCACCCGCAGCCAGCACCGCCTCGTGCACCTTAACGCCGTAGAACCCTTTCCCGCAATAGGCGGGGATCAGCGAGGGATGCACGTTCACGATACGATCCGGATAGCGGCTCACAAACGCGCCGGAGAGTATCTGGAGAAAACCCGCGAGCACGATCAAATCAATCCTGTGCGCCGAAAGCACGGCGAGCAGCCGTTCTTCAAACGCGTCCTGGCTGACATAGGCCGCGCGATCCACCGTCTCTGCCGCAATCCCCGCGTTTTCCGCGCGCGTGAGGGCGAAAACCCCCGCGCGGCTTGCGACCACGAGCGCGAGCGTCCCGCTCCTGAGCCGCCCGCTCTCCTGCGCGTCAATCAGCGATTGCAGGTTGGTTCCCCCGCCGGAGACGAGCACCGCGATGCGAGGCTTCAGCATAGGGAGACGCCCTCCCCGCCGGATACGACCTCGCCGACGGCATACGCCGTGACGCCGGCTGCGTTGAGCCGCGCGAGCGCCTCGTCCGCAGCCGCAGCGGGCAGCGCGAGCGTCATACCCACGCCCATGTTGAATGTATTGAACATCTGCCGTTCCTCCAGCCCGCCCAGGGCTTGCAGCAGGCGGAACACGGGCGGGATGCGCACGGCGTTTTTGTCGATCTTTGCGGTCAGTCCCTTCGGGATGCTGCGCGGGATATTCTCGTAAAACCCGCCGCCGGTGATGTGCGCAAGCGAGTGCACCTCGACCGCATCAATCAGCGACAGCACGGGCTTGACGTAGAGATTGGTCGGCGTAAGCAGCTCCTCTCCGAGCGTCTTGCCAAGCTCCAAACTGTATTCGCTCAGCTTCGCCTTTTCCATCGGGATCAGTTTCCGCACCAGCGAAAACCCGTTGGAATGCACGCCGGAGGACGCGAGCGCGAGGATGATGTCGCCTGCGCGCACGCGCGAATTGTCGAGCAGTTTCGCCCTGTCTACGATACCGACGCAGAAGCCCGCGAGGTCATATTCCCCCTCGGGATAAAACCCGGGCATCTCGGCGGTCTCCCCGCCGATGAGCGCGCAGCCCGCCTGAAGGCAGCCGTCGGCAACGCCCCTGACGATCTCCGCCGCCACCTCGGGCACGAGCTTGCCCGTCGCGATATAGTCGAGGAAGAAGAGCGGCTTCGCTCCATGGCAGACCACGTCGTTTGCGCACATCGCCACGCAGTCGATGCCCACAGTTCCGTGTCGTTCCAGCGCGAACGCGGCCTTGAGCTTCGTTCCGACACCGTCCGTGCCGGAGACGAGCACCTGCTCCCCCAGCACGTACATGCCGCCGAACGAACCCAGCGACTGGAGCACATTCCCGTCAAACGTCGCCTCGGCGTACGCCTTCATGCGCCGCACGGCCTCATAGCCCGCCTCGACGTCTACGCCCGCATCCCGATAGGTTACCGGCATCGCCGTTTTCCTCCTTATCGATCCAGAATGTGCTTGCCGCCGCGCTTGATCAGCGCGGAGACGTCCTCCGGGTATTTGCCGTGGAAGCAGCCCGCGCAGAAGTTGCACGCCGCACACTCCACGGTCTTATGCAGATCTTCGATGCTTAAGTAGCTCAGCGAGTCCGCGCCGATGAAGCGGCGAATCTCCTCCACGGAGTGATTCGCGCCGATGAGCTGCTCATAGGACGAGGTATCGATCCCGAAGCAGCACGGATGCATGACCGGCGGCGAACTGATACGCAGATGCACCTCTTTTGCGCCCGCAGTCCTGAGCATCTCGACGATATACTTGCTCGTCGTGCCGCGGACGATGGAATCGTCCACCAGCAGCACGCGCTTGCCGCGCACGTTTCGCTTCAGCGCACTGAGCTTTAAGGAGACGTCCATCTCCCGCCGATCCTGCGACGGCTCGATGAACGTGCGCCCCATATAGCGGTTCTTGGAGAGCGCGATGGTAAACGGAAGGTTCGCCTGCCGCGCGTAACCCATCGCGGCGGGCAGGGATGAATCGGGAACCGCGGCGACCACATCCACATCCGCGGGTGAAGCGATCGCAAGGAGTTCCCCCGCGCGCTCCCGCGCTTTATGGACGGAGATGCCGTCGATGTCCGAATCCGGCCGCGCGAAATAGACATATTCGAAGATGCACAGCGCGGTGTCCGTCGATCGAACCGCCTGATGCGATCTCAGCCCCGCCCGGTCCGCCACGATGATCTCGCCGGGGCGCACATCGCGGATGAACTCCGCGCCGATCGTATCAAACGCGCAGGATTCCGAGGCGAGGATATAGGCGCCGTCAAGGCTGCCGAGCGCGAGCGGACGCATACCTTTAGGATCCCGTACGCCGATCAGCGTATCCTTCGTCATCATCACGAGGGCGTAGCTGCCCTTGAGCCGCTCCATCGCCCGCGAAATGCCCTCGACCAGCCCTTTTGCGCTGTTTGCTGCGATCAGCGCCGCGATGATCTCCGAATCGATGGTGGTTTGAAAAACAGCTCCCTCCGCCTCCAGCTCCTCTCGCAGCTCCTTTGCGTTGATGATGTTTCCGTTGTGCGCGAGCGCAAGCGGGCCTAGCGGCGAATCCACCACGATCGGCTGCGCATTGATGAGCAAACTATCGCCCATCGTCGAATAGCGTACATGACCGATGGCGAGGCTGCTGCCCTTGAGCGAGGCAAGCCCGTCGCAGAAGCGGCCGCTGACAAGCCCCATCGCCTTGTGGCAGTCGAGCCTGCCCTTGCGGGACACGCAGATGCCCGCGCTCTCCTGGCCGCGGTGCTGCAACGCAAACAGGCCGTAATATGCGGCCTCCGCCGCGTCCAGCCCGCTGCCGTCGCAAGAGATGCCAAACACGCCGCACGCTTCATGCATGCAATCGTCATGCGGCTTGTGCCGCTCATATGGCGCGGGGGGCAAAAACACGCGCATGTTATTCTCCCATGAGGCGTCGAATGATCTCACGGTATGCCTCCTCCACGTCGCCAAGGTCGCGGCGGAAGCGGTCTTTGTCGAGTTTTCTGCCGGTGGATTTGTCCCAGAAGCGGCAGGTGTCCGGCGAAATCTCGTCCGCGAGGATCACTCTGCCGTCAAAGCGGCCAAACTCCAGCTTAAAGTCGATCAGCTCGATGCCAAAGCCATCCAGGTACGCCTTCAGAATATCATTGATGCGGAAGGAATACGACTTCACCTGCTCCATCTCTTCATCGCTCGCAAGGTTCAGCGCGCGGATATAGTAGGAGTTGATGAACGGGTCGCCCAACTCGTCGTTCTTATAGCTGTACTCCAAGATGGGGCAGGCAAGGCTTGTACCCTCGGCAACGCCCATACGCTTGCTAAAGCTGCCTGCCGCGCGGTTTCTCACGATCACCTCGACGGGCAGAATCTCCACGTGTCTCACGGCGGTCTCGCGCTCGCTGAGCTGCTCGACATAGTGCGTCGGGATGCCTTCTATCTCCAGCAGGCGGAAAAAGTGGTTGGAGACCTTGTTGTTCACCACGCCTTTTCCGGCAATGGTGCCTTTTTTCAGGCCGTTGAACGCCGTCGCGTCGTCCTTATAGTCCACGATGACGATCTTAGGGTCGTCGGTTGCGTATACCTTCTTCGCTTTGCCTTCGTAGATCTGTTCCTGCTTGATCATAATGCCTCTATCTCCTTTTGCAATGCCGCGTCCGCCTCAGCGGACTGCTCCGCGAGCTTTTGCGCATAGTGTTTCAACTTCCCCTTCAGCTCTTCGTCCGCAAGCGAGAGGATGCGCACAGCGAGCAGCGCCGCGTTGGCGGCTCCGTCGATCGCGACCGTCGCGACGGGCACGCCCTTCGGCATCTGCGCGGTGGAGAGCAGCGCGTCCAGCCCGCCGAGGTCATTGCCGGAGACAGGCACGCCGATGACCGGCAGAAGCGAATGCGCCGCCATCGCGCCCGCAAGATGCGCGGCTTTGCCCGCAAGCGTGATGATCACGCCGAAGCCCTCCGCCTCCGCGTTCTTTGCAAACGCCGCCGCTTCCTCCGGCGTACGGTGCGCGGAGAGCACGCGCGCAGCGTACGGTACCCCGAAGGCCGCAAGCGTTTTGATGCTCTCCTTTGCCAGCGGCAGATCGGAGGCACTCCCCATGACAACGGCCACTTTTTTCATCGAACTGTTATCCCCCTTTTTCACAAACAGAAATAAGCCTGCTTTGGTGCAGGCCTATCAAAACTTCATGCGCAGCATCGTGTGCTGAATCACGCCGCCAATGTAGTATTGCGGCGAATACAGCATGGGCATGCCTTCCTTATCGTAATCAAGCTCGTCGAGATAGAGCAGCGGCGTGCCTTGCGGAACCTGAAAGATTTCCGCAAGCAGCGCGTCCGCAACGGCGGGGCGCACCTCCGTGAGATCCATATGCGGCTCCAGCGCACAAAATTGCTTT
Organism: uncultured Christensenella sp.; assembly: GCA_964409605.1. Taxonomy (GTDB): domain Bacteria; phylum Bacillota; class Clostridia; order Christensenellales; family CAG-138; genus UBA7703. The sequence goes on along the minus strand of CAYPEV010000065.1, from coordinate 1,075 downwards.
AAAAACGAAAAGATCGGCTTCTGCAGATCCTCCGCGGCATATTCCTTCTTCTTGATCAGCGCGGCGGGGATATAGTCTTCGCAGTAGATCGCGGGCTTGTCGTCCGCGCCGATGAGGCGGCAGACCCTGAGCACCGGATCGGACGGCGCGATCGCAAGATGCTGCGCCACGGCGTCTCCCGCGGGAACCTGCTCAAACGACGACGACAGCACGCTCGGCCGGTGGCCGGACACCGAGATCATCTCCATGAACTCGATCTCCATATCCATGCGCACCGAAACTGCGAGCACGTGGCGGTTGATCACGGTGCCGACGCCCTGATGCCTGCTGATGAACCCCTCGCGCTCCAGCTGGGCGAGGCTGTCCCTCAGCTGCGTGCGGCTGATATTCAACCGCTCCGCGAGCACGCCTTCCGGCGGGAGCTTGCCGGAATAACGATAGGCGCCTTCCTTCATCTCGCGCAGGAGTCTGCTGCGCACCGACTGTATCTGCATCTGCTCACTCATACGCGCCTCCGGAATGCAATATGGTATTACTTATTTGTAGTACCAATAGAGGTAACTTTAGCACAGGAAGCTTGCTTTGTAAAGAGCGCAATGCAGCACAGATGCATATTTTTGCAATATATTCCGCATAGCGGAAACGGGATCTTCGCGTGCGCTTTTTCAGTACGTAAAAAATCCCGCGGCGGCTTTTTGCGCGCGGGATAGTATGAGCAGCGGATAGCAGCCGATCGAAGCGGCTTGTTCAAAACCGCCGGTTTCGCGCGCGTTAGGCGTTCACCACATTCACCGGCGCGCCGGATTTCCAGGCGGCGACGTTTGCGACCGCGGCGTCCATCAGCCGCTGGCGGCTTTCCTTCGGCGCCCAGCTGATGTGCGGTGTGAGGATGCAGTTCTTCGCCGTAAGCAGCGGGTTGCCTGCGCGGACCGGCTCCTCGCTGACCACATCCAGCGCGGCTGCGTAGACCTTTCCGCTGTTGAGCGCGTCCGCAAGGTCTTTTTCCACGATCAGCGGCCCGCGGCTGTTGTTGAGGAGGATCACGCCGTCCTTCATTTTTGCGATGGAGTCTCGG
>CAYPEV010000064.1:0-11350 GCA_964409605.1 uncultured Christensenella sp. | reverse complement strand
GAGCAGCGGCGCGTATTCGGGTTGATTCCCGGGCTGGAACACGCGGAGTTTGCGCGCTATGGCGTGATGCACCGCAACACGTTTCTCCAATCGCCGGGGCTTCTCGATCCGAGCTATCAGATGCGCGAGGCGCCCGGACTCTACTTTGCGGGGCAGATGACCGGCGTGGAGGGCTATGTCGAGAGCGCGTCCAGCGGCTTTGTCGCGGCGGTTTCGCTCGCGCGGCAGATGCGCGGAGACCCCGCAATCGACTTCACCGCAAAGACCGCAATCGGCGCGCTGGGACACTATGTTTCCGGCTATGTCGGGAGTGATTTTCAGCCGATGAACATCACCTTCGGCATCATGGAAAGCCTGCCGGAGCGCATCCGCAAAAAGGCGAACCGCTATGCCAAGGTTGCCGAGCGCGCGCTGGAGATCGTCCGCGAAATCCGGCCAAAACTCTAGACCGCACGCGCAAAATGAATCTTGGACACGATACAGACAAAAACAGAAAAATCGTAAAAGACTTTAAAACCATTTGCAGACAAAAGCTGTAATGTTAGAAATTTCGTGAAAGACTTTAAAACCATTTGCAGAGAAAATCTGAAATGTTAGAATATTCGTGAAAGAATTGAAAACGAATACGCGAATGCGGGCGGATACGCCCGCTTTGTGCTAGTATGGTATTTGGGTAGAATTTACCTGCCCGCGTGAGAACCGCGGGCGAAGAAACAGGAGGATAACCTGATTGGAACTCAGGGGTACGACGATAATCGCCGTTTCTAAGGACGGCAAGACGGCAATTGCAGGCGACGGCCAGGTGACCATGAGCGAAACGGTCATCATGAAAGCGACGGCAAAAAAAGTACGAAGACTTTATCACGATCAGGTCGTGGTGGGTTTTGCGGGATCGGTTGCGGACGCGTTCTCGCTCTGCGAGCGGTTTGAAAAGAAGCTGGAACAATACAGCGGAAACCTGACCCGTGCGGCGGTCTCGCTCGCGCAGGACTGGCGCAGCGACAAGATCATGCACAAGTTGGAGGCGCTTCTGATCGTCGCCAACAAAGAGGAGCTCTTGATTATCTCCGGTACGGGCGAGGTCATCGACCCGGACGACGGTATTGCTGCCATCGGCTCAGGCGGCATGTATGCCCTCGCCGCGGCAAAAGCGCTCAAGGCGAACACGGATCTCGCCGCTGTGGAGGTCGCGGAAAAGGCCCTGCGCATCGCGGGGGATATCTGCGTGTTTACCAACGGCAACATCACGGTGGAGGAGGTATAAACACATGCAACTCACACCGAGAGAAATCGTAGACGCGCTGGACAAGTACATCATAGGGCAGGATCGCGCAAAGCGTGCGGTTGCGGTCGCGCTCCGGAATCGCTACCGCAGGAGCTGTCTTTCCGACGAACTGCGCGAGGAGATCACGCCCAAGAATATCATCATGATCGGGCCGACCGGCGTTGGTAAGACGGAGATCGCGCGCAGGCTCGCAAAGCTTGTGGACGCGCCCTTCGTCAAGGTCGAGGCTACGAAGTACACCGAAGTCGGCTATGTCGGGCGCGATGTGGAGAGCATGGTGCGCGATCTGGTGGACGCAGCCATCCGCATCTGCATGAATCGGCGGATGGAGGACGTGCGCCTCGTTGCGGAGGCCGCGGCGGAACAGGCGCTGGCGGAGCTATTGCTGCCCGGCGTGAAAAAACGCGAGCACCGGCAGCAGAACCCGCTTCAGATCCTTCTGGGCGCGGGACAGGCGCAGCCAAGCGACCCCGAACCCACGGAAGAGGAGAAGGCGCGCCGCTATACGGAGCGCGAACGCGTGATTGCGGAACTGCGCGCGGGCAGGCTGGAACAGGAGCTGGTCGAGATCGAGGTCGAGGAACAGAGCGGCAAGAACGACGCGATGTTTGCCGCGGGCATCGACCTCAACATCGGCGAGATGTTCGGCGACTTTTTGCCCAAGAAGACGAAACGCAGGAAGCTGCCCGTCAAGGAAGCGCGCCGCGTGATCGTCCAGCAGGAGAGCGAGAAACGCATCGACATGGACGACGTGCACCGCGAGGCTTTGCAGCGCGCGGAGCAGGACGGCATCATCTTCATCGACGAGATCGACAAGATCGCGGGCGCGGAGCGCGTCGGCGGCCCCGACGTTTCACGCGAGGGAGTCCAGAGGGATATCCTCCCCATCGTCGAAGGAAGCGTGGTCTCCACGAAATACGGCCCCGTCAAGACGGACTACATGCTCTTCATCGCGGCGGGAGCGTTCCACACCGCGAAGGTAAGCGATCTGATTCCGGAGCTGCAGGGGCGGTTTCCGATCCGCGTAAAGCTGGACGACCTCACGCAGGAGGATTTTGAAAAGATCCTGACGCAGCCGGAGAACGCGGTAACCAAGCAGTATACCGCCCTGCTCTCCGCAGACAAGGTGAAGCTGAGTTTTTCGCCCGACGCGCTGAAAGAGATCGCGAAATTTGCGTATCTGGCCAACGAGAATACGGAGAACATCGGCGCGCGCCGCCTGCACACCGTGATGGAAAACCTGCTCGACGATATCTCCTTCAACGCCAACGGGCAGCACCCCGAGATCGAGCTGAACATCGACGCGGACTATGTGGACGAGCACCTTGGCGAGGAGTTTCACGAGGACGACATCCACAAATACATTCTCTAAACAGAAGAGACCCGGACAAATTTTACAAACAGATTCTATCTTTTGAAGGAACGAAGGTATTTGCAGAAACGACGTGTGAAAACAACGGTATCGATCATTCTGGCCGCCGCGCTTTGCCTGATGTTCTTCGGGTGCCAAGCCGCGGCGGTGCAGATGATGAATGTTGCGCTCGCAACGCCGACGCCGATTCCGCAGACGGTGTCCATGCACGAGGGAGAAGCGGGTGAAAAACCGATCTACGGTATGTCCATTCTCTCTCCGTTTGAAGGAACGCTGCAGGAGGACGGCACATATCTGACGGAAGACGGGCAGCGGCTGACCGTGCTGGACGTCATCGAACCGACGCCGGAGATTCCGCTTACGCCGACGCCTGTTCCGACCGCGCCGCCGCCGACACCGACGCCGACGCCGTCTCCCGTACCGACGCCGAGCCCGACCCCGACCGAGGAGCCGGACCCAACCGAGAAGCCGAAGGCGACGGCGAAAACGACGAGCACGCCAAAACCGACCAGTAAACCGACCAGTACCCCAAAGGCTACGCCCACGAGCGCGCCGGAGACGACTTTTGTGATTACGCCCGCGCCGACGGCAACGCCTGCGCCAACGCCGAGTGCGACACCGACGCAGACCTCCGCGCAGGAACCGCCGAATGTCAGCGGCGCCTACAGCGGAGAGGATGTGCTGCTTGCCGCGCGGGTTGCGTATTTTGAATCCGGCAGGTCGGAGGAAGGATACCGCGCGGTGGTCTGCGTGATCCTCAACCGCGTGGAATCGAGCAAATGGCCGAATTCCGTCTATGATGTGGTGTTTCAAAAGAGCCAGTTCTCGGTGGTCGGCCGGAGCGATTTCTTGACCAAGACGATTCCCGACAGCGTGATCGGCTATGCAAACGACGTGCTCAACAACGGCAATCGCCTGCTGCCTTCGCACGTGATGTCTTTCCGCAGCGCGACCACGGAGAAGGTTTGGGGTTCGCGCACCTATTACGGCACATACGGCGGGAACGATTTTTACGGTTGAGCGCGCATCTGCAGACCCAGCCGCACAGGAGCAGAACAAAGACGAAACGAATGTCCGCGCAGAAACATCAAAAATAGGATTGGTGCGCGGGCAGAAAATACACTATACTCTTTTTGTAAAGAAAAGCCGCCAAGCGGTTTCTTTGTGCGTCGTCGGGAGCATTTTCCCGCGCGGGTGCGGGAAAAGTGTTTCCGGACGGCTTAAAATGAAGACAGAGCAGTGCCCGATCTGGGAAGCGGGTACACATTTGGGAGTTCGCAAGGTAAATTAGAAGAAAATTGGGGATAAAAACAACATGGCAAGCAAATTGAAGATCATACCGCTCGGTGGCATGGGCGAGATCGGGAAAAACATGACCGTATTTGAATACGGCAACGACATGGTCGTCGTCGACTGCGGGATCAGTTTCCCGGACGACGACATGCCCGGCATCGACATCGTCATACCGGATATGACATATCTGCGTGAAAACCGCGCAAAACTAAAGGGATTTCTGATCACGCACGGGCATGAGGACCACATCGGCGCGCTGCCCTATGCGCTCAAGGAATTTGACGTACCCGTCTACGGAACGGCGTTTACAATCGCGCTCATCGAGCATAAGCTGGAGGAGGCGCGCATATCGAGCAAGAAGCTCTCTGTCGTGAAGCCCGGCGATTTTGTCGAGCTCGGCTGCTTCAAGGTGGAGTTTATCAAAACGGGGCACTCCATCGCGGGAGCCGTCGCGCTCGCGATCAACACACCCATCGGTACCGTGATCCATACCGGCGACTTCAAGGTTGACTTCACGCCCATCGACGGCGAGCCGATCGATATCATCCGCTTTGCGCACTACGGCGCGCGCGGCGTGCTCGCGCTGCTGAGCGACAGCACCAACATCGAAAGCCCCGGGCACACGCAGAGCGAGCGCGAGATCGGCAAGACGTTTGAATACTATTTTGACGTGGCGGAAGGCCGCATCATCGTCGCATCCTTCGCGAGCAACGTCTACCGCATCCAGCAGGTTGCGGATGTTGCGATCAGCCACGACCGTGTGATCTGCTTCCAGGGCAGGAGCATGGAGCAGGTGGTGCAGATCGCCATGCGGCTCGGCTACCTGAAGATCCCGCCGGAGAGCATCGTAAAGGTCGATCAGCTCAAGCGCTACCGCGACGATCAGATCTGCGTGATCACCACCGGAAGCCAGGGCGAACCCATGAGCGGGCTGTTCCGCATGGCGACGGCGACGCACCGCCTGAACATCGGAAAAGGGGACACGGTGATCATCTCCGCGTCCGCGATACCGGGCAATGAGGTTGGCGTGTCTCGCGTCATCAACCAGCTTTATCAAAAAGGCGCGCAGGTGATCTATAACCGCATGGCGGACGTCCATGTATCCGGCCATGCCTGCCGCGAGGAGCTCCGGCTCATGATGGAGCTCACAAAGCCGAAGTTTTTCATTCCGGCGCACGGCGAATACCGGCACCTGATGATGCACGGCAAGCTCGCCCAGGAGATGGGGATTCCGGCAGAAAACACGTTTATCGCGGACTGCGGAGACGTCATTGAATTGACGCACCGCGGCGGAAAGAAGGTCGCGAGCGTCACCTCCGGCGCGGTGATGGTAGACGGCATCGGAGACATCGACGACGTGGTGCTCAAAGACCGCAAGACGCTCTCACAGGACGGCCTCGTGGTCGCGGTGCTCACGCTGGACAGCGAGACCGGGCGCATGGTCGCGGCTCCGGAAATCGTCTCCCGCGGGTTTGTGTATATGCGCGACAGTGAGGAACTGATTGCGGACATCAAGACGCTGCTGGTCAAAGAAACGCGAAAGTTTGAAGGAGCGGACCGCAGCGATTACGCGAACATCAAGGCGGGCATCAAAAACTCGCTGAAAACCTTCCTGAAAAACCGCACGAAACGCACGCCGATGATCATGCCGATCATCATCGAGATTTGACGGGGGAAGCATGGTATACGACACGGCAAAGCAGCTCGCAAACGAGCTGAAAAACAGCGAGGAATACCGCGCATACACCGTTGTGAAGGCGCGCGCGCTGGAGAATAAGACGACACGCGCCCTGATCGACGAATACAACAAGCTCCAGATTCAGGCACAAGCCGCAATGATCGCGGGAGAGCGCGAGAGCGAATCGCTCAAGAAGCTGCAGAAGATCGGCGAGCTGCTCCAGTTTGACGCGGACGCTTCCGCCTATTTGATGGCGGAGTTCAGGCTCAAACGTATGGTAGGCGACGTGTATAAAATTCTCGCCGAAGCGGTGGACATCGATCTGGGAGCGCTTGAAGCGTAAGACGCGCAAAGCATCAAAAAACCGCCTGCGCGGACAACAAACGGAGATTTTGAAAAAAGCCTATGAATGAAAGACCGGAAAAACGATTCACGAGAAAACAAAAGCGCCTGCGCAGACTCTGGCTGAACGTCCGCCCGGCGGTCGTGATGCTCATCAGCCTCGTCGTCGTGTTCTTTCTCGCGCGGACGACGGTAAACTATGTTTTGTCCAAATATATCGAACCGGTGGACAAAAGCGACGCCACGCCGATCGAGGTTACGATTCCCGCATCCTCGTCCGCAAGCAGCATCGCGCGGATCCTCTACGGGGCGTGCGGCTACGACAAGGACGGGCTGATCTCCAGCACGGCGGCGTTTAAGGTGTATGTAGACTTTGTCGGCAAGGCGAACAGCCTCAAAGCAGGCACCTATGTTTTGAGCAAAAACATGAGCATCAAACAGATCGTTGAAACGCTCTGCGAAGGAAACCCGGCAAAAGCGACGGTCAAGTTTACGATTCCGGAAGGATACACGATACAGAACATCGCAAAAGCGCTGCAGGAAAAAGGATTGATCGCAAACGAGGAGCAGCTCTTTGTTGCGGCGCGGACGGGCGAATCGTTCGTAAACTTTGCGTTTATCGCCGAGGCGGGAACGACGAAGAACGCGACATCGCGCTCCTACCTGCTGGAAGGATACCTCTTCCCGGATACGTATGAGGTGTATGCGGACGCAAGCGTAGAGACGATCTTGATCAAGATGCTCAACCGCTTCAACGAAGTATATTCGGAGGAATACGTCGCGCGCGCGCAGCAGCTCGGCATGACGATGGATCAGGTGATTACGCTGGCTTCGCTGATTGAGCGCGAGGCTGCCGCCGCGGGCGATTTTTCCAAGGTGTCCGCGGTGTTCCACAACCGTTTGAAGCAGGATATGCCGCTGCAAAGCTGTGCGAGCCTTTCGTATGCGCTCGGCGTGACGAAATATGTCTTCAACGCGACGGAACAGGGCACGGAGTCCCTTTATAACACGTATAAATTCAAAGGACTGCCCGTTGGCCCCGTCTGCAATCCCGGAAAAGCCGCGATCGAAGCCGCGCTGTATCCCAACGAGCAGTTCCTTGCGGACGGCTATCTCTACTTCTGCAACCAGAACCCGCAGCAAACCAGCGAACTGGTTTTCGCAAAGACCTATGAAGAGCACGAACAGAACGTAGAGAAGTTTCAGCAATACTGGAGCTGACGCGACGCGTTCCATCCTCCGGCGGGGAAACCCGCCGGAGTTTTTCATGTCATGAGCGGGCAGATGAATATACTTGGTTGGAACGCCGATCATTTTTATTGCCCGGAAAAAACATCTGTGGTAGAATAACCCCGTATGAAACATAGAATTGAAGCGTTACGCAAAAGTCTTACCGCATCGTCTCTGGATGCGGCGCTGATCACCAGCAAAGAAAACATTCGGTACTATTCGGGGTTTACCAGCCCGGAATGCATGTATCTCGTCACAGGGAAGCACACTTACCTTGCGACGGACTTCCGCTACACGATTCAGGCAAAGGCGCAGACAATGGGCCTTTGCGAGGTTGTGGAGGCGGGGCGTGAAGAACAGCTCAACCAAATCCGCGGGTTTCTCGCGGCGGATGGCTGCAAGCGTGTCGGTTTTGAGGAAGACGGAATGACGGTTGCCGAATTCCGTACCTACGAGACCCTTCCCGCACAGCTCGTCACATTTGGCAGCGAAATCAGCCGCCCGCGGCTCATCAAGAGCGAGGGGGAGATCGAATTCCTTCTTGCCGCCCAGCGCATCGCGGACAAGAGCTTTCTTGAGTGGCTCGGCCGCATCGGCGCGGGCATGACCGAACGCGAGGCCGTTGCGGAACTGAATTACGTCTGCGCAAAAAACGGGAGCGAAGCGTCCTCGTTTGATCCGATTATTGCGGCGGGCCCCAATGGCGCCATGCCGCACGCGGTTCCGGGTGAACGCAAGATGCAGACTGGCGAGCTCGTCACGGCGGATTTCGGTTGTATGGTCAACGGTTATCACTCCGATATGACGCGTACGTTTGCCATCGGCAAGATTGACGAACAGAGCAGAGAAATCTATGAAATCGTAAAAGCCGCGCAGCAGATGGCGCTGGACGCCCTCAAGAGCGGCATCACCGCCAAGGCGCTGGATGCGGTCGCGCGCGATTATATCACGCAAAAAGGGTATGGTGCGAACTTTGGCCATGGCCTCGGACACGGAGTTGGTTTGCAGATTCATGAGCCGCCGTATGCTTCGTCCCGGAGCGAAGACACGCTTTTGAGCGGGATGATCATCACGATTGAGCCGGGCATCTATGTCGACGGCAAATGCGGCGTACGTATAGAGGATTGCTGCGTGGTCACGCCGGAAGGGCATCTCAACCTCACGAGCCTGACAAAAGAGCTCATCACGATCTGAAAAGACGTTACGCAGGGCGGGACGCCATCCCGCAGAAACAGATGATTTAGCATGACGCATGCTGAAGATAATACAGCGATCCGCAAGAGTAACAGAATAACGGAGGAAACAACCATATGATCAGTGCAGGTGAATTCAGAAAGGGCATGACCCTCGAGATCGACGGGAATGTCTGGCAGATTACCGATTTTCAGCATGTAAAACCCGGCAAGGGCGCGGCTTTTGTGCGTACCCGCCTGAAGAACGTCATGACCGGCGCGGTGCTGGAGCGTACGTTTAACCCGACGGACAAATATCCGCCGGCGCACATCGAGACGAAAGAAATGCAGTATCTCTATGAAGACGGCGGCCTGTATTATTTCATGGACGTCGAGAGCTACGAGCAGCTGCCACTCAACCACGACCAGGTGGAAGACGCCATCGCGTTTATCGTAGAAAACCAGAACGTGAAGATCCGCTTCTTCAAGGGCGCGCCGTTCTCCGTCGAAGCGCCGAACTTTGTCGAGCTGCTCATCACGCATTCCGAACCCGGCGTGCGCGGCGACACCGCGACGGGCACGACAAAGCCCGCGACGCTGGAAACCGGCTATACGCTCAACGTTCCGCTGTTTGTCAACGAAGGCGACCGCATCCGCGTAGACACCCGCACGGGCGAGTACATGGAGCGCGTATAACCGATCCGCGACCGGATCAAGACCAGTTCGGAAACGAACGGAAAGACGAGGAAATCTATGAGTTTCATCTCTGAAAAGGTTGCGTATCTCGATGGGCTGGCCGACGGCCTGAAGCTCAAGGATGAAGGCACGGATAAGGTTCTGCGCGGCATCATCGATACGCTCGGCGCAATCGCGGAAGCGCTGGAGGAACAGGACGAGAGCATCGACGATCTCTCGGATTGCATCGACGGCATTTACGACGAGCTGGACGACATCGAGACCGCCATCGACGAAGAATACGACGGCGAGCTGGACGAGGACGATTTCATCGAGGTCGTCTGCCCGCACTGCGGCGAGACCGTCTATTTCGACGAGGATATGATCGACAGCGACGATGGCCTGATCTGCCCGAATTGCAACGAGACCATTGAGTTCGAAATCCCCGGTGATGACAAAGAAGACGAGTAACGCCTCCGCTTAACGTAACACTGACAGCCCTGCCCCGTAAAACGGGCGGGGCTTTTTTCTGCTTGAAAAGGAGCCTGAAACAAGGAAAAACACGTTCGGCGGCGAATATCTATAGCTGGAAACGGAGGATACCGCCACATGACACAGGAAAACCCCAGGCAGTATTATGAACGCCTTGAGGCGGAGACGCTCTCGCCCTACGCCATGCTCTCGAAAAACACGCGCGGGCGGGAAACGCAGATCGAACCCTGCCAGATCCGTACGGAATTCATCCGCGACCGCGATCGCATTTTACACAGTAAATCCTTTCGCAGATTGAAGCATAAGACGCAGGTGTTTCTCTCACCGCAGGGCGATCATTACCGCACGCGGCTGACGCACACGCTGGAGGTATCCCAGATCGCGCGGACGATTTCCCGCGCGCTGCGGCTCAATGAAGATCTCACCGAGGCGATCTCGATGGGTCACGACCTGGGACATACGCCGTTTGGACACTCCGGCGAGGATGTGCTGAATGAATTGCTTCCGGACGGGTTTGAGCACAACGTGCAGAGTCTCCGCGTCGTCGAAAAGCTTGAGAACGACGGCGAAGGCCTGAACCTGACGTTTGAGGTGCGCGACGGCATACTCAACCACAAGAAGAGCGGAAAGCCCGTTACGCTAGAGGGCTATGTCGTGTCTCTCGCCGACCGCATCGCCTATATCAACCACGATATCGACGACGCGATTCGCGCGGGTGTGCTCTTTGAGAACGACCTGCCTCGCGAATGCGTCCGCGTTTTAGGAGACTCACACGGCAAGCGCATCAACAACATGATTCTGGACGTCACATCCCAAAGCGCGGGAAAGCCTTTCGTAAAGATGAGCGACGCCATGTATGCGCAGTTTGATCTGCTTCGGGATTTTATGTTTGAAAACGTCTACAAAAACCCCAAGGCAAAGAGCGAGGAAGAAAAAGCGAAGCGCGTCATCTACGAACTGTTTCAATACTATCTCTCACACATCCATCTGCTCACGGGCGAGTATGCGAAATATCTGGAGACGGATGGCAAGGAACGCGCGGTGGCGGACTATATCGCCGGCATGACGGACAACTACGCGATTTCGGAGTACATGCGTATATTTGTTCCAAAATCGTGGATGGACCTGACGACGTGACGGCATTGCGCTCCAGAGGCAAAAAGAATTCGTGCATTTTTGCAGGAAACGGCGCAGCTTGGTCGAATACTAATCTGGTCGAAACAAGATTCTAGGGAAAAAGTTCGGAATCTGCGCTTTGGCTGCAACGTGACAGCGAAACTTGCGAACGGAAGAGTACACCTTCCGATTCTTGCGGAAAGGACGGCAAATGGCATATCCCGATCATTGGATGAACGAACTGCTCAGCAAGAGCGATATCGTCACAGTCGTCTCTTCCTACACCGAATTGAAGCCCAAAGGGCGCAGGCTGTGGGGCCTATGCCCGGTACACGGCGAGAAGACCGCTTCTTTTTCCGTCTCACCCGATAAACAGCTCTACTACTGCTTCGGCTGCCATATCGGCGGCTCGGTGATCCAGTTCATCATGGACGTGGAGTACATGACGTTCCACGAGGCGGTGGAGCACCTCGCCTCGCGCGCGGGGCTTGCCATGCCGAAGGAGGTCAACGACGCTGCGATGATGCAGGAGCGCGCAAAGCGGGAGCGCCTCGCGGAGGCTTGCCAGCTTGCGGCGCGGTTTTATATGGAGACCCTGCTGGGCGAGGGCGGCGCCGCAGGACGCGCTTACCTGAAGAAGCGCGGCATCAGCAGCGACGCGGTCAAGCGCTTCGGCATCGGCTATGCGCCGAGCG
>CAYPEV010000063.1:0-11414 GCA_964409605.1 uncultured Christensenella sp. | reverse complement strand
AGCGCGCAGAGCGTCATGCCGCGCGCAGCGTTGCCCGCGAAGCACTGCACCGCCATATCCGCCATGACGTTACTGCCGTCCTTGATGTTCGCCGTCTCGCGAAAGGGCGAGTCCGTGCCGGAGACGTCGTGGTGGTCCCGCCCCAGCATCACGAGGCCAATCTCGCCGCGCCGCACCATCTCGTTGAAACGGAGCGCAATCCTGCGCCTGCCCTCTTCATCCTGATACAGAATCCGCGCCTCGGTGCCGACGACGAGCCGGTTTGCTTCCGCGTCGCGAATCCAGGCGTGGTTGTCCCGGTCCTGCCAGCAGCGCGCGGGGTCGATGCAGTCCATCGCCGCGCGGTCGGTCTTTTTCAAATCCTCGTGGTCGCCGGAAAGGCACACCCAGCGGAACGGGCCGTAGCCATAGTCGAACAGGAGCGGCCCCATGATATCCTCCACATAGGAGGGAAAGACAAAGCCGTCCTTCGCGTCCGTGCCGTTTTTTGAAACCTCGGTCACGCCCGCGTCGAACACCGCCTTGAGGAAGGAATTGCCGTAATCAAAGAAGCGCGTGCCGCGCGCGCTCAGCGCGGCGATTGCCGCATAGTGCCGCCGGAGGGATTCGTCCACCCGCGCTTGAAACGCCGCGCGGTCGCGGTGCAATAGCTCCGTGCGCTCTTCAAACGTAAGCCCGGCAGGGCAATATCCGCCGTTGTAGGCGTTGTGGCAGGAGGTCTGGTCGCTCAGCAGATCGATCATAAACCCGCGTTCGATGGCGGCTTCCAGCAGATCGACGATGTTGCCGTGGTAGGCGATCGAGATGCGTTCGCCCGCCGCGCGCGCCTGCTCCGCGCGGGAGAAGACCTCCGAGAGATCATCCGACATCAGGTTGACCCAGCCCTGATCGAGGCGGGTTTTGATGCGGGAAAAATCCACCTCCGCGAATAACCCGACCGCGCCCGCGATGGTCGCGGCCTTCGGCTGCGCGCCGCTCATGCCGCCGAGTCCGGAGGAGACGAACACCTTCCCCGCAAGGTCGCCCTCCGGCGCGACGCCGAGATACGTCCGCCCCGCGCCGAGGATGGTGTTAAACGTGCCGTGGACGATGCCCTGCGGGCCGATGTACATCCAGCCGCCGGCGGTCATCTGCCCATAGTTGGCGACGCCCATCTGCTCCGCGATCTCCCAGTCGTCGGGGTTATCAAACATGCCGACCATGAGCGCGTTGGTGAGGATCACGCGCGGCGCCGTGGGCTTGCTCGGGAAGAGCCCCACAGGATGACCGGATTCCAGCACCAGCGTCTGCTCGTCGGTCAATGCTTCGAGATATCGCTTGATGAGCCGATATTGCAGCCAGTTCTGGCAAACCTGCCCCGTCTCGCCATAGGTGACGAGCTCATAAGGATACAGCGCCACGTCAAAATCGAGATTGTTGTCGATCATCACCTGCAGCGCGCGCCCTGCGAGGCAGTTTCCCTTATATTCGCCGATGGGCTTGCCGTAGATGCGCCCGGTGGGACGATAGCGATAGGCATAGATCCGCCCGCGCGTTTTGAGTTCGTGCAAAAACTCCGGCGCGAGGGTTTCGTGGAGCGACTCCGGCACATAGCGCAGTGCGTTCTTGAGCGCCTGGCGCGTCTGCGCGGGGCTCAGGCGAAAGCCGCGGTCCGGCGCGCGGCGCCTGGACGGGTCGAATGCCGGCATATCCGGCAGCTCGCCGGAAAGCCGGATGGTCTCCCTTTTTTCGTCTTCGCTTCTCATCGCCGCCACCTCCTATGATCAGTTCAGCGCGCCCGTGACGGACTCCACAGCGGGAATCAACCGCTGATCCATCACGATGCGCTCGCATTTTGCCATCTGTTCATACATCACGACGTCCCGCTCGAGCTGCGGCACCTCTTCCCGCAGCAGTGAAAACGCCGCGCGTGTCGCGGGAGAGAGCTTCTCCTGCCCGATCATGCCGACGGCCTGTCCCGCCGCGAAGAGCTCGATGGCGAGCGCGCGCTGCGTGTTTTTGAGGATCTCCGCAGCCTTTCGCGCCGCGATGGTACCCATACTGACATGATCTTCCTGGTTCGCGGATGACGGGATGGAATCCACGCTCGCGGGATGCGCGAGCACCTTGTTCTCCGAAACCAGCGCCGCCGCCGCGTATTGCGCGATCATAAACCCGCTGTTTAAGCCGCCGTTCGGCGCGAGAAACGCGGGCAGGCCATTGTTCAGCGCGGGGTTGACGAGCCGCTCCGTCCGCCGCTCGGAAACGTTGGCATACTCCGCCAGTGCGATCGCGAGAAAATCGAACGCGAGCGCCATCGGCTGCCCGTGGAAGTTCCCGCCGGAGATGACGTCGCCTTCCTGCGGGAAGATCAGGGGATTGTCGGTGACCGCGTTGATCTCGCGGCTGACCGCGTCATAGACATAGCAGATCGCGTCCCGGCTCGCGCCGTGGATCTGCGGGATGCAGCGGATCGAATACGCGTCCTGCACCTTGCCCGGGCGCGTCTCACCGGAAAGCCGGCTCCCCGCGAGCAGCGCACGCAGGTTCTCCGCGCAGTCCATCTGGCCCGCGTGCCCGCGCAGCAGGTGCACCCGCGCGTCAAACGCGCTCGTGATGCAGCCCTGCGCCTCGCAGGTCAGCGACGCGATGATATCCGCGCTTTTCGCCAGCTGCGCCGCGTCATGGACGCAGAGCGCGCCGATGGCGGTCATCACCTGCGTGCCGTTGATCAGCGCGAGGCCTTCCTTTGCCGCGAGCTGGACGGGTTCGATGCCCGCCCTGCGCATCGCTTCCGCGCCGGGCAGGATTTCGCCGCCAAACTCCGCCTGACCCAGCCCGATCATCGGCAGCACCATATGCGCCAGCGGTACGAGGTCTCCGCTCGCGCCGAGGCTGCCTTTTTCGGGAATCACGGGGTGTACGCCGCGGTTGAGCATCGAAAGCAGCGTCTCCATCGTGGACAGCCGGATGCCGGAGAATCCGCTCGCCAGCGCGTTGAGCCGGAGGAGCATCACGCCGCGCACGACATCCGTCGGCAGCGGCTCGCCCGTACCGCAGGCGTGGCTGACGATCAGGTTCCGCTGGAGCTCCGCCGCATCCTCGTCCGCAATCCGCCGCTCGGAAAACTTGCCAAAGCCGGTGGTCAGGCCATAGACCGCGACGCCGCTCTTGAGCATCGCCTCGACGTGCGCGCGGGAGTGGTCGATGGCGGCGCGCGCCTCCTGCGGGATCGCGGCCTGTTCGCGCGCGCGCGTCACGCGGACGACCTCTTCGATGGTCAGCGTTGCGCCGTTCAGTTCGATCATATCGTTTTCTCCGTATCAACTGTGCATTTCTTCGGATAAACCAAGTCTATCCTGCATAATCATCCACGTCAATACAGATCAAAAAAATTCGCTCCGCCGGAATTTCGCCGATTCATGGCTTTTTCTGTGCGCTGTTTTAACGCGTTAAAGTGCATAAAAACGAATATGCGCGCTCACAGGTCAAAGGCCGCCCGGATCCTTTGCGCCGCTTCCTCCGGAGAAAGGAGGGTGTTATCCAGCCGGAAATGATGTTTCCCCATGAGCTCGCCGGGCAGGGACACAAAGCGAAATTCTTCGTTGTTCCTGAAAAAATCCCCGTTGCAGAGCGCCGGATCGGGCGCAGCGCCTCCGTTTTCCGCGGCCATCTTCTCGCGGTTTCGCTGGCGGCGCGTCTCTTCGTCCGCAACCAGCTCCGCATAGCAAACCTTTGCGCCCGCTTGCCGGCACGCGGACTCGATCGCCTGCACATCGTCAAATCCGCTCTTCCAGTCAAAGCACCAAAGGTACGGAATGACGAGCCCCGTCTCCGCCGTGATCAGATACGTCTGCAGCACCGTTTTTCTCAGACGATCGGACAGGTTGTTTCGTATTTCGTTTGAGTATTGAAACAATTGAGAAAGGGCATCGAAATTCACACAGTTTTGATAGAGCGACATGCCCGTGTTTTCGCAGAGTTTTTTCGCGACTGCGGTCTTGCCCGCAGCATAGGCGCCAAAGAGAATCACGACTTTCATGAATGCGTTTCCTCCGCGTGATGGTTTCTCAATCGCGCAAAAAACACCTGTTTTTCCGCGTGTTTTTAGTGTAACATAGTCACTGTATCCATGTGTCGATTTTCATACAATTATACTATCAACAGCAAAGGAGCAAAGACAATGTCCGTCAAGATCATCACGAAGGACAACTTCGATGCAGAAGTTTTAAAAGAAACGAAACCCGTACTCCTCGATTTCTGGGCAAGCTGGTGCGGCCCGTGCCGCATGGTTTCTCCCATCATTGACGAGATCGCAAACGAGCGCGCAGACCTCAAGGTCGGCAAAGTGAATGTCGACGAACAGCCTGAGCTCGCTGCCAAGTTTGGCGTCATGAGCATCCCCACGCTCATCGTCATGAAGGACGGCAAAGTGGTCAACCAGACCGCGGGCGCCCGTCCCAAACCCCAAATTCTCTCCTTGATCCCGTAAGGAAAAACTGCAAACAACGCAACAAGCGCCGTCCGGCTCCACCCGGACGGCGCTTTGCGGCGAAAGGGCAAGGCCTTGTGCCTTGCCCTTTCACTGCATCAGATATGAAAAAATGAGTTAACCCGCCTTAGCGTCGAGCTTGCAGCGGTCAACGATGGTCACCCCGCCGCGCGTGAGCGTAACCATGCCTTCTTCCTGAAAATACTTGAGCATTCGGGTAACCACTTCGCGTGCGGTACCCATGTGGTTTGCGATCTTCTCGTGGGTGATCTCCAGCGTGTCGCAGTCCTCAATCGTGCTCTCTTCCAGCAAAAACGTGGCGAGGCGCGCGTCAAAGCGCTTGAAGAGGATCTGATCCATCAGCCACATCACCTCGGAAAAACGCGAGGCCAGCACCTGGCAGGTATAGTTCGCGAGCGGCGCGCTGCGTTCCATGACGGCGTGATATGCTTCGGTTTGGATCAGCCACACGTCGGAGTCCTTCTCGGTTTCAATCGTGACCTCAAAACGGATGCTGGACATCATGCACGCCGCAGAGAACAGGCAGATATCCCGCTCCAGCAGGCGGTAGAGCGTCACTTCCTTGCCCTCGTCGGAAACGATATAGGACCTGAGCTGGCCGCCTTTGATCACGAGCACGCCGATGCAGTCCGCCGAACCGTTGTGTATGATCGTCCCTTTCGGCACACTGCGAAACACGGCGGCGTTTTCCAGCGCCTGCTGGTCTTCCTTCGTGAGTTGTTTCCAGATCGGCAGATATGTGTCTAGTCCCATACGGTCCCTCCCGAATGATCTCTTGACTGATTATACCCTGTTTTATGCCGTTGTGTGTTGAAATTTTCGCAAACATTCGGTTTCCCGAAGTAAAATGCCGCTGTTTGCTGCCGGAAAACGGCGAATCTCGTTCGTTTTTTCAAACTTTTTCGGTTTGACTGGCATTTTCTCCCTTAACTTCGTATAATAGTATTAACTCGTATATATGTCGCTAACAGGAATTATTATTATATAGTGACATTGTTACGGATTCGGTGTATCATACATGATACACTCTTTCAAACGCGTGCGGCGCTCCCGGCCGCGCAAAAACTTTTGTATCGCCGGCGCCCTTGCGGCGTAAGCCGCGGGCAGGGCATTTCCCTCTTACACAAACAAAAAAAGATCAAGGAGGAACTTTATCATGACTTGTGAAACCCGTTTCTTCCGCTGCGAAATCTGCGGCAACCTTGTTGGCATGATTCACGCTTCCGGCGCACCCATGAGCTGCTGCGGCCAGCACATGACCGAGCTCATCCCCGGCAGCGTCGACGCAAGCCAGGAAAAGCACGTCCCCGTCATCAAGGTCGAAGGCGACACCTGCACCGTGCATGTCGGCAGCATTGATCATCCCATGCTGGAGGAGCACCACATCGCGTGGATCTATCTGCAGACCGACGACGGCGGCATGCGCAAGTGCCTCGCCATCGGCGGCAAACCCGAAGCCGTGTTTGCGCTCGGCGGCGCGAAAGTCATCGCAGCCTACGAATACTGCAATCTCCACGGTCTCTGGAAAGCGACGCTGTAAGCCTTCAAATCTTCAGGGCGAAGAGCCGGATCCGCGCCTCCCGAACATGTTTCGGGAGGCTTTTTTACGTTTTTGCGCTATTTTTTGAGGAATGCGCGGAAAAACTCTTTACAGCGGACACAAAATGTCATATGTTGAAAACAGAAAGAAACCATTCGAAGCCAACTGCACACGACATAATATGTGTGTTTTTGCGTATAAAATAACATAATATACGATCCGATTGAATTTCATGAGATCGTTTTCTATCTTCTTTCCGGTCAAAATTGAGCATCTTGCACACAAAAGTGCCCAAAATCAACTGTTTTCGCTTGAATCGATACGCAAAGACTGTTATAATCTGTTACACAGGCACATTTTACGGATCGCATTTATGCAGTCGTTCAACGGCTGCATAAGCCGTCCGGGAAGGGATCCGGCAACGATGATAGCATCTCTTGTTTCGCTGCTGCTGCTTGGCTGCGCGCTGGAGGCTGTTTTCATCGTTCAGGAGTATCGCAAGCGTATGCTCGCGGCGCTCTTGCTCAAGGGCGGCGCTTCGCTGCTCTTTGTGCTTGCGGGCGTTCTGGCGTTCTCGCGCTCCGGCAATCCTTCGTTTGCGCGTTTGATCGTACTCGGGCTGATGTTTGGCGCAGTAGGTGATGTTTGCCTCAACCTTCGCTTTCTGCTCACCGAACACGCGCGGCCGATCTTTCTCTGCGGCATCGCCGCGTTCCTGCTCGGGCACGTTGCCTATCTCGCCGCGCTGATTGCTGAGGCGCCGCAGGCGCTGTTCTACGCGCTGCCCGCGTCTGCGCTCGTTTCGTTTTTTCTGATCCGCTTTGTGCTCTCCCGCGTGGAGGTTGCAGGCGCGATCAAGACATTTGGCATCGTCTATCTCTGCGTCGTGTTTCTCATGGCAGCCGCGGCGGTTACGCTCTTTGTGTTCGAGCCGCGGAATGCGGGCCGCGCGGTCTTCGCCGCGGGCGCCCTGCTCTTTGCCGCGAGCGATGTCCTGCTGGTGCTTCATCAGTTCGGGAAGCGGCCATATCCCGCTTTTCGGGCGCTGAACCTCTCGCTCTATTACCTCGGGCAGGTTTGCATCTGCCTGACCATCGCGCTGCTGCGCTGACGGTCCGCCCATTCGCTTCCCCACAAGCGCGAACGATGCGCTTGCCTGTATAGATACCTTGCGGCGCGGGGTGTTTTCTGTGCGAGCACGGAAACCGCACCACCGCTTCCAGCGAATCAGGAAGGAAGCCAAACGGTTAACAGAACAATGAAACAAGAAGGCCTTAAAAAGTCGTTTGTCCACGCGATGCAGCAGAAGATATTCTCCGGAGAATATCAGATCGGTCAGCAGCTGCCGCCGGAGCGGGAACTTGCGCAGGAACTCGGCGTGAGCCGCTCGCTTGTCAACACCGGCATTCTGGAATTGGCGAACCAGGGCTTTATCCGCATCATCCCGCGCCAGGGCAGCATCATCGCCGACTATAAGAAGAACGGCACCTTGCAGGTGCTCAGCGCGCTGATGAACTGCGACAGCTTCCGGCTGGATTACCCGTTGTTCTGCAACCTGGTGGATCTGCGCGTATTGATCGAGAGCGAATGCGCGCGTCTTGCGAGCATGCATGCCTCGACGGATGAGATCGAGACGCTCCGCGTGCTTTCGCAGTGCATCAAAAACGTGGCCCATCCGCTGGATGCTGCGGAGCCGCTCTGCCGCTTTCACTATCTTCTGACGCAGTATTCCGGCAACGCCGTCTATGCCATGACGTTCAAGAGCTTTGAGGGAACGATCTTGCGCCTGATGCGGCAGCACCTGACACTGGCGCCGGATATCCCAAAGTCCGCCAAGCTCCATGAGGCGCTCGTGCACGCTCTTGAAATGCACGATGCGGAAGCCAGCGCACAAAACGTCCGCCTCTGTATTCTCCACGGCATGAGCGCGCTGAAAAAGCTCTATCACGCCTGACGCACCGCAACGATTTCCCCGCTACAGCACGGCTTGCACCCACAAACGCAACCCGCCCGCAATCAAAGCGGGCGGGTTTTTGTTCGTGTTCCCGGCCTGCCCGCGCTTTACAGAAACCGAAAGAGCGTGTATCGTAATACTATAACCCTTCCTTTTGTGCCGCGCGCGGCAGGCCTCGGCTGCTTCAGGAACGCTGCGGCGCCATCCGCCGTTCTAGATCGAGGCCGCATCTCACAACCAGAAACGGAAACATACAAACACCCATGAAACTGAAAGCGCTGGTTCTCTCCGATCATGAAAGCGAATACATCTGGGACTTCTTCGACGCGAAGATCTTCGCGGGCGTGGACGTCATCATCTCCTGCGGCGATCTCAAGCCGGAATATCTTTCGTTCCTCGTGACGATGATCCCCGCGCCGCTCCTGTTCGTGCGCGGCAACCACGACGCGCGCTATGAACAGAACCCACCGGAGGGCTGCATCGACCTGGAGGAGAAACCCGTCGTGATCAAGGGCGTGCGCTTTGTCGGCTTCGGCGGCTGCAAGAGCGAGCGGCCCGCGCCGAACCACTATTCCGAGCGGGAGATGAACCTCCGCGTGCTCAAAGCGACGCTCGCGCTCTCGCTGAGAAAGGGATTCGACGTACTGGTCACCCATGCGCCCGCCGCGGGGCTCGGAGACGGAGACGACCGCTTTCACGAGGGATTTGAAACGTTTGTTAAGCTGATCGACAAATATAAACCGCGCTATCATCTGCACGGCCACCAGCACCTGACCTATTCCATCGGTTCCAAACGCATCCTGCAATATAACGAAACGACCATCGTCAACACCTATAATTATTATCTGCTCGACATGGAGTTTCCGGATCCGGAGTAAAACCGCCCAATAGAACAACGTGGAACGATCATCCGTCCTATATCCCGGAGGGAACAGAATGAGCCAAAACCTCAACGCCAACGAAGAATACGACCGCGCGCGAAAACGCGGACAAAAGGAGTTCGCCCTGCGGCGCGCACGCGGCGAGAGCGGGCTTCTGCCCGTCATCCACGCGCGCCGGGAGGAAAACGGCGTACTCGCGGTCGTCGACCAGCCGATGCGCCCCATCTCGCTCAACCGCATCGTGGGTACCTATCAGGCAAGCCGCGCCAACTCCTTCGCGTATAATTTTATGCCGCTGCTCAGCGCGGATACGGAGTTTGCCTATAAATGGATCAACCTCTGCGAGGCGCACCTGCAGAGCGGCATCCGTGACCCGATCCGTGTTTACGAATATCTCTGGAAGTATTATGTTGCGGAGGGCAACAAGCGCGTCAGCGTATTGAAATACTTCGAGGCAAGCTCGTTTGAGGCGGAGATCATCCGCCTGATTCCGCAATGGGACGAGAACGATCCCGAGATCGAGCGGTATTATACCTTCCTCGCCTACAGTAAAAAGGGCGTGTTTGCGGATATCGAACTATCCGACTCGCGCAAGTATGAGCGGCTCTATCGCATCGAGCAGCGGCTGATCGCAGAGCGGGATTCCGCGCAGGACAAGCCGGACTACAACGCGCTGTATACCCGCTTTGAGAGCGTCTACCTCAACACCAGCTGCACGCTCTCGCTGGGAGACGCGTTTTTGGAATATCTGCATGTATACGGCTTCCCGATGCACATCCTGCCGGAAGAGCTCACCGCACGGATCCTCACGCTCAAACCGCAGCTGGATATTCTGGAACATCCGCCTTCGCCGCGCGTGGTGCAGGAGGAGGAAGCAGAGGCCGCGGAACCTACGTTTTTCACGCGGCTGCTGCCGGTCCACCGCAACCCGAAGGTTGTCTTCGCCTATGCGGGTGAACGCGCGCAAAACAATTGGCTCGGCGCGCATGAGCAGGGACGCCTCGCCATGCAGGCGGAGCTCGGCGAAAAGGTCGATTCCCGCGCGCTGGATTTACAGGACCGCGACGATGCATATGACCAGCTCGCCGCCGAGGCGGGCGACGCGGGACTGCTGTTTGTCACCACGCCGTCGCTGATGAATCCCGTGCTGCGCTTCGCGCTGGAGCACCCGAACTGCCTGACGCTTGTCTACTCCCGCATGCAGCATCACTATCGCCTGCACACCTACTTCGGGCGGTATTATGAGGCGGTGTTCCTCTGCGGCGTCGCGGCGGGGCAGCACACGAAGACGGGCACGGTGGCCTACGTTACCCCGAAGCTGAACTACGCGCGTTTCACCTCGGATATCAACGCGTTCGCCGTCGGCGTGCGCTCCGTCCGTCCCGACGCGCGCGTGCTGATGGTCACGCGGGATGTCGATCCGAAGCGGATGGAAACCTGTGAGCTGGGGGTCAGAATTGCGGCCGGTCTCGGCGCGGACACCGTTTTGACGCCGCATTACGCTGCGCTCACGGTTGCGGAGCTGCCGTACGGCGTGTTTACCGCGCTCATCAGCGTCGATCCAACGGGCAAACCGCTGCGGTATCTCGCGGCGCCGGACTGGAACTGGGAGCGGTTCTACACCGCAATCGTGAAAAGCTATCTCAACGGAAGCCTCAGCACGCTGCTGGGTATGGATCGGGAGGAATCCCCGATCGTCAGCTTCTGGTGGGGGCTTGGCGGCGGCGTGGTGGATGTGCGCCTCGGCAGCTGGTCGAGCGGGACCCCGAATAATCTGATTCGCTATCTTCGCGGCAGCATGGCGCGAAACCTGTATAACCCCTTTCACGGGCCTGTGACGGACAACGAGGGGATCGTGCGGATTCCCGCGCACAGCGACGCGGCGCCAGCTGACATCATCAAGATGCGATACCTGGTCGAAGGCGTAGAGGTCATAGAGTAAGTTGTCTTAAGACAAAATAAAGAAATTTAGAAAGATTTTTTGCAGATATCATCAGGACGCGATACCTGCTCGAAGGCGTAGAGGTCATAGAGTAAGTTGTTATGAAGACAAAATAAAGAAATTTAGAAAGATTTTTTGCAGATATCGTCAAGCTGCAATACCTGGTCGAAGGCGCAGCAATCATCGAGTACCCAGCGATTTGCTTTTGCATATAAAAAAGTTTAAAATACGTTCTATCCGATATTCCCGCCGCAAAGCGGCAAAAAGGAGAACTATGCAGAAAAAAGACCCGCCGATTCTGGTCACGCGCCCGTCGCTGCCGCCGGTGGAAGAATATGAGCAGCTTGTTCGCGAAATCTTCTCCTCGCACTATCTCACAAACGGCGGCGAGCAGCACAAAAAGCTGGAATCCGCGCTGAAAGAGAAGCTGCAAACGCCCTGTCTGCGCCTCTTTACCAACGGGCATCTCGCGCTGGAATGCGCCATCCAGGCCCTGAACCTCGCGCCGGGCGAGATCATCACCACTCCCTTTACGTTTATCTCCACCACACACGCAATCGTTCGCTGCGGCATGACGCCCGTGTTTGCCGATGTGGAGCCGGACT
>CAYPEV010000062.1:2809-11627 GCA_964409605.1 uncultured Christensenella sp. | reverse complement strand
TTATAACGATAATTTATTCAATGATATTCAACAGTTCCACGCATAATTCATGCCAGAGCCGATAGGAAGCGTCGAGTGTATCCCCGTCTGCTCCGAGCGAAAGAATTCGTTCCAGCCGCGCCGCGCAATCACGCGGCTTGACGGCAAAGCGCCGTATGAAGTCGAATGAACGCTTCCGGCTCGGAAAGAAGACACGGTTAAAGGCAAACAACGCCTGCAGAAAGCGATCCAGCGCGAGGTCGAGCGTCGCATGATAGAAGAGAACGTCTTTGCGGCGTATCGCCCGTTGAAAATCTTCCGCATCGTCGATCTTTGGCAGACATCGGGATAGAATGGCTTCTTGCAGCGCATCGGGGTAGGCTGAGCATTCGCTTTTCAACCGCGCGAGAAACTCATCCGGATCGTGAAACGCATACAAACCTTGAACGGACGCAAGCCGTCCGGTTGGATAAAAATAGTTCTCCTCGCGTTCGGTTCGCTCGCCGCGCAAAATGGAGGCGACAGACGATTGAAACGCGTCCTGCGTGAAATACATCAGGTAGATTTCCTGCTTGCCGATCAGGACGGAATCGACCAGACCCCAATGCGGATGCTCAATTTCGCCATAGCTTGAAACGGCAATCTTGCACTCGAGCGGACGAAGCAGCTCCTCGCGCTCGGTTCGCGCAGGGATTTGCGGGTAGAACAGGAACAGGTCTATGTCGCTGAATCCATCGTCCGGCAGCGCGCTTCCGCCGGCTTTTCCGATTGCGCGGATCGATTGCTGCTGCCGTAAGGCGCGAAGGAGCTCAGTAAACTCAAGCTGAATCGAATGCATGTAAACCGTCCTTTCCGGATAGGGGGAAAATACAGACAGGAAGAAGTGCAAAAAAAACGCCCCGAATCGGGACGTTTTCTCGTTTGGTGGAGCTTACCGGATTCGAACCGGTGATCTCTACACTGCCAGTGTAGCGCGATAGCCAACTTCGCTAAAGCCCCGAGACGCAAGTGCTATTATAGTGGAAAGCCGGAAGTTTGTAAAGACTCAATTTCAGAATTCGGGCAATGTTTTTCGCGGCGCGGGGGAGCCCGCCTCCAGCAAAAAAAGAAGCGCATGCGCCTGAAAACACGGACAGAGTCCAGGAGAATTCTGCGAAAAACGAGCGTTTATGCAGTCAAAACACCGGAAAGTATGAACTTTTTGCGGCATTCATGCAAGCCAATGTCGCGCTATGCTATAATAGCCACGACTTCTGATAAGGTGAAATAATTGATGACAAACAGCAATCCGTTCTTTCGACTGGAACAGAACGACACCGCAAGATCCAAGCAGACACAGGAAGAAAATCAGCCGCTCTTCACGGAGCGAAAGAAGCCGCACTCATTTTTGCTCGGCGTTGTGTTTACGTCGCTGAAGATGACCGTGCTGGCGTTTATTGTTGTGGGCTTCATCGGCATGGGACTCGTGCTCGGCATCGTGAAGGCGTACGTGGAGACGACGCCGACGCTCGACGTCGCGCAGCTGACCATCTCGGACTATACCAGCTATCTTTACGACATGAACGGAAACCTCATCAGCTCGATTGCGGATGTGGAATACCGCGATTGGGTGGACATCGAAAACATTCCCGACATGCTGAAAAATGCGTTCATCTCCGTGGAGGACGTCCGCTTTTATAAACACAGCGGCGTAGACTTCAAGCGATTGTTTTCCGCCGCGCTGGAGATCCTCGGCAACAGCAACTCCTCCGGCGGCAGTACGATCACGCAGCAGCTGATCAAGAATAAAGTCCTTGGCGCGCAGAGAAACTATAAGCGAAAGATTCAGGAGGCGTATCTCGCGCTGGAGTTGGAGACACTGATCGACAAGGACACAATCCTGGAAGCATACCTCAACGACGTCGATCTCGGCGAGAGCAACTATGGCGTCAAGAGCGGCGCGAAGGATTATTTCGGCAAGGAACTTTCCGAGCTGACCGTACGCGAATGCGCGATGCTCGCGGGACTCACGCAGGCGCCGTATCGATATGATCCGCGCAGGAACATGTATCAGCGCGACAAGATGGAGGTTACCGACGAGCGCACAAATCAGGTGCTCTCGCGGATGTATCAGGCAGGGTTTATCACAAAGGAGCAGTATAACGCGGCGCTGACGGAGCAGGTCGCGATCGTGGAAGTCAGCGAGCAGAAGCAGATGTACGACATGGCCTATTTTGTCGAATATGCCATCAGTGACGTCGTGACGCATCTGCTTGAAAAACGCGGACTGAGCAACACCTCCGCCAATCGCAGCGCGGTGGAAAACGAACTGCGTACGAGCGGATATCAGATCTATACGACCGTCGATCCGGCGATCCAGAAGACCGTGCAGGACACGCTGAGCGGATGGGAAAACTATCCCTCGCTCGCGGATACGTCCAAATCCCTCATGGTGGAGACAAAAGAGGACGGCACCGTCATCGAGACCGTAGAGCCGCAGGCCGCAGCGGTGGTGATGGACTATCATACGGGCGAACTTCGCGCCATCATCGGCGGCAGGAACGAACCAACCGTGCGAAAAGGCCTCAACCGCGCTTCGCAGAGCTATACCGAGGTGGGTTCTTCCATCAAGCCGCTTTCGGTCTATGGCCCGGCGCTCGACCTCGGCTACTCGCCGGGCAGCATCACGTACAACATGGAAGGACCGATTCCCGGATGGAACACCGAAAAGGGATATCCTTCCGGCGGGCTGGACTCGCGCTATGGGCCGGTGACGTTCCGCCGCGCGATCGTAAGCTCGCTCAACGTGCCCGCAGCTCACGTGCTGATGGACGACGTAACGCCCGCCATCGCGGCGCAGTATCTCTATGCGCTGGGCGCGACTGAAAACAAGATCAATGTGGACGGCGCGGGCCTCGCGCTCGGCACATCGGGTCTCACACCGATCCAGATGGCGGCAGCGTATGCGACCATCGCAAACGAAGGCGTCTATCAGGAACCGCTGTCGTTTACGAAGGTGCTGGACGCCGAAGGCAATGTCATACTGGATGCGGACGAGGTGCGTGACAGCCACCGTGTCTTCCAGCAAAGCACGGCATGGCTGCTTGTGGATATGATGACCGATGCGGTCAAGACCGGAACGGGCACCAAGGCAAAGATCGACGACATCACCGTCGCCGGAAAGACAGGCACCAACTCCGACTATGCCAGCGTCTATTTCGCAGGTATGACGCCATATTACGTATCCACACTTTGGGTCGGGCATGATTACCCCGCGAACAAGCTGAAAAAAGGCTCTTCCGGCGGAAACGAAGCGGCGCCGCTCTGGCAGGCCTATATGGCGAAGATCCACGAAGGGCTTGTGGATCAGCCGATCATCGACGCGGATCCGACCTCGCTGGGGCTCGTCAAACGCACGGTTTGCCCGGTTTCGGGGCTGCTTGCGACGGACGCGTGCAAGAACGACGAAGAACACAAGCCGGTCACCGAGTGGTTCCTCGCGGACAGAGCGCCGGTGGAATACTGCGACATGCATGTGACGCTGAGCATCTGCACGGCGGAAAACGCGATCGCGACTGAATTCTGCCCGGCGGAGTCCATTCAGCAGGTGAGCTATGTGCTTATCCGCCCGAGCAACCCGCTGTACCTGTTTGACGATGAATATCTGCTCAAAGCGCTGCCCACCGCGGTACGTACGGAGCTCACGACGGACGAATTTATCGACAGCATGAAGACCTGCACCGTGCATGCGGACGGATCGCTCTCCATCTTTGCGCTCAAGACGCAGTCTCAGGACCTCATCCAGGAGGTGGCGGACTACATCAACAACGCAAATAACGTGCCGCAGCAGATGAGCGATACGCTCAAGGACGACATAGCAAGCCTGCAGGTTGCGCTCAGCGGGTACCAGTATTCGGAGATCGAACCGCTGTATCAGAAACTGAAAACGGACTACCTCGCGCTGCAGGACTACATGGCGCAGCAGACGCAAAACGGCAACGGAGGTTAACGAAAGACGATGCAGGAAGAACCCATCGGCAAGTGCGCGCTGGAAGAAGCGTATACGAAGGAACGGGCGCGCCTGTTTGCCCTGGCGCCGGGCGACGAACCGCAAGGGGAGTATTACAGCCCTGTCTTTGGCGAAGGCAGACCGGGAGCCAGGATTCTGCTGATCGGCGAGGCGCCGGGGGCGGAGGAGACGAAACTCGGGCATCCGTTCGTCGGCAAGGCGGGCAAACAGCTCGACGCGCTTTTCTGCCGCTTCGGCGTCATGCGGACGGACGCGTTTATCACAAACGTAGTCAAGTACCGTCCCGTCGTGCGCTCCGAAAAGAGCACGCGCAATCGTACGCCGCTGCCTTCCGAGGTCAAGGCCGCGCTGCCGCTGCTCAAGACCGAGATCTTGCATCTCCACCCGAAGCTGATTCTCACGCTCGGCAATACGCCGATAAAGGCGGTATATGCGCTCGCGGGAGAAAAGCCGCCCGTGATCGGCACCGCACACGGCAAGACGCAGCTGCTCGAAATCGAAGGGGCGCAATGGAAGCTGATTCCGCTCTATCACCCCGCAAGCGGCATCTATAACCGCGCGCTGGTCGAGGTGATGGAACAGGACGCGGCGCATGTCGGCGAAGTCGTGCGCATGCTCGGCGAATGATCCGACGCGGGCCGCTACTATACGCTGCACGACTTTTTATGGTATACTCAACAACAGGATTGATTATGAACGCAAGGAGCTAACTATGGCGCAGAAGGTATTAATTGCAGACGACGATCAGGTCGTACACGAGGCGCTAGGCATTTATCTGAAGGCGGAGGGGTTTGAGGTTGTCGATGCGTTTGACGGCGTATCCGCGATCGAAAGCATCACGCCGGAAGTCGTGCTCTGCGTGCTGGATATCATGATGCCGAAGATGAGCGGCATCGAGGTCTGCCGCGAGATCCGCAAGACCTCGCAACTGCCGATCCTTATGCTTACCGCAAAAGGAGAAGAGATCGACCGCATCGTCGGCCTCGAGCTCGGCGCGGACGATTACATCGTCAAGCCGTTCAGCCCGCGCGAAGTGGTCGCCCGCATCAAGGCGGTTCTCCGCCGCGCAAGCGAGCAGCCCAAGAGCGATACGAGCGTGATCACCTACAACGGGCTCACGATCGACCTCAAGAGCTATACGGTCACACTGCGCAATCAGGCGGTGATCTGCACGCCCAAGGAGATTGAGATTCTGCATATGCTCGCGTCGAATCCGGGGCAGGTTTTTACGCGTGAGCAGCTGCTTTCCCGCGTCTGGGGCTATGATTTCGCGGGCGAAACGCGCACCGTGGATACGCACATCAAGCGCATCCGCGCGAAGCTGGATTCCACCGGCCTTGGCTGGAGCATCAAAACCATCTACGGCGTTGGCTATAAGTTTGAGACCGAGTAACGCCCTTCATTTTTCATGCGCAGCGTCTTTTACTGGCGAATCTTAATCGTATCGATCATAGCACTGCTGCTGGCAAACGTCATTTTGCTGGCGGCTTATACGTATGTCGGAAAAAACACCTATGTCTCCATCGAAATGGCAAATCTGGAGCCGGAAGCCGAAGTGACGCGGCAGGTATACGAAGAGTATAAGAACGGCAACATGAGCGAAGATGCGTTCCAGCGCTTCATCGAGAAGCAGACGCTCGCCAGCGAATCCGCCATCATGATTGCGGATGAACTCGGAAAGCCGTTTATCGTGCGCAACAACGGCAGCACGGTCGAGATGCAGGATTTCGGTGAATACTACCGTGCGGAGATTCAGAATATTCTCCGCGGCCAAACGGTGGAAAACAGCGAACTCAAACTGCTCAACGGCGAATCCGCCGTCTCCGTCGGCATTCCTGTGCGCGATTCACACGGGTATGTCACGGGCGCAATCCTCGTCATCAAGCAGATTCAACGGATTCAAAGCGCATTCAACCAGCTCAACAACGTGCTTACGGGCACGATCTTCGCGATCATGCCGGTGGTCATGCTACTGGTCGCGTTCAGCACCAACCGCCTGAGCAAGCCTCTGCACGACATGAGCAACGCTGCCATCGAGATGTCCAAGGGCAAGTTCAACGTCCGCGCGAACGAAAGGGCTTCCGGCGAGATCGGCATCCTTGCGCGCGCGCTCAACACGCTTTGCGATAACCTTGCGCAGACGATCTATCAGCTCCAAAGCGAAAAACGGCAGCTGAATCAGCTGCTCTCAAGCTTTACGGACGGTGTCGCCGCGATCGACAACATCGGATGCCTGACGCACTATAACCCCGCGCTGATGAAGATGTTCGGCGCAGTCGAGGTCAAGGTGCCGATGGATCTCGTGCCGGATGAATCGATCTGGGATCTGTTCCGTTCGGTCTATGATTCACAGGAGCCCGTCAGCTTGCATTACACGCTTCCGAACGAGCGCGCGCTCTGGATCACCATCGTACCCGTGACGGACGAGGCGGGTGAGTGCACGGGCGTCGTCGGATTGTTTAAGGATGTCACCGACCTCGAGCGTCTGGAAAAGACCCGCAGGGACTATGTTGCAAACGTCAGCCACGAACTCAGGACCCCCCTGACCGCCGTGCGCGGGCTCTTGGAACCGCTGAGCGACGGCATGATCACGGACGAGGAGACGCGCCAACGGTACTACCGCATCATGCTGCGCGAGGTGATCCGCCTTTCGCGGCTGATTACGGATATGCTGGAGCTTTCGCGCCTGCAGTCCGGCACCGAACATATGGAGCTGCACGCGGTCAATCTCACGGAGCTTTTGCAGGACACGCGGCAGAACTACGCCAATGAAGCGGCGCAGCGCGGTATCACGCTCAAACTCGATCTGGAAGAGATCCCGTTTGCGATGACGGACGAAGACCGCGTGGAGCAGCTGCTGGTCATCCTGATCGACAATGCCATGCGCTATACGCCGGAAGGCGGCAGCATCACGCTCTCCGCCGCGCAGACGAAAGGCGAACGCATCCTGGTTACGGTTTCGGACACCGGCTGCGGCATTGCGCCGGAAGACCTCCCGCATGTGTTTGAACGCTTTTTCAAGACGGACAGATCCCGCAAGGAAGGCGGAACGGGACTTGGGCTTTCCATCGCGAAACAGATCGTCGACAAACTGGGCGAGAACATCTATGTGGAGAGCACGCCCGGCGAAGGCACAAACTTCCATTTTACGCTGAAAAACTATATCAGCAACGCGATTGCGCTGGGTCCCGTCGGCGCGGGAGTGGTCATTCATGAAGAGACGCCCGTTCTTACCAATACGAGCCCGCGAAACTCGCAGGACGCGCCATACGAGGTACTCCCGAAAAAGCAGAGCGAGAAGAAGAGCGGAAAGAGCGACGATCGCAGCCGGCATACCCGCGAAAAGGGCGACAAACGAAGATAGCGTTCACAGGCGGCTTTGAAAAGAAGCCGCTTTTTTCTGCCGTATTTTCACAAAAAAAAGCGAAATGCCGGCCGAATATCGTAAAAACGCAATCGATCTTGTACGAATCGTGTACAATTTCGACATCCTGTCTTGTTGTGTTGAATTGTGGCAGAGCGCATACTATAATCAAGACAAACAGGAGGTACTGCCATGCAAAAGAGCGCGCATATTTTGATCTGCGACGATCAGCCGATCATCCATGAGTCGCTGGGCGTCTATTTAGAGAGCGAAGGGTTCTCCCATGCGTCCGCCTACAACGGCGTGCAGGCGGTCAAGATGGCGGAGAGCGAAGCGCCGGACCTGATCCTGATGGATCTGATGATGCCGGAGAAAAACGGCATGGACGCCTGCCGCGAGATCCGGCAGAAGAGTTCGGTTCCGATCATCATGCTCACCGCAAAGGGAGAGGAGATCGACCGCGTGGTCGGACTTGAGATCGGCGCGGACGACTATATCGTGAAACCTTTTTCCGCGCGGGAATTGATCGCCCGCATCAAGGCGGTGCTCCGGAGAATCTCCGCTGAGCCGGAGACGGAGGGGAAGACCATCCGCCTCGACGACCTTGAGATCAGCCTCAACAACTATGAGGTGAAGATCAAGGGAAAGCCTGTGGAGTTTACGCCAAAAGAAGTCGAAATCCTCTATCTGCTGGCGTCGCATCCGGGCCGTGTCTTTGACCGCGAGCAGATTCTCTCCAAGATCTGGGGATATGACTATTTTGGCGATACGCGCGCGGTGGATACGCAGATCAAGCGCATCCGGCAAAAAATACCCGATGAGGGCCTGAGCTGGGGCATCCGCACGGTGTACGGCGTCGGCTATAAATTCGGCGCGAGCGAACCATAAGGGACAAGACAAATCCGGCGCGGTTGGCTCCGCGCCGTTGAACTGCATGAAGAACAGCATGATCCCGCGCACGGAAGCTGCGCAAACAGAAAAAAACGGCTCTATCTTTGAGAAATTCCTCTTTTACCTGATCTTCGGATGTGTGCTTACATCCGTCATCGCGGTATTGGTCTATTTGCTCACGGGCGCGAGCGTCCATGCGCGGCGGATCGCCGAGGAGATGCTGCCCCGTGCGCAGTCGGTCGCCCGCCTTGCCACGCGCCTGCAGTCCGGGCAGATCTCCTATGATTCGTTTCTTGATTTCACACTCAAAGGACAGCAGGGCACGCGCGTCTATATCTTCGACGAGAATGCGACGCTGATCGCGTATACGACGGAGTCCGGCAACATCGACACGCACATCAACCAGTCGATCCTTGACTACGGCGCGCAGGTGGTGGAGAACGGCGAACAGTTCGTCTCAACAAAGTGGCGCTCCGCGGACGGCGTCGTGGTCGGCGTGCCGGTCACGGACAATATGCAGCGCGTCACGGGTGCGATCCTGATGACACGGCCTTCGTTTGAGGTCTATAGTTCGC
>CAYPEV010000062.1:0-2799 GCA_964409605.1 uncultured Christensenella sp. | reverse complement strand
GATGAGCTTTGTGCGCGCGCTGATGCTGAGTTCTCTCGTCGCATCCGTGTGCATGATTATTCCCGCTTACTTCATCTCGCGGCGCATGGCAAAACCGATTCGCACGATGACGCGCGCTTCCGCCGCAATGGCGAGCGGAAACTTTGATATCCGCGCGGACGAGAGCAGGGACGACGAGATCGGCCAGCTCGGTGCCGCGCTGAACCATCTTTCCACACAGCTCCAGCAAAACATCAGCAACCTGATTCTTGCTCGAAATCGCTTGCACGTCATCCTGGATGGCTTGCATGAAGGCGTCGTTGCGCTCGAGGCGGATCGATCGCTTATCTATCACAATCAGGCCGCCTGCCTGCTGCTTGGGGCATGTTCGGAAGAGGATATCTCCCGCGTGCTCGCGCCCGTGTTGCCGCTCTGCGACGAGGTGCAGGCAAGCGGGGAGCCGAAAGCGCTGTCGCTCGACATCGGCGAACGCAAGCTGCTGCTTGTCGTCTCGCGTTCGCAGGAGACGAGCGAGCTCGCACCCGGAACGGTCATCGTGGCGCAGGACGTCACCGCTGCGGAACGCCTGGAGCAGACGAGGCGGGATTATGTCGCAAACGTCAGCCACGAGCTGCGCACGCCGATCGCGTCTATTCGTAGCCTCGCGGAGGCGCTCAACGACGGACTTGTGAAAAAAGAGGACGATAAAGCGCGCTATTATGGCTATATCCTGCGCGAATCAATGCGGTTAAGCCGCCTGATCAACGATCTGTTGGAGCTTTCGCGTCTGCAATCCGGCGCGGTCGCGCTGGAAAAAGGAGATTTTCATCTGGACGACGTGGTCGGTGAAGTCATAGAGCAGATGCGCCTTGCCGCCTCCTACAGCGGAATTCAAATTGAAGAGCGCTGGAATTGCGAAAGACCGCTGTCGGTGCGCTCCAACAGCGACCGCATCGAACAGGCGCTCATCGCCCTGACCGACAACGCGATCAAGTTCGCCTCCGATGACGGGCAGATCCTTCTTGACGTGCATCTGTCTGCGGATGAGACACGCGCGATCGTATCCGTCATGAACACGGGACATATTCCGGAGGAACATCTGCCGCATCTGTTTGAGCGATTCTATAAGGCGGACACGGCGCATTCCGACAACGGAACGGGTCTCGGACTTGCGATTGTGCAGGAGATTCTGTCGCATCTGGGCGAGACGATCGAGGCGGCGAATGAAGGCGAATACGCCGTATTTCGCTTTACCGTGGCATTATCCGATCAAGTGTGAACAAACGAATAACGAGTTGAAAACAAGCGCAACGAGAACGAAGAAACAGTGCACGCCGCATTGTTTCTTCTCTTTTTTCGTGGTATATTTGGTTGAGCGCACGAGCGTGTTTGTTTTGTGCGCGAATGAAGGAAGATGCAACATACAAACGGAGGAGACCCTAAAATGGAACGCAACGTATACGATGTACTGGAAGAGCGCGGTTTTTTGAAGCAGTGCTCCCATCCCGAAGAACTGCGCGAGCTGCTCGGCAAAGAAAAAGTCACGTTTTATATCGGCTTTGATCCGACGGCGGACAGCCTTCACATCGGTCATTACGTACAGCTGATGTCTATGGCGCATATGCAGCGCGCGGGACACCGGCCGATCGCGCTGCTGGGCAATGGTACCGCGTTCATCGGCGATCCTTCCGGTAAGACGGACATGCGCTCGCTCATGAGCCGCGAACAACTCTCCCACAACGCCGCGTGTTTTCAGAAACAGATGTCGCGTTTGCTGGAATTTTCGGAAGGCGGCGCGCAGATCGTCTACAATGGAGACTGGCTCTATCCGCTGAACTTTCTTGAGTTTATGCGCGATATCGGTGTGCACTTCTCGGTCAACCGCATGCTCGCCGCGGACTGTTACAAAAACCGGCTCGAACGCGGGCTGACCTTCTTTGAGATGGGCTATATGCTCATGCAG
Organism: uncultured Christensenella sp.; assembly: GCA_964409605.1. GTDB lineage: Bacteria > Bacillota > Clostridia > Christensenellales > CAG-138 > UBA7703. The sequence goes on along the minus strand of CAYPEV010000062.1, from coordinate 857 downwards.
GGCTATGATTTTCTGGAGCTCAACCGGCGCCACAACTGCGTGCTGCAGATGGGCGGGGACGATCAATGGAGCAACATCCTCGGTGGCGCGGACCTGATCCGCAAAAAGGAGCAAAAGCCCGCGTTTGCGCTGACCACAGCACTCTTGACCACGAGCGACGGCAGGAAGATGGGTAAGACCGAGAAGGGCGCAATCTGGCTCGACAAAGAGAAGTGCAGCGTGTTTGATTTCTACCAATACTGGCGCAACGTCGGAGACGAGGACGTCAAGATGTGCCTTTCGCTCTTGACCTTCCTGCCGATGGAAGAGGTCAACCGCCTCGGCTCGCTGCCCGGCGAACAGATCAACGAAGCCAAGCGCGTGCTTGCCTACACGCTCACCGCGCAGGTGCACGGCGAGGAAGAGGCGAAGATCGCCCAGACGTCCGCGGAGGGGCTCTTTTCCGGCGGCAGCGATTTGAGCAACATCCCGTCCTGCGAGCTGACGGCCGAGATGATTGAACAAAGCGGTCTGCGCATCCCCGACCTGATGGTGATGAGCAAGCTCGCCGCGAGCAAGAGCGACGCACGCAGGCTCATCGAAGGCGGCGGCGTGTTCCTTGGCGAGGAAAAGGTCGCCTTCGCGAACACCGCGCTCACGCCGGAGCAAATCGAAGGCGAAGGCGTCATTCTGCGGAAAGGGAAGAAGAGCTATTGCCGGATTCGCAAGGCTTAAAGCCGTATCGAACGATAGGAACAGCCGGTGAAAGCGAGATTGTAATCAACAAATCCCGCTTTCTCGGCTACTGTATTCCGGTTTCGAGTGAAACCGAGGTGCAGGAAGCGCTGGCACAGATCCGCAAGAAACATTATGACGCG
>CAYPEV010000061.1:5142-11831 GCA_964409605.1 uncultured Christensenella sp. | reverse complement strand
CCGGGCGGCACGACGATTGAAGCCGTCGCCACGCTCGAGCAAAAGGGCCTGCGCGGCGCGGTGATTGCGGCCGTGGACGCCTGCCGGGAAAAGTCCGAGCGAATGAGTAAATAGTATATTATATATAATCGAAACGAGTAGGGATGAAGAAAGAAGTTACAATCTATACGGACGGCGCATGCTCCGGCAATCCGGGTCCGGGCGGTTGGGGCGCGATCTTGATGTATCAGGAGCAAAAAAAGGAACTGTCGGGCTTTGAGCCGATGACAACCAACAACCGGATGGAGCTCAAAGCAGTCATCGAAGCCGTACGCGCGCTAAAAACCAGTTGCAGCATTCAAATTCATACCGACAGCGCGTATGTCTGCAACGCGTTTCATCAGCGATGGCTGAACAACTGGCAGGCCAATGGCTGGAAAACGTCCGCAAAACGAGACGTGGAAAATCAGGATCTCTGGCACGAACTGCTGGACGCGCTGGATTCGCACGATTACAAATTCATCAAAGTCAAAGGTCATTCGGACAATCCGTTTAACAACCGCTGTGACGAGCTTGCGCGGCTTGCGATCAAGCAGGCGCTTGCCGGCGCGCAAAACGCGTAATTCCGTATTTTTACCACCAACTATTCGTTAAACTTGTCTTTAACGAATAGTTGTGATAGAATAAAAGCATCGAATTTACATGATTTCGAGGCGAAATTCCGATGGCGAATGCCTACCACGCTGCGCTCAACAAGGACTATACCGTCAAGATTCGCACGCTGCTCGCCGGACTTCCGGTGCTTTGCGGCTCGTTTTTTCGTGCCATCGACAGCCAGACGTCCGTGCTGACGCGCTATGCTTACGCGGTGGACCTATCCGGATTCTTTCAGTTTGCCGTCCGGCAGGAAGACCTGTTTCCGGGAAGAGAGGTCCCCTCCCTCACTGCAAGGGATCTGGAAAAAATACAGGCGTATCACATCGAGCTGTATCTGTCGGAGGTTTCGTTCTATCAGAAGGGTGAACGCGAGTGGGTCAATCAGGAGCGCGCAAAGGCGAGGAAACTCTCCTCCCTGCGCTCATTTTTCAAGTTTTTACACAAACAGGAATATCTGCCGACGAATGTCGCGGCCCTGGTCGATATCCCGAAGCTCAACGAAAAAGCGATCATTCGTTTGGAACCAAACGAAGTTGCAGAACTTCTCGATATCGTTGAAAACGGCGACGGCTTGACCGAACGGCAAAAGGCGTATCACGAGACGACCAAGCCGCGCGATGTCGCGATTTTGACGCTCTTCCTCGGCACAGGCATCCGCATCAGCGAGTTGGTCGGAATCGATCTGCAGGACATCGATCTGGAGAACGATGCGTTTGTCGTCACGCGCAAGGGCGGCAGCGAGGACATCTTAAACTTCGGTGTCGAGGTGCACGCCGCGCTTTCGGACTACCTTGCCGTGCGCGAAAAGCAAACCGCACTGCCGGGAAGCGAACGCGCGCTGTTTCTTTCGATGCAGCTTAGGCGCATCAACGTGCGCTCGGTCGAGCTGCTGGTCAAAAAATACGCAAAGATCGCATCCCCGCTCAAGAAGATCACGCCGCATAAACTCAGAAGCACCTACGGCACGATGCTCTATCACGAGACAGAGGATATCTATCTCGTGGCGGACGTGCTGGGTCACAAGGACGTGAACACCACCCGCAAGCACTACGCCGCAACGAGCGAAGAACACAAACGGATCGCAGCAAAAAGGATCAAGCTGCGCGACGATTAGCCTTTGCGAGGCCCGCGCCGCACGCGCACGCCAAACGTCATTGGCAGCGTTTTTGCTTCAACGAGGGTATCTTCCTTCCAGTCGTCGTAGAGATCCGGAACAAAGCCATCCTCCGGATCGAGCGTCTCCCTTTCCGGCTCCGGCACATAATCGTCGCCTAAGAACACGCCGGCGATCGGGATCTGCGCAAAAGCGCGCGTATCCCCATCCAGACAGCGAAAGCAGTTGTCGCAAATCTTGGATGGATCGAGCTCACAGCGATCGTCGCACGCGCCGCAGTCGTTGCAAACCTTTCCTTCCTGTATGATACAGCGTTTCATAAAAAAATCACCAGTCTTCCGAACATATGTTTGCAATATTTTGCAGTATATGATAAAATCACGTTACAGTCAATTGAAATCTCAGACGCGGAGGTTGTTGATTCACCATGAAGAAGTTAGCCGATCCCCAGCAGGTGATCCTGGACTATATGATTTCGTTTACCGAGGAGCATGCATATCCCCCTTCGGTTCGGGAAATATGCGCTGCGGTCGGGCTTAAATCGACGGCAACGGTGCATACGCACCTGCGAAACCTTGAAAAACGCGGCTTGATCACGCGCGATCCTTCCAAGCAGCGCGCGGTGTTCATCAACACCGATCACCTGCACGAAAAAGAAGAAAAGAAATATGCCGTTCCGCTGATCGGCCGCGTTGCCGCCGGTCTTCCGATGCTCGCCGCGGAGAATATTGAAGATGCTTTCCCCCTGCCGGATGTTCTGATGCACGGAAAGGAACCGGAAGAGGTCTATATGCTCCGTGTCAACGGCGAAAGCATGCGGGATGCGGGCATTCGCGACGGGGATATCCTCGTGGTCAACCACAACTGTAACTGCGCAAACGGCGATATCGTCGTCGCCCGCGTTCAAGGCGAGAGCGCGACGGTCAAGCGCTTCTTTCGTGAAAAGGATCGCGTTCGCCTTCAGCCGGAAAACGATCTGTTCGAGCCGATCTACGTATCCTATGACGAAGTGGAGATCTCCGGCAAAGTCATCGGTCTTTTGCGCTCGATCTAGCGCATCATAGTCCCTGGCGGATCAGTTCGTCGCAGGCAAGCATACAGGCGATTCTCGCGTGAGAATACGTCAGCGCTCCCTGCAGATATGCGGTATACGGCGCGCGAATCGGTCCATCCGCGCTCAGTTCGGTGGTCGCTCCCTGAACAAAAGCGCCCGCCGCCATCACGACCTGGTCCTCATATCCCGGCATATCCCAGGGCTCCGGCGAGACAAAGCTGTCTACCGGAGCCGCTTTTTGTATGCTCCGGCAAAACGCGACCAGAGATTCCGCATCCGGAAATTGCACCGCCTGAATGATATCCGAACGCATCGCGTCGTAGAGCGGCATGGTCAAAAGATGCATCTGCTCAAACACGCGCGCAAACAGCGCGGCACCCTTGACGCACTGCGCGGTGACATGCGGCGCAAGGAACAACCCCTGATAGAACAGGCGATAATCGCCCGCATAGGAGCCTACCTCGGCGCCCATGCCGGGCACGGTCATGCGCTGGGCGATGCGATCGATTAAATCCTCTCTGCCCGCGATATACCCGCCCGTAGGCGCAAGCCCGCCGCCCGGGTTTTTGATCAGTGAACCCGCGATGACGTCCGCGCCCTGCGCGGTCGGTTCCGTCGCTTCCACAAACTCGCCGTAGCAGTTGTCAACGAGAATGACCGCGTTTGGAAACTGTTCGCGCACAAAATCAAACGCTTCCTTCATCTGCGCCATCGTGAGCGCTTCACGCCAGGCGTACCCGCGCGAGCGCTGTGCGTAAACGATTTTAATCGATTGAGGTTCGATGCGCCGGATCGCGTCGAAATCGATCCGCACCTGTTCCGTCAGCAAGACAGACAAAAAAGAAACACCCATCCGCTTGAGTGAATTCGGCGCGTTTCCGCGTACGCCGATGGCTTCCAGCAGCGTGTCATACGGTTCTCCCGTGATGGACAGAATCGTATCCCCCGGCTCTAGTAAACCGGCCAGCGCGGTGAAGATCGCGTGCGTACCGTTGACAAACTGCGGGCGTACAAGCGCTTTTTCCGCCATCAGCGCGTGCGCAAATACACGGTCCAGCGTGTCTCTGCCGATGTCGTCATAGCCGTATCCCGTCGTGGGCGTGAAGTGCCGCGCGCTCACACGCTCCTGCCAAAAGGCCTCGAGCACCCGCTGCTGATTCACCATCTCCACCGCGTCCACGCGGCGAAACACATCTGTAAGATATCGTTCCGCGCTCCAGACCAGTTCTCGCGCGCGGTCGCTGATTTCCATCATTTCGGCTTCCTTTCGATCCAATCTTTCGCGTCTTGCGCGATTTGAATGATCAAATCGTGCTTTTTATCGTCCCAATGGGTTACGTCGTGCCAGTCGATCCGCTCGTCCCGCCGGAACCACGTCAGCTGCCGCTTGGCAAAACGGCGCGTGTCCTGCTTGATTTTATCGACGGCATCCGCAAGCGAACAATCCCCCTTAAAGTAGGAGAAAAGCTGCTGATACCCGATGGATCGCATGGCGGGCATAGTCGGGTCATACTCCGCGTCATAGATTCGCCTCGCCTCGTCGAGCAATCCGCGCTCCATCATTTGATCCACGCGCAGGTTGATTCGCTCATACAGCAGCGCTCGCTCCATGGTCAGACCGACCAACATCGGTTCAAACAAGGCCTCTTCTTTTGCGGTGTTCTGAAAATCCGCACCGAAGCTTGAGAGCGGTTGACCGGAACAATCGTAAACCTCCAACGCGCGAACGACCCGTTTCTTGTCATTTGCGTGGAGGCGGGTCGCCGTCCGCGCGTCGATCCGCCTCAGGCGGTCATACGCGTCCTGCGGATCCCGGTCATACTCCAGCGATACACGTTCGCGAACACTATCGTTTCTGGGAATCGCAAACCCAAGCGGATACGTCAGCGCATTGACATACAGGCCGCTGCCGCCAACGATGATCGGCGCGTGCCGCCGCGCGGCGATATTCTCAATGGCGGGGACAGCGAGCGAGCGGAACATCGCAGCGGAGAACTCCGGCGTGTCGATCGGCAGGCAGTCGATCAGGTGATGCGGTATCCCCTGCCGTTCTTCCGGCGAAGGTTTTGCGGAGCCGATATCCATGCCGACATAGACCTGCACCGAATCCGCGGAGACGATCTCCCCTTTGATTCGCTTTGCAAGCTCGATGGACAACTCTGTTTTATGGCAGGCGGTTGGGCCGACGATGCAGACGATCCGTTGCCGTTTTGATTGTGTTTCCATATGATTTCACAGCACGCGCTTGAACATCTTCTCGATGTCGGTTTTCGTAAAACGAACCGCGACAGGCCGTCCATGCGGGCAGGTGAGCAGCGTGTTCCGTTCGGAAATCTGCTCCAAGAGCGTTCGTATCTCCTCGTGCGAGAGCCGTTCCCCGGCCTTGACCGCGTGCTTGCAGGCCGATTGCGCAACCGCATCGCGAAACCAATCGTTCGGGCGAGCTTCTTCGGAGCCCGCGAGAAACTCAAGCACGTCGTGTAAAAACGCGGCCTTAAGCGCAACGCCCTTGATCTGTGGTACCGCAAGCAGGGTCACGCTCGTCTCGGACGCATCCAAAAACACGAACCCGACTCGTTCCAGCTCGATCTTACAGGTCACAAACACATCGGATTCCGTTGGTAAAAGCCGTACATCCTCCGGCAAAAACAGCGTCTGCGAAACGATCGCGGCGCTTCTCGCCATCAACGCATCGTATAACAGCCGCTCATGCGCCGCGTGCTGATCGATACAATAGACGTTTTCCCCCTGCTGGACATACCAATAGGTATCAAACGCGCAACCGATGATATGAAACGGCTCCGAAAGCGGTTCGGAAGGTTTTGCGAGGAAAACCGAATCCGGTCGCGGCCGATCCTCCGGCTCGCGCGGCGGAAGCCGATACGTCGGCACGTGCGGAGCGCTTGCATACGTTTCCTCGCGCAGGGATCCGCTGCGTGGTGCGATCGGCGTGCGAAGATCAATCCTGCGCGCTTCCTCCGGAATTTCAAACGTGGGCGCGTTTTCGATCGCCGGTTCTTCGCGCCGGATTTCAATCGTCGGAACATAGCTGCGAATCAGCGCCTCGGAGCACGCGACAACGACGCTGCGCGAGACCCTCTGTTCGTCGGTAAAGCGCACCTCAAGCTTTGCCGGATGTACGTTGACGTCCACCTCGGCATAGGCGATGTTCAAATACAGCACCGCAAATGGAAAGCGTCCGATCAAGACCCGTGTGTCAAACGAGCGGGTCAGGGCGTTACTCAGCGCACTGGAGCGGATGATTCTTCCGTTGAGCAGGAACGTCTGGCCGGAGCGGTTGGCGCGCGCGAGATCCGGCACGCCGACAAAGCCCGTAATCTTCAAATATCCGTCGTCAAATGAGACGGGACAGATCTGCCGCTCTGTACTCACGCCATAGACGGAGACGAGCGCGTCCTTTGCGCTGCCGTTGCCGGCGGAGCGATAGACGGTCTTGCCGCCGCTGACGTAGTGCACCGCGATCTGCGGCGCGGAGAGAATCAACCGCGCGACATAGTCTCCAATCGCCGCGCTCTCGGCGCGCGCGCTTTTGACAAATTTCAACCGTGCAGGTACGTTATAAAAGAGGTCTGCTACCGCGATGCTCGTCCCCCGCGTGCCCGCGGTGCGCTTGTGTTCGACAAGCTCTCCGCCTTCATAGCGGATCAGTGTGCCAAGCTCGTCCTCCTCGGTCTGGGTTTGGAGCATCACGCGCGAAACCGCAGCAATGGACGCCAGCGCTTCCCCGCGAAAGCCGAGAGAACGGATTGCAAACAGGTCGTTTGCGGTCGAAATCTTGCTGGTTGCGTGTCTTAAAAACGCGGTTTCGCAGTCTTCATCCGCGATGCCGCTGCCGTTATCGATGATGCGGATGCTGTCCAATCC
>CAYPEV010000061.1:0-5132 GCA_964409605.1 uncultured Christensenella sp. | reverse complement strand
CCAATCCACCGTTTTCAATCTCGATGGTGATCGCCGTCGCTCCCGCGTCGATCGCGTTTTCCACAAGTTCTTTGACAACCGAACTCGGCCGCTCGACGACTTCGCCGGCGGCAATCTGGTTTGCGATTCTGGGCGGTAAAACGTGTACCTTTGGCATAGCTTCTCCGTTTTTTATGAATGTTTGAGCATCGCGTGCAGCGCGAAGAGCTGATTGAGCGCATCCAGCGGCGTCAGATGATTGACGTCCAGCTCGCGGAGGATACGAAGGGCGCTCTCTTCCCCGCTCTCATCCAGCAGCGACGGCTGCACGCTGGTCTCAATCTTTGCGGGTTCACGCTTTGCCGCGATATCCGCCGATTCCAGTTTTTCCAGAATTTCTTTTGCGCGGGCAAGCACCGCCTCCGGAAGGCCCGCAAGGCGCGCCACCTGAATGCCGAAGCTTTGATCCGCGCCGCCTCTGACGATCTTTCGCAAAAACACGATATCCTCGCCGATTTCACGGACCGTGACGCGGAAGTTCTTCACGCCCGGCAGCTCGCCTTCCAGTTCTGTCAGTTCGTGATAATGCGTGGCAAAAAGCGCCTTGGCGCCGCATTTCTTTGCGTCCGCAATGTATTCCAGCACAGACCAGGCGATGCTGAGCCCGTCAAACGTGCTCGTGCCCCGGCCGATCTCGTCGAGGATGAGCAGGCTGTTCTCGTTCGCGTTATGGAGGATGTTTGCGACCTCGCTCATCTCCACCATAAACGTGCTCTGGCCGGAGGAAAGATCGTCGCTCGCGCCGATGCGCGTAAAGATTCGGTCGACCACGGAAAGATCCGCCTCGCTTGCCGGCACGAAGGAACCGATGTGCGCCATCAGTGCGATCAGCGCGGTCTGGCGCATATAGGTGCTCTTGCCTGCCATGTTCGGCCCCGTGATAATCAACAGCCGGTCGTCCGTGCGGTTTAAGAGCACGTCGTTTGGTACAAACGGCTCCTTCATCGCGCGTTCGATGACGGGATGCCGGCCGTTGACGATCTTGATCCTGCCCTGCTGGTTCCAATTCGGACGGCAGTAGTTGTTGTTGCCTGCTACCTCCGCGAGGGAAACGAATGCGTCCAGCTCCGCAATCAGGGCGCCGTTGGTCTGCAATCTTCCCGTGCAGTCAAGCAGCACCTCACGGATTCCGGCGAACAGCTCATTTTCCAGCACGACGAGACGATCCTTCGCGCCGAGGATCTTCTGTTCCATCTCCTTGAGTTCAGGCGTGACGAAACGCTCCGCATTCGCGAGGGTCTGTTTCCGTTCATAGTCGTACGGCACCTGCGCCAAGTACGATTTCGTAACCTCGATATAATACCCGAATACACGGTTATAGCTCACACGAAGGGATTTGATCTTTGTGATCTCACGCTGGGCGGCCTCAAAGCTCTCGAGCCATGCCTGGGAGTTTTCCGCGATGCCGCGCAGTTCGTCCACCTCCGCGTTGTATCCCGCGCGGATGAATCCGCCGTCCTTCAGCGTGGCGGGCGGCTCCTCCGTAATCGCGGAAAGCAAGAGCCGGAGGATATCCTCCATCTCGTCGAGTTCGCGCGAGATATCGCTCAGCGCTGCGCTGTCGTTTTCGCGCAGCGTCTCCTTGATGATGGGAACGCGCTCGATGGTCTGCATCAAGGCGATGCAATCCCGCGCGTTGACCGAACCGTAGACGATCTTGCTGCAAAGCCGCTCGATGTCATACATGCCGTGCAAAAGCTCCTGCAGCTGCTTGCGTCGGGTCATGTCGTCCTTCAGCACGGAGACAGCGTCGAGCCTTCGCTCGATTTCGGGAATCGATTGCAGCGGGCGATCGACCCAATCCCGCAGCATCCGCCCGCCCATGCCGGTCTTCGCGTGGTCGAGCAGATGGATCAGCGTGTTCTTCTTGTTTCCGCCGAATCGCAGCGGCTGCGTGAGTTCGAGGTTTCTGCGCGTGGTCGCATCCAGCACCATATAGCTGCTTCTGTTGAGCAGGCGCATGCCGCGGATATGCGAGAGCGCGTTCTTCTGCGTCTCATCCAGGTACCGCATCAGCGCGCCCGCGGCGGAGACGGCGTATGGCGCGTCCTCCGCGCCGAAGCCAGACAGCGAGCTGACGCGAAAATGCCGCTTCAGAACTTCCCGCGCATTCTCCGGCAAAAACGCATTCGCGCCGTATTGCTCCAGATAGTAGCTCGAGGAAATCTGCCGCGAGAGCAGCTGTTGTAAAAAGAGCGACGGCTCCGCGATGATCTCGCGCGGACGGATGCGCTCAAGTTCGTCCAAAAGCGCGACGGCGGGCTGTTTGCCGCTGAGCTGCAAGAGATAAAACTCTCCCGTGGAAACATCCGCATACGCAAGGCCGATAATGCTCTCGCCCATCGAGATCGACGCGATATAGCTGTTCTGCCCTTCCTCCAACATACGATCTTCGATGACCGTGCCGGGCGTGATGATGCGGATTACGTCCCGCTCGACAAGCCCTTTTGCCAGCGCGGGGTCTTCGATCTGCTCGCAGATTGCGACCTTATATCCCCTTTCGATGAGCCTTGCCACGTAGTTGTCCACCGCGTGATACGGAACCCCGCACATCGGCGCGCGCTCGGAAAGCCCGCAGTCGCGCCCGGTCAGGACAAGATCCAGCTCCTTTGCGGCAGTCTTCGCGTCCTCAAAGAACATCTCGTAAAAATCACCAAGCCGGAAAAACAGCAGACAATCGCTGTATTTTTCTTTGAGTTCCAGATATTGCCGCATCATCGGCGTCATCGAAGCAGGCATTCATTCCTCCGTCGTCGGTGTGATGGTCTGCGCGATCCGTCTACAGGCCTGATCGCGGACGTGCGGTTAAGCGCAAATCAGTGCTTGCAGCCGCCGCAACCGCCGCAGTCCCCACTGCAGGAGCGGCTTTCGCTTGTTTCCGCTCCGATGCAGGCGTTGATTTCGTCGTTGACCGCGGTCAGCACCGCGGAAAACGCGCTCTGCGCATCGATCAGTGCGCTGTACAGCGGGCTTTCCCGCAGCTGCGCTTCCAGTCGGTCGATGTCGTTGGTCAGCGAGACAGCCTCCAGATCGTCCCCGTCATCGCTCGCAAGGATGCTGATGAGCCGGTCGCGCTTTTCGTTGAGTTCCTGCATCAGTCGCGCAATCGCTTCGTTCTGCTCAAAGTCCGCCTGCGCTTGCTTCATCTGCGAAAATTCGCAAGAGTTGGCGAGCGCCAACCCGAGTTCTCTGGCCAATTCAATCATATCTATTCTCCTCCGAAGTTCGGCTATTTTGTGATGTTTGGTTCGTCCGTGCGTTTTCCAAATAATGAATTCTTACGGACGTTGGTGATCGTGACCGGAACATATTCCCCGATCAACTCCAGCGTTCCCGGGAAATACACCATCTTAAAGTTGGAAAATTTGCCGTAGCAGACGGGCTCGCTGCGCGTGTCGCAGTCCTCCACGTGCACGATGCCGGTTTTTCCAAGGTATTGCTCGTTGTTTTCGCGTGATTTTCGCTCCTGCAGCTCGTTGAGCCGGTGCAGCCGCTCGCGTTTGACCGCGTCCGGCACCTGATCTTCCATCAAGGCTGCGCGCGTGCCTTTGCGCGGGGAATACTTGAAGGTGAACGCGGACGCAAACCCCACTTGCTCGACCAGATTGAGCGTTTGCGCGAAGTCTTCCTCCGTTTCGCCGGGAAAACCGACGATGATATCCGTCGTCAACTCCACATCCGGCATGGCGGCGTGCAGTTTTTCCACGATTTCCAGATATCGCTCCCGCGTATATTTGCGGTTCATCCGCTGCAAAATCAAGTTAGAGCCGCTCTGCATCGGCAGATGCACATGATGGCAGACGTTCGGCAGCGTTGCCATCGCCGCGATCATCTCGTCCGTCAAATCCTTCGGATGCGAGGTCATGAAGCGGATGCGCTTGAGCCCCTCCACTCCGGATACGAGCGTGAGCAGCTTTGCAAACGACGCGTCCGCGAGGTCCTTGCCGTAGGAATTGACGTTCTGCCCCAGCAGTGTGATCTCGCTGTAGCCTTCCGAAACGAGCAGCTTTGCCTCGTCCACGACCGCTTGCATCTCGCGGGAGCGCTCCCGCCCGCGCACATAGGGTACGATACAATAGGTACAGAAATTGTCGCAGCCGTAGTTGATGTTGACAAACGCGTTGATCTTTCCCGTGCGGATGCTCGGAAGGCTGTCCTCGATCTGAATATTGTTCTCGTCCACCGCGAGCGTGCGCGCGCCGGATTCCGCGCTCTCAACAAACGCGGGAAGACGCGAAAGAAGGTTTGTGCCAAACACAATATCCACGAACGGGAAGCGTTTATACAGTTTTTCGGCGACCTCCTGCTGCTGCATCATGCAGCCGAATACACCGATGATGAGGTTCGGGTTTTCGTCCTTCAACTCCTTGAGCGCGCCGATGTTTCCAAACACGCGCTTCTCCGCGTGGTCACGCACGCAGCAGGTATTGAAGAGGATCAGGCTTGCCGTTTCCTTGTCCGTTCCGCGTGAAAAGCCCTGCGTTTCCAGTAGCCCCGCGGCCGTTTCGCTGTCCCGAACGTTCATCTGACATCCGAATGTTTCTATATAATACGCGCGATCCGCGTGGTTCGGTTGATTGTCAAAAGGCGATTTTTGTTCCATGTTAGTACACTCCATTTCAGCTTGCTCCATTATAGCATGATTTATCATATCGAATGAAAGAATTTTGTGTTTTCCGTGTTGACAATTTTATGAGCATGTTGTATATTATGAAAGTCGCGAAAAGCGGTGCGCGCCATCTTCGGGGTGTAGCGCAGTCCGGTAGCGCACGTGCTTTGGGAGCATGGGGCCGAAGGTTCAAATCCTTTCACCCCGACCAGTAGTGGCCCCGTGGTCAAGCGGTCTAAGACACCGCCCTTTCACGGCGGTAACAGGAGTTCGAGTCTCCTCGGGGTCACCAATTTTCTTCCTGATCAGGACTTGGGCCTTTAGCTCAGTTGGTTAGAGCGGCCGGCTCATAACCGGTTGGTCCGGGGTTCGAGTCCCTGAAGGCCCACCATTCACCGCTTGGGATGCCGTTTGGCAAGGACGATATTATGGCCCGGTAGTACAGTTGGTTAGTACGCCAGCCTGTCACGCTGGAGGTCAGGGG
>CAYPEV010000060.1:0-11986 GCA_964409605.1 uncultured Christensenella sp. | reverse complement strand
GTTTTACAAGTTCATGGTAGCGATCGAAAATTGAACTATGCTATACTAATCAGCGACGCAGGCCAATGCGCATGGGATTCACGCACATCTTTTTTTGATCGGTCTGACCTGTTAGGAGGCGGCATATGGGTATCAAACTGGCGATTATCGGCGCCGGCAGCACGTACTGCCCGGAGTTGATGCAAGGCTTGATCCGCCGCAAGGATGCTCTACGGCTCGATGAACTGCGTCTGAGCGATATCGACGAATCGAGACTGCATATTGTCGGCGAATTCTGTGAGCGCGTGCTGCTGGAAAACGGAATGGAGCCGCGCATCACCCGGACGAAAGATCTCTCCCTCGCGCTGGACGGGGCGGATTTTGTCGTCGCCCAGATTCGCGCCGGCAAGCTGGAGGCGCGTATTCGGGATGAGAAGATCCCTCTTGCGTTCGGTCTCCTGGGTCAGGAGACGACCGGTATCGGCGGCTTTACCAATGCGCTGCGCACCATCCCGCAGATGGAACAGATCGCGGACGCGGTTGCGCGCTATGCGCCGAACGCATGGCTCATCAATTTCTCCAATCCCTCCGGCATCGTCACGGAGTTTCTCCTGAACCATACGCCGGTCAAGACGATCGGCTTATGCAATCTTCCCATCGGCGCACAGGAGCGCATCGCAACTCTGCTCCGTCTTCCGATGGATCAGGTGCGGCTGGAGACCGCTTCGCTCAATCACTGCGGTGCGATTACCGCGGTGCATGTGCAGGGCGTGAACGTATTGCCCTCGCTGTTGGATCCGAAGATGCTGGATCAAGCCAGCGGGCAGGATGCATGGATTCGAAACTACCGCCCGATCATCGAGCTGCTGAACGCAATTCCCAACGACTATCTGCAATATTTCTATTACCGCGCGCGAAAGCTCGCCGAACAGAACGACGCTCCCCAAACGCGCGGCGAGGCTTGCGTGGATATTGAAACCCGTCTGCTTTCCTATTATGCGGACGAGCGCAACCGCAGCGTACCGCCTATGCTCGCAGAGCGGGGCGGTCATCTGTATTCGGAAGCCGCCGTCGCGCTGATCGCGTCTCTTTCCGGGGTGGTGCCGGGCTATCACGTGATCGATGTGCAAAACCACGGCGTGCTCGATTTTCTGCCGGATAACAGCGTGATCGAAACCTGCTGCTATGTGGAGCAGGATAAACTTACCCGCGTACCGCTCACGGTAGCGCCAAACGATGTGCTCCGTACGCTGCTTTCGAGCGTGAAAGCCTATGAGACGCTCGCGGTTCAGGCCGCGATCACGGGGGATCGCAAGGCTGCGCTGCGCGCGCTGGCGTGTAACCCGATTACGGCCGATCTGGACAAAGCCGCGCCCTGTCTTGAAGAGATGCTTCTGCAAAACCGTTCTCTGCTGCCCCGATTTTTCGAATCGTAGCACGATCTGCTGATCCCGTATCCTGTCCCATGCATCCGCTGACAAATTCGCTGCAAGGAACTGCTGCCATGGACGAAAAACGATGCTTTCTGGCCGTTGACGGAGGAAATTCAAAAACCGAATACCGCCTGCTCAGCGCATCCGGCGTGGTGATTGCCGCGAGCCGGGGCGGAGCAAGCAACCACGAGACGCTGCCTGGCAGCTTCGTCGGCGCAGCGGACGTGCTTGTCAGCGAAATAAGCGAACTGCTCGAAGCGCAGGGCTATCAGCTCAGCCAGATCGCGGATGCCGTGCTGGGTCTGGCGGGCGCGGACTATGAGACGCAGGCGGTTGCCCTTCAAGATGCGCTGCGCACGCGGGGAATTCAGCAGAGCTTTGTCTGCAACGACGGGTATCTTGGCGTGATGGCCGGCGTGGAAAACGGCGTCGGCATTTGCTATTCCGCTGGGTCCGGCGTAACCTGCGCAGGGCTGAATGCGGAAGGCAGGCGCGCGCAGTTTGGCGGGATCGGCGTGCTCTGCGGAGACACGGGCGGCGGATTTGATATCGCGGCGTTTGTCTATCGCAGCGTCTATCAGCATCTTTTCTTCGAAAAACCCTATACCACCCTCAAGGATGCATATTTTACCCTGTTCGACGTGAGAACGCCGGAAGCATTCCTCGCCTCCGCCGCGCGGATCCAGAACGAGGAGGCGGCGCGGCAGCTCATCGGCCTGTTTTTTACCGCGGTCGAAACAGGAGACGAGCTTTCCCTTCGCTATGCCGCGAGCGCCGCAAGCCACGCCGCGGACTGCATCATCGCCGTTTCAAACGCGCTCTCGCTGAAAGCAACGGTTCCGGTCGCGCTGTCCGGTTCGATCATGACCGCGGTCGCGCCGCCAGCGTACCGGCGTATGATCGAATACGAGCTCTTCCGCCGCAAGGGGAAATATTTCGCTCTGCGTGTCAACGACCGCCCGCCGGTCGACGGCGCGGTTCGTTGGGTCAGGCTTCGAAACAATCTATTGACATATTGATGCGCGCATCAACAGACGCCGCCCCCACTTCCGGGGCGGCGTTTGCTTGCGTTGTGTTCTATTTTTCTTCGGAAACGCCCGGCTGAAAATCCTCTTTCCGTATGGAAAAGGCAAGATGCGGCATGTCGATCCCGTAATAATGCTTGATAAATCTTCCGCGCACCGTCATTCCGTTGCGAATTGCGACGTTCATGGAAGCGATGTTGCTGTCGCGAATGATGGAGAACACTTCCCCCGCATGCAGGGTATCAAACGCATACGCCTTGCAGGCGCGCGCGGATTCCAGCGCATAGCCGTTTTTCCAGTGCCTGCGCTGAAAGAGATAGCCGATCTCGAGAACCCGCTGCCCCGCGTATTCCTGCCATGTCAGTCCGCATTGGCCGATCATCTCGCCGGTTGCTTTTAAAACAACCGCCCAAAGACCAAATCCGTCCGTCTTGTAGCGCGCAAGCATACGATCAAGCCACACACGCGTTTCTTCGTCTGAAAACGCGTGCTCATACGCCTTCATCGTTTCCGGATCCTGCATGATTTCCGCCAACGCCGGATAATCCGCCTGCGTCATTTCGCGGAGCATCAATCGTTCCGTCTCCAATCGTTGCATCCGTCTTCAACCGATACCTTTCCTCATTGATTCGCTGCCATACAATGCAAGGAGTGCGTCTTGTGCTATAATGGTCTGGCGCGGATATTCCGCGCAAAAAACGCGATCCAAGGAGAACCGATGTCAACCGCACCCCAAACCATCCTATTCACGGAAGCGGAAGCCGCGATTGTATCGCGCGTGAATGCGCTGCTGCAAACAAGGGCGCGCGTGCTCGTCGCCATCGACGGCAACTGCTGCGCAGGCAAAACCACACTGGCAGATCGCCTTGGCGAGCTGCTGCAAGCAAACGTGTTCCATCTGGACGACTATTTTCTCCAGCCGCATATGCGTACGCCGGAGCGTCTGCGTCAGCCGGGCGGGAATGTCGACGCGGAGCGGTTTCTGCGCGAGGTGCTTTCGCCGGCGGCACGCGGCGAAACCGCGAGCGTGCAAAAGTACGATTGTCACAAAGACCGGCTTCTGCCGTCCGTTTCCTTCGCGCCGAACCGCGTAGCGATCATCGAAGGCGCATACAGCATGCATCCGATGCTCATCGCACAGTATGACCTCCGGATATTTTTACGGATCGGGCCGGAGCTGCAAGCCGCGCGCATCTTCACGCGAAACGGAACGGTCGCGCTGAAGATGTTTCAAGAGCGCTGGATTCCGATGGAAAACACGTATTTTCAGGCCTTCAACATTCTCTCGCAATGCGACCTCGTCATCGACGCCGCGCAGTAAAATCCATATCATTCGCAAAGAGAAGCAGCGCCCGCAAAGGCGCTGTTTTGCATGTAAAAGTGTGATTGCCTAAAGGAAACAACTTGTTCGGCTTTAGCAGCAGTCTCCCCCGCAGCAGCAGTTGAGGCACATCAGCGCGCTGCAGATATCGCAGCAGGGCGAGGCATCCATCGTTCCGTTGGGGCCGCGCTGGTACGCCCGCCCGGAGTTGTTCAGCGAGATATAGGCGTTGCGGTATTCGGGATTGTCCGGCTCCGCGTCATACGCGCGGCTAAAGCACGCGCTCGCGCGCTCATACGACCCCTGACGTAGGAAGATCACGCCGGAGAGGTAATTCCACTCCGCATTGTGCACGGAAACATTGTTCAAAATCACCTGTGCCGCGTCGAGATTATTTTGGTTGATAAAGGAGCGTGCCCGCGCAAACTCCGCCGCGAATGGCCCGTTGTACGCCGTTCCGCCCGGGCGGGTATAGTTTCCGCCTGCGTTATAGGAGCCGTACGTGCCGGAAGACGAGGAGCCAAAGCCCGTATTCGTCTGCTTCTTTGTGAGCATCTCATACGCCTGGTTGATCTCCTTGAGCTTCTCTCCGGCAAGCTCCTTGAGGGGGTTATCCGTGTATTTATCCGGATGATATTTCTTGACCAGCTCCAGATATGCCGTTCGGATCTCCTCCTGCGAGGCGTTTTCGCTCACGCCGAGCACTTTGTAGGGGTTCATTCCTTGTCTCCTTTATCCTTCTGCGCGGCGCTCTGTTCCGCGGCGCAGCCTCTTTCACCCGCCAATACGCGCTCCTGCGCGTGTGACAGTCCCAGTGTCATGATGTTACCGAGCAGACCGCTCGGTGCAACGAGCGTCAGCAGGTCATAGGCCTTTAACGCTTCGTTTCGCGTGATATTCAGTAAAAACGCCGCCTGCTCGCGCTCCATGCCGGAAAGCAGAAACGGATTGTAGCTTTCGTTTTTATCGTCCTTTTCGCGGTCGTCCCATGCATCCATGAGATACACCCATTTGCCTAGGTTGTAAAACATCCATTGCGCGGCTTTGCGCTCGCTCTGCGGGAGCATCGGCGCGTGCAGCATGACAGCGGCAAGCAGCGTGCCAAAGGCGTTGCTCGGTTCGTCGGTCGAGGCGGTCTCGTTCGCTTCCAGCGCGTGCAGAAGCGCCATGCTCCGGCGGATCTCCTGGTCGAGCTCCGGGTTCGCTTTCGCCGCCTTTCGATAGGCGCGGCGCAGCGCGAGGCGCGCGAGCGCGGCTTTGCCGCTCTTTTCGTCCGCCGCGTCGTCCGCAGCCTTATGCCACGCGAGCAGAACGTTCACGTCCGCCGCGTAGTCGAGCGCGGGCGAAGGCTCGGCAATCGGCCGCTTCCCGCGGTAGACCCGGGGGCCGCAGTTGCCGGGCGAAAACTTCGTATTCCCGCAGACAGCAAAGAGTGTAAGCGCGAGAAACGCGCAGTCGTAGCTCAGTGTCAGCCGTTCCAGCTGGCCGTATCTTCTGCCGATGCTCTTGCACAATCCGCAGTATATGCCGCGGTACTCGGCCTGTTCCCGCACCTTGAGTTCGCATTCCAGCGGGCGGATATAGCCAAACATATGCCGCTTCCTTTCTGCATCCGAAACACATTGTATCATGCCTCGGCACGCGTGAGAATGCCTTTTTTCGATCCAGACTGTGAACGAATGTGAAACCCGCCCCTTTTTTCGCATTACAGAAGCACAAAAAAGCCGCGGGGTTGCCGCGGCAGGTTTGCCCGCTGTTGCGAAATGCGTTTCTTACTTGCCCGCGAGGTAGGCGTTGATTTCGCCGATCAGCGCATCGGAATTGATCCCGTGCACCGCGCAAGCCTGTTCGATCGACTCGCCATGCGCCATCGCGCAGCCGAGGCAATGCATGCCCGCGTTCATGAGAATATCCGCCGTTCCTTCGTCCAGCTCAATCACCTGCTGGATGAGCATATCTTTTGTTGCCTGCATGTGTATCGTCCTCCAAAGAATGTTTCCATCGTTTTTTATCGCCGTTTAATCACTAGCTATTTACTAGTATATCATCATTTCTGAGAAAATAAAGTGTTTTTTACAACGCGGCTGCCCGCGCCATATGTTTTTTTTCGCATAACCTGTGCGCTAACTGCGTGTTTCAAATACGTTGCCGCAGTTGATGCACGTCACGCGGATTCTGCCCTTACCGCGCGGCACGCGCAGGCGCTGCGCGCATTGCGGGCAGATCAGGTATTTGTATTGCTTGAGTTCCGCCCAGGTCGGGTTCTTTCCGCCGCGCTTTGTCCGCGTTGCGCCATATGCCGCGCCCGAGCCCTTCGCGCGGAAGATGCGGCGAAACCAGTTCTTCACCGCGGTTTCGTAGGTCAGGTATTTGATGTTTTCCTGATACCGCTTGTTGAAGTCTTTGCTCATCATGCGCAATACGATCAGCACAAGCAGCGCGCCGCTCAGCAGGCTGAAAACAATCCTCAACCAGCCGGCCGATCTGGAGACGAGCATGCCGATGAGCGACAGCGCAAGCGCCGCGATCAGCATCATGCGGTTCAACTCGTCAATTCCTCTTCTCTGCTGTTGAAACATTCCAAAAATCCTCGCTTCGGTTGTGGTATCGTGCGGCATTTGCCGCGCGTTTGTATGATTTTCGCGCATTATACGCAGGTGCGCCGCCTATCTGCCGAGGTATAGCCGCGCGCTGATCGGCGAAAGCGTCACGCTGACTTCGCCGTTTCTGGGCGTCAGCGTCTCGCGGGTGAGCACATCCTCAAGCGCCCGATCCAGCAATACGGGGCTTTCCCCGTCCGCGCCCTGCGGGATATCGTCGGGGTGCAGCGTCACCGCCTGCGCCCGTTCGCCGCGGTTGAGAAGCAGCAGCGCCATGTCGCCGCTCTCCGGCAGCCATCGCAGCACGGCGAAGACTTCCGGCGAGAGCGCGCCCATCCGGCAAAGACCCCGTCTGAGCGCAGGGCTCGTCTTGCGCGCGCGCATCAGCGCGCTGTAGCCCGCGAACACCTGCTCGTTCTCCGTCCCCCAGGGATATGTTCCACGGTTGAAGGGATCGCTCATGCCCGTCATGCCCGCTTCATCGCCATAATACACACAGGGCACGCCCGGCAGCGCCATCTGGAGCGCCGCGGCGAGGATCAGCCGCAGATAGCCTTTCTGCTGATCCTGCTCGCTCGGACGAAAGGTCGCCTGCACTTTTCGCGAGACGGAATTGCGGTCCGGAGCGCCGGAGAGCGCGGTCGCCGCGCGGATGATATCATGGGAGCTGATGAGGTTGAGGCACGCTTCAAAAAACGGCCTCGGATAATGCTCCCGCAGGGTCTGCAGCACGTGGTCGAGCGCGTATGCGTCCGTCCGCGCGGTCAAAAACGAGATCGCGGCCTCGGTGAAGGGATAGTTCATCGCGCTGTCCAGCTCATCGCCGTTGACATAGCCGCGTCTGCCCTCCGGGCCGTATTTGTTGGAGCAGTCCTCCCAAACCTCGCCGAGGAGGATGCCCTCCGGGTCGTTTTGCTTGAGCCTTCGGCGCAGGATGCGGATGAATTCGTCCGGCAGTTCGTCCGCCACGTCCAGCCGCCAGTTCTTTGCGCCGGCGTCCGCCCAGTGTGAAAGCACACCTTGTTCGCCCGCGATAAACTCTTGATAGCTGGGCTCCAGCTCGTTGACGTTCGGCAGGCTCGGAAACCCCCACCAGCTGTCGTAATGTTTGCGATCCCCCGCGAAGCGATACCATGCCTTGTATGGCGAATCGTCCGCCTCGTAGGCGCCGACGTCTTCATAGCGCGAGCACTTGTCAAAATAGCGGCTGTCCGCACCCGTGTGCGAGAACACCCCGTCGAGCATGATGCCGATGCCGTGCGCTTTTGCCTCCGCGCAGAGCATGCGGAATTCGTCCTCGCTGCCGAAGATCGGGTCGATGCGATGGTAGTCCGCCGTATCGTAGCGGTGATTGCTCGCAGACTCAAACACAGGGTTGAGGTAGAGCATCGTCACGCCGAGCGAGGCGAGATAGGGCAGCTTTTCACGGATTCCGTTGCAATCCCCGCCGAAGAAGTCGTTGGGTTCGTATTCCGCGGCGCCCGGCGCCGGCGTATAGCAAACCTCTTCGCTCCAGCGGTCATGGATGCGTAAAAACCGTCCGATAGTTGCGTGATATTTCGCCCTTTCGCGAAAATCCTCCCAGCTGCTCCTGCGGAAGCGGTCGGGGAAGATCTGATAGACGATCCCCTCGCGAAAGTGCGCGGGCGTTTGGAACGCGCCGTCGTAAACGGTGATCTGGTAGGAGCGCGGCGCGTGGGATTCCAGCCTGCCCTCGCCGCTGTCCGCGCCATAATACTGCGTACGCCCGTCCGAAGTGCGAATGATGAAATAGTACCACACGAGGCAGGGCACTTCCGGCATGGGAATCTCCCCATGCACGCGTTCCCCTTCGCGCGTCAGGTCAAAAAAAGACTCGACTCCAAGCTGGTTGTACAGCCGCAGCTGCACATGCGCACCCGGGTCGCCGCCGATTTCGGCTGTAATTTGTACGCTCGTATTGCAGGGCACCGCGCCTTGCGGCCTGCGAAACGAGAGGAATCTGGAGTGGTGTCGAAACGTGATCATATCCCTAGTATAGCCGATTCTCTGCACTCGGGCAGTGTGTTGTGCGGAATGTTGCGAGCTTTTCACAATTTTTCCGACTTGGAACGCGCCGCGTAAAGTTCGACGCGGCGTTTTCGCAATTCCTTTTGCAATGCGCATGAAAAAGCCGCCTGCACCGCGGGCGCTTTGCCCCGCTGCCGGCGCGGCGGCTGAGAAGTCAGTTGCGCTGTACGATCTCGTCCTGCGACTTAAAGATATGCCCCGCTTTGACGACGCCGCGTACGCGCGAAAGCGGGTATACGGACGCATATGGTTCGATGACCGTGCCGGGATTCAACACGCTGTTGCAGCCGACCTCAACATGATCGCCGAGGATCGCGCCGAATTTCTTCAGCCCCGTTTCGAGAAGAGCGCCGCCCGAACGCACGGTCACAAGCGTCTTGTCACTTTTTACATTGGAGCAGATCGACCCCGCGCCCATATGGGAATAGTGACCCAATATGCTGTCGCCGACGTAGTTATAGTGCGGCACCTGCACTTTGTCGAACAGGATGCAGTTTTTCAGTTCGGTCGAGTTGCCGACCACGCATCCGCGGCCGACGAGCACGCTGCCGCGGATAAACGCGCCGGGGCGCACCTCTGTGCCTTCTCCGATGATCGTCGGTCCCGCGATATAGATATTGGGAAACAGCGTCGCGCTCTTGTGAATCCAGACTTCCTCGCTTGGGTGGTCGTATTCATTCGGTGAAAGGGTTGGCCCCAACGCGCGCACAAAGGCTTTGATCAGCGGCAGCGCCTCCCAGGGGTAGGTCGTCTCTGCGAACAGCTTCCACGCCAGCGTGGCGGAATGATCGGCAAACATATCCGTGTTTTTCATCTATCTGTTGTCCTTCTTTGATTCGGGTGATGTTCTTTCCCTTACCAGCCCTGGCCAGCTACTGGTTTTCCTGCGCGATGGAGCGGAAACGCGTATATTCGCCCTGCCAGAGCAGTTTGACCACACCGGTCGAACCATGGCGGTGTTTGGCGATGATGATCTGGCTCGTGTTGTCGCCCATCTCGTATTCCTGCGTGTCCATATAGGCCGCGGGACGATAGAGCAGGATGACCATGTCGGCATCCTGTTCGATGGAGCCGCTCTCGCGCAGGTCGGAGATGACCGGCCGGTGATCGGCGCGCGTATCGGGCCCGCGGTTGAGCTGGCACAGCAGGATGATTGGCACGTTCAGCTCTCTTGCCAGCAGCTTGAGCTGGCGCGTCATGTCGGAAATCTCCTGCATGCGGTTGCCGTCCTTGCGGCTGCCGCTCGCCTGCATGAGCTGCAGATAGTCGATCACGATCATATCCAGCCCCGCGCGCGCGGAAAGCCGCCTGCACTTGCTGCGGATCATGGGCACGCTCGCGCCGCTGGAATCGTCGATATAGATCTTCGCCCTGCTCATAGGGTCCATGACCTCCATGAGCGAATTCATCTCGTTGCTGCCGATGAGGCCTTCTTTGATTCGCTGGGAGTCCACGGAAGCCTCCGTGCAGAGCATGCGCATGACGAGCTGCTCGCTGCTCATCTCCAGACTGAAAACGACCACCGTGCGCGCGTTGTGTACGGCCGCATATTGCGCAATGTTCATGGCAAAGCTCGATTTGCCCATCGCGGGACGGGACGCCACGATGATCAGATCGCTCTTCTGAAAGCCGTTTGTCATGCGGTCCAGCTCAATAAATCCGCTCGGGACCCCCGTGATCTTGCCGCGCCGCTGCGCAAGTTCGCCGATGAGGTTGTATGCCTCCGGTACGATCTGCTCCATCGGCACCAGCGTGCCCTGCACCTTGCGCATAGAGATCTCGTAGATCCGCTTTTCCGCCTGGTTGAGCGTGTCCTCGAGTTCCTTCTCGTCGTCCATGCCGTCGCGCATGATCTCTCCGCCCGCGCGGATGAGCGCGCGCTGCGTGCTCTTGGTCTCCACGAGGCCGATGTAATGCGATACATTCGCAGCCGTCGGCACAAACGTCACAAGATCGGTCAGGTACGTCAGCCCGCCCGCCATTTCGAGCTTATTATGCCGTTCGAGTTCGGCAAGCAGGGTGACGAGGTCAACCGCGTTTCCGTTCGCTCGCACATCGCGCATCGCGGCGAAGATCGTCGCGTTCGCGGGGACGTAGAAGTCCTCCTCGCGCAGTTGCTCCAGGCTGATTTCCAGCGCGCCGGCATCGATGAGCATGCTGCCGAGCACGGAGCGCTCTGCGTCGCTCACGTGCGGCAGCGTAGTCATCGCAGACGCTTGATTGAATTCATATTGTTCCATCGGGTGCTCCGATCCGTTCGCTCAGGTGATGTTTCGTCCGCGCGCCGCTGATACGGCGCAAGCGTATCTCAGCACTTTTCGACGATCACCTTCACCAGAGCAAACGTGTTTTCATAAAGGCTTACGCGGACGTTATATTCGCCCAGTGCGCGGATGGGTTCCGCGAGCGCGATCTTTTTCTTGTCGATCTCCACCTGCTTCTGCTCCGCAATCGCCGCGGCGAGCTCCTTGCCGGTGATCGAACCGAAGAGATGTCCGTTTTCGCCAACCTTGGCTTTTACGGTAACGACAGCGCCTTCCGGCTGTTTTGCAAGCTCGCGCGCCGCAACGCCCGCCTGAAACTTCTTGTGCGCGGCCGCGCTCTTTTGAATGCTCGCCGCGTTGACCGCCTGTGCGTCCGCGGGGGTTGCCAGCTTGCGCGGCAGGAGAAAATTACGCGCGTAGCCATCCGACACGTCCACGATCTCGCCCTTTTTACCCGTACCCTTGACATCCTGTTCCAATAATAGCTTCATAGTGTGTTCTGTACCTCCTGCATATAGTGTTCAACGGCGGTGCGGACAAGCGCCTCCGCCTCTTCGAATTCCATGTTTGTCAGCTGCGCGCCAGCCATGGTGAGATGCCCGCCGCCGCCCAGACGCTCGCAGATGATCTGCACGTTGACGTTGCCCAGCGAGCGTCCGCTGACGCTGATGCTCTCGCCGTCCCGCCCGAGCACGAAAGCCGCCTCGATGCCCTTGATGCCGATGAGCTCGTCCGCCGATTTCGCCGCGATCAGAGATGCATTCTTAATCTCTTCTCCGACGCTGCCGAGGGCGACGCCGCTGGGGAGCAGTTCCGCGCTGCGCACGGTGGTCGCCACATCTCCGAAACTCTCCATGTCGTCCTGAAACATCTGCTTGACCATGCTGGTGTCCGCGCCGTTCTTGCGCAGATACCCCGCCGCCTCAAAGGTGCGGGAACCGACGTTGAATGCAAAGTGCTTGGTATCGATCGTGATGCCCGCAAGCAATGTCCCGCAGACGAGCGCAGGCGGGCGCAGATTTGCATCGAAATACTGCAGCAGTTCCGTCACAAGCTCGCTGGTTGATGATGCCCTCGCCTCCAGAAAATGCAGCGTGGGGTTGTCGATGTGATCCGCGCCTCTGCGGTGGTGGTCGACCACGACCACGCGCCCCGCGAGCTCTAGAAGCTTCGGCTCAACCAGCGAACTGACACGCTGGGTATCCACGACCACAAGAACGCTGGTCGGACGCATGATCCGCTCCGCATGCTCCGGCGTGGTGAGCATGCCGGAGAACGCGTGGTTGTCGCGGATGAGCTCCAGCGCGTGCTCAAT
>CAYPEV010000059.1:0-12091 GCA_964409605.1 uncultured Christensenella sp. | reverse complement strand
TCACGCCGTCTTCCCCCATGGCGGAAGTTGCGGACGATTGGTCGGCAAACGGAAGGACTAACCTGTTCGGACAACAGGTCCGTGTTGCGGAAATGCAGAGTGAAGGCGGCGCCGCGGGTGCCGTGCACGGTTCTCTCAAAGCGGGCGCGCTGACCACGACATTCACCGCTTCCCAGGGTCTCCTTCTCATGATCCCGAACATGTACAAGATCTCCGGCGAACTTCTGCCGGGCGTATTCCATGTCAGCGCCCGCGCACTCGCCGCACACTCCCTGTCGATCTTTGGCGATCATTCGGACGTGATGAGCTGCCGCCAGACCGGTTTTGCCATGCTTGCTTCCGCCTCCGTTCAGGAGGTCATGGACCTCGCGCTTGTTTCGCACCTTTCCGCGATCAAAGGCAGCGTGCCGTTCCTGCATTTCTTCGACGGATTCCGCACCTCCCACGAAGTCTCCAAGATCGAGACGATCGATTACGAAGACATGGGTAAGCTGCTCGATAAAGACGCGCTGAAGGCATTCCGCGCGCGTGCGCTCAACCCGGATCATCCGCATCAGGGCGGTACGGCGCAGAACCCGGATATCTACTTCCAGGGCCGCGAAGCAGCCAACAAGTATTATGATGCGGTTCCCGGCATCGTCGAGCACTACATGGGCGAAGTGGCGAAGCTCACGGGACGCAAATATAACCTCTTCGACTATGTCGGCGCGCCCGACGCGGAAACCGTTGTGGTCGTCATGGGCAGCGGCGCGGACGTCTCCGAGGAGACGGTCGAATACCTGAACAAGAACGGCGCGAAGTTCGGCGTGCTCAAGGTTCGCCTGTATCGCCCGTTTGTCGCTGCAAAATTTGTCGACGCGCTCCCCGCGAGCGTCAAGCGCCTCGCGGTGCTCGACCGCACGAAGGAGCCCGGCTCGCTGGGCGAACCGCTCTATCAGGACGTGCTCAACGCGCTGATCGAGACCGGTCGCAAAGGCGTTGAGGTCGTCGGCGGACGCTACGGCCTCGGCAGCAAGGAATTCACGCCGTCTATGGTGACCGCGGTTTTGGAAAACGCGGCAGCCAATCAGCCGAAGAATCACTTCACTGTCGGCATCGTCGACGACGTGACCAATACTTCGCTTGCGATCACCCGTCAGGTCAACGCCTCGCCGGAAGGCACCATCGCGTGCAAATTCTTCGGCCTCGGCGCGGACGGAACGGTCGGCGCAAACAAAAACTCCATCAAGATCATCGGCGATCATACCTCGCTGTATGTGCAGGGCTATTTCGCCTATGACTCCAAGAAGTCTGGTGGCTTTACTGTTTCGCACCTGCGCTTTGGCAAGAAGCCGATCCAGAGCCCGTATCTGATCGACCATGCGGACTTCATCGCCTGCCACAACTCCAGCTATGTCACCCGCTATGCCGTTGCGGAAGGGATCAAAGAAGGCGGCGTCTTCCTGCTCAATAGCCCGTGGTCGCTTGCGGAGATGGAATGCGAACTGCCCGCCTCCCTGAAGCAGACCATCGCGAAGAAAAAGCTCCGCTTCTACAACATCGACGCGGTCAAGCTCGCGCGCGAAGTCGGTATGGGCGGACGCATCAACACCATCATGCAGAGCGCCTTCTTCAAGCTCGCGAACGTCATCCCTGTGGATGAAGCCATCGAGTATATGAAGTCCGCCGCGAAGAAGTCCTACGGCAAGAAAGGCGACGAAGTCGTCAAGCAGAACTGGGACGCGATCGACCTCGGCGTCAACGCGCTGGAAGAAGTCAAGTATCCGGAATCGTGGGCAACCGCGACCGACGGCGCCGTTGCCGTAAAGACCACGGACGACGCATACTTTGCGGAGTTCATAGGGCCGGTGCTTGCGCAGGCGGGCGACAGCCTCCCCGTCTCCAAGTTCAGCCCCGACGGCACGGTTCCGACCGGCACCACGAAGTATGAAAAACGCGGCATCGCCGTCGACGTGCCCCGCTGGATTGCCGAGAACTGCATCCAGTGCAACCAGTGCGCGCTGGCCTGCCCGCATGCGGTCATCCGTCCCGCGCTCGTCACCGCGGAAGAAAAAGCGGCTGCTCCCGCCGGGTTTGAGACCAAAAAGGCGCAGGGCAAGGGCTTTGAAAACTATGAGTTCCGCATCCAGATCAGCCCCTGGGACTGCACCGGCTGCGGCAACTGCATCGACGTCTGCCCGGCGAAGTCCAAGGCGCTTGAGTTCCGCCCGCTGGCGGACGCCGTGGAAAAAGAGGAAGAGAACTGGAACTTCTTTGCCGCTCTGCCGGAAAAAGAGCTGGAGCTCAACACCGCGACCGTCAAGGGCAGCCAGTTCAAAAAGCCGCTCTTCGAGTTCAGCGGCGCTTGCGCAGGCTGCGGCGAAACGCCCTACGTCAAGCTCATCACCCAGCTGTACGGCGACCGCATGGTGATCGCCAACGCGACGGGCTGCTCCTCCATCTATGGCGGCAGCGCGCCGACGTGCCCCTATACCGTCAACGATAAGGGGCGGGGCCCCGCATGGGCGAACTCCCTCTTCGAAGACAACGCGGAATTCGGCTTCGGTATGGTTCTCGCCAACACGCAGCGCCGCAACCGCCTCACCGAGGTGGTCACGAAGCTTATCGCTGCGGAATATACCTCCGACGAGCTCCGCGCGGCCGCGCAGAACTGGCTGGACAACAAGGACGACGGCACGGCCTCCCGTGCGGCTGCGGATCGGCTGATTGCCGCGGCGCAGGACGGCGTCGACCTCTCCGGCACCGAATGGGAAGCGGATTGGGTGAAGAACGGCAAGGTCTGCGATTGCGAGGCCTGCCAGCTTGCAAGCGAGCTGCTGGAAAGCAAAGACTTGCTGACGAAGCAGTCGATCTGGGTCATCGGAGGCGACGGCTGGGCGTACGACATCGGTTACGGCGGACTCGACCACGTGCTTGCCATGGACGAGGACATCAACGTGCTCGTGCTCGACACAGAGCTGTACTCCAACACGGGCGGCCAGTCCAGCAAATCGACGCCGACGGGTTCCATCGCGAAGTTCGCGGCGGCCGGCAAGCGCACGAAGAAGAAGGACCTCGGTCTGATGGCGATGAGCTATGGCTACGTCTATGTGGCGAAGGTCAGCATGGGCGCGAACCCCAACCAGCTCATGAAAGCCGTCACCGAAGCGGAAGCATACAAAGGCCCGAGCCTCATCATCGCCTACTCGCCGTGCATCAACCACGGTATCAACATGGGCCACTCGCAGATCGAGGCCAAGAAGGCGGTCGAATCCGGCTACTGGCCGCTGTACCGCTACAACCCGGATCTCGCCGACCAGGGCAAGAACCCCTTCACGCTCGACAGCAAGGATCCCAACGGCAGCTTCAAGGAGTTCATCACCAGCGAGGTGCGCTATGCTTCGCTTAAGAAGACCTTCCCGGATGTTGCGGATGATCTCTTTGACCGCGCGGAAAAGGAAGCCATGGACAAGATCGAATACTACAAGAAGCTCAACGCCATGGAGTAAGCGATCGTATCCCACAACCCAACAGCACGAGAGCCGCGGATTTTTCCGCGGCTCTCTTTTTCGGTCGAATCTGTACGGCGGGTTTGCCTGTTGAGGTTCGCTTGACGAAACAGGCACGATTTCTTCACATTATCTTGAACGCAATTTGAGATTCATGCGTTACCATTGGTTTATCAAAGTGAAAAGTGAGAAAAGCCGATGGAGCAGCCAAAGAGAGAAACGGTCATGATTTGGGGCGACTCGCTCGCAAAGGGCGTGGTTTGGAACGAGGCGCGAAAAAGGCACGCGTACAGCAAGACGACAGCGGCCGAAATCGCCTCCGAGCGATTGAATATCGAGATCATCAACCGGGCGAAGTTTGGCTGCACCGCGCCGGAAGGCCTTGAACTGATGGAACGCGAGATCGAAGGCGGCGCCCGCTGTGATACCGCGCTGATCGAGTTCGGCGGCAACGACTGCAACTTTGACTGGCAGGCGATTTCGGATAGGCCGGATGATGTGCATTCGCCCGTAACTCCGCCGGAAGAATATCAAAAATCGATGCGCGCTATGGTGAAGCGCCTGCTCAAGCAGGGCATCCGCCCCGTGCTGATGACGCTGCCGCCGATCGACGCGGAACGATATTTTCGCTATCTGGTGGGGGACAAGCTCAACCGCGACAATATCCTCAGCTGGCTCGGCGACGTACAGCAGATCTACCGCTATCAGGAGATGTATTCGCTTCTGGTCGAGAGGATTGCGCGGGAGTTTTCGATCCGCCTGATCGATCTTCGCTCCCGCTGTCTTGCGGAGCGGAATTTCTTTCGCGACATGCTCTGCGAAGACGGGCTGCATCTGACCGAGGAGGGGCAGCGCTTCGTCGGCGAACAAATCGCCCAACTGGTGGAGCAGGAACAGCGCAAGGCAGGATAAAGAGTTCAAGAAGATAAAAACTCCCGTTTTTCGGGAGTTTTTTTGCTTGCGGAATTATTACTAAAAAAAGTTGTTATGCGTCGGCAACGATCACTTCGACGCCCTGCGTCTCAAACTCCTGCGCAACCTCCTGCGGAAGCGGAGAATCACAGATCAGCAGATCGATATCCGCCAAATTTGCAAATGTAAACGGCAGCGAACGCCCGATTTTGGAGTTATCCATCAGCATGACGACCTTCGCGGCTTTGGCGATCACCGCGCGCTTGAGCAGGCTTTCGCTCTGGCTGCCGCTCGTAAAGCCCGTGCGCAGCGAAAAACCGGAGGGGGACATGAGCGCGAGGTCGATGTTGATGCTGGAGATGAACGCCTCTGCCTGCGCGCCGGAGCACGAGAGCGTGTTTTCGCTGATCTGCCCGCCGGTGAGCAGTACATCGCACGTGTGCCGCTGGGAAAGTTCGATTGCGATATTCGCGCCGCTTGTGACGATGGTATAGCGGTCGTTGCCCATATGGTTGGCGACGGTCATCAGCGTGCTGCCTGCGTCGAGATAGACCGCGTGGCCGGGGCGAATCAACTCCAGCGCGGCCTTGGCAATTGCGATCTTCTGCCGCGTATTTTCCCGAGCGCGCTTGCTGTATACGCCTTCGATCTGGAGCGCCGCCGTCTGCATGGAGATAACGCCGCCGTGGACGCGCCGGATATAACCCTGCTCTTCCAGCTGCTTGAGATCGCGCCAGATGGTCATGGAAGAGTAGCCTTCATATAAGGACTGCAACTCGGAAACGCTGACTTCACCGCGGGACTGGATATAATCCCGTACCCTTGCAATTCGTTCGTTCATCATGCTTACAATCCTCCATATAACAGAATTATAACACGAGTGTTAAGTTGCAACAAGAATTGTTTTGCATTTTGAAACATATATAACATCCAAATGTCCGAAAATGGAGGTTCACCAAACGGAATTCCCAACAAAAGAAAACCCCGCCGTGAGGCGGGGCAGACGTATTGATAAAAGGTTATTGCTTAAGGCGTTCCAGCACCTCGGAAAGTTTCGGCATCGCGGGGATTCCGCCGCGCCGTTCGACACAGAGCGAGGCGGTCGCGTTGCCAAAGCGGGCGTAGTCCGCTGCGTCCTCGATCATAACTTGCTTGAGCGTCTTGCCGGAGGCGAGGAAGCGATAGAGGAACCCGCCGAAGAAGGAATCGCCCGCGCCGGTGGTATCCACCGCTTTGGCGCGGAAGCCGGGCACAAGCGCGCTCTCATTTACGACGCGAACGTATGCGCCCTCCGAGCCGAGCGTGATGGCGGCGATCTTGACGCCCTGATCGAGCAGCGCGTCCGCAGCCTTTGCCGGGTCGGTTTCGCCCGTCAGCAGAGGCAGCTCCTCGTCGGAGACCTTCATGATGTCCGCGGTGGCGATCAGAGAGCGCATGAAGCGGATAGCCTCGTCCTTGCCGCTCCAGAGCGACGCGCGATAGTTCGGGTCATACGAAATCACGGCTCCAGCGGCTTTCGCGATGTCGATCGCTTCATAGGTTGCGGAGCGGCTCGGCTCCTGCGTCAGCGAGAGCGATCCGGTATGGAACACGCGCGTGCTTTGGAGCATATCGCGGTCGAGTTCATCGACGCGCAGCTGCGTATCCGCGCCGGGCTTGCGGGCAAACGAAAACTCTCGCTCGCCGCTGGGCTTGAGCGCGACGAACGCAAGCGTGGTAAACACATCCTCCGCTTCGATCAGCGCGTGCATATCCACGCCGGCATTGACCATCGCCTGCTTGAGAAACGCGCCGTGCATGTCGCGGCCAACCTTGCCGATGAAGCCCGTCACAGCGCCGCACTGCGAGGCCGCGCAGAGCAGGTTTGTCACCGCGCCGCCGGGATTTTGCTCAAAGAGGCGCTGGCCTGCGGGGGAGGTGCCGCTTTCCGTAAAGTCGATCAGAAGTTCGCCGAGGGAAACGATATCGTACATAAGGGATCTCCTTCAAATCAGTGTTGAACTTACATCATTTTAGCATAGTTTATTGCACAGGGAACAAGAAAAAGGATTGTGCTGCGTATCAATATTCATCCGCGCAAAAGCAAATCTCCTGTGAAAAGACATTCTGAAACGGAAGATAGCCACAGAGAAACTGCATGAGCCGTCCCGCGGAGAGCGTGTCCGTCGCGGGCGCTTGCGTGCGGGTTCCCGTACCGTCGAACACGCCGTTGTTCCAGGGCATTATGCCGTCGATCACCTCGACGTGAAACGCGGCGTTACCGCAGAGCGCGCGCAGGAGAAAGGGAACATCGACGGGAATCATTACGCCCCAGGGTTGAAGGACGCCCGAAACAAACGTATCAGGCGGGAGCTTGACGACGCTGCCCGCAGGCAGACGGGAAAGCATCTCTTCGTAAGCAAACTTAGATATGGCGAGCGCCTCCTCGCAATAGAGCGTTCCGTCCTCCTCCTCGGAGGCAAACAGATATCCGTCCGCAACGCCGCCCGTTTGATGCAGCAGGAATCGCGTGCTGTCGCAGGTGAGATCCCGAACGCGCTTTTGCATGTCGCAAAGAGAGCGAACCACGCAGCCGCTGTAGCGCGCAGTCGCCTGATTGTAAACGCGCAGCAGTGTTTGTGTGTCCGAAAGCGTATCCCAGACGACGGGGAATTGCGGCTCTGCTTCGCAGGTGTGTAACAACGCGTCGTAGCACGGAAATTCGCCGACGGCGCGATAGATCGAAAAATGCGATGGCTTATGGAACGCGAGCGGAATATTGCGCGTTCTGCATTCCGAAAAGAGCGCAAAGAGCACGCGCTTCATCAAACCCTTGCCTTCATAACCCGGCAGAGTCGCAACGCCGGAGATCATCATCGCGGGGAATACGACGTTGCGCACGCGCAACTGCATGACTGAGCCGTGGAGAATGCTTACAATCCGCCCGCCGTCCTCCGCGCAAAAGGAGGTATCCGGCGAGAACCGTTCGGTAAAAAACCAATCGATAAAGGAAAGGGAGTCGTGAAACCGCAACTCCCAGATTTCCCTTGCCTGCTGATTGTCCTCCGCGGTGAGCGGACGAATCCTGATCATATGCTTAGATGATGAATTTCTCGTTCTTTTCAGGGATTGCGGCAAGTTCCGCGCGCTTCTCGTCATAACCCTGCTTGCCCAGAAGCGCATAGGTCGCCTTTTTCCCTTCCTCCACGCCTGGCTGGTCAAACGCGTTGATGTTTAAAAGCTCGCCCGCAAACGCGGTTGCCATCTCAAACAGGAACAGGAGTTGGCCAACCGTAAAAGCATTGACCTCCGGCAGAAGGATCGTATGGTTGAGGTGCCCGCTCTTGCTGACGGCGTATTCCGTCGCCTTGAGCTCCGCCGCGATGAGCTCGTTCTGCGTGTGGCCGCAGAGAAAAGAGACGTCCGGCACGTCAAAGTAGCCGTCGCTGATCATGGTTTCGCAGCGGTATTTGTCGACCGCGAGGAAGGTCAGCACCTTGTCGAACGGTCCCTCGGTGTAGAGCTGTACTTGCGAGTGCTGATCCGTCACGCCGAGGCTCTTGACGGGGGTTTGACCCGCGTTGACGACGTTGCCGTCCCAGTCGGTCTTCTTGCCGAGGGACTCCGCCCAAAGCTGCGCGTACCAGTCCGCCATATAACGCAGGCTGTCCGCATATGGCATCATGACGCTGATGTTGCAGCCGCGCTTCATGCTGGCAACCTGCAAAGTCGCGAGCATATAGGCGGGGTTTTTCCAGACGTCGCGCTGGCTGTCACAGATCGCGTCCATAAACGCAGCTCCCGCGAGCAGCTCGCGGATGTCGATGCCGCAGACGGCGGCTGCGAGAAGGCCGACAGGGCAGAGCTCGGAGAACCTGCCGCCGACGCCTTCGGGGATAAAATATGTCTTCAGGTTTTCCGCCTTGGCGATCTTGATCAGGTTGCCCTTGTTTTCGTCCGTGGTGGCGATCAGGTGCGTGCTGATATCCGCGCCGAGTTTTTCATGCAGCAACTGCGCGATAATGAGCAGTTGGCTCATGGTCTCGGAGGTGCCTCCGGATTTGCTGACGACGTTGAAGCAGGTTTTTTCGACGTCGATGACGTCCAGAAGCGCGGCCATGCGCTCCGGGTCGATATTATCCTCCACGAACAGGCGCGGTCCGTTGCGCTTTTCACGCGGGAGGTCGTTATAATGCAGATGATTGAGCGCCTGCTGCACCGCGATGGGGCCCAGCGCGCTGCCGCCGATGCCGAGCACGACGAAGTCGTCAAACGTTTCGCGGATATTCGCCGCGTCGGCGAGGATCGACTTGACGATCTCGTCCTGATTATACGGCAGTTCCCGCCAGCGCATGATCGGGCGCTTGGCGCGCATGCTCAGCACGCTCGCATCCAGCAGGGCCTGCATCCCTTCCAGCTCGCGCTTATAGATGCCGCGGTTGCCCAGCTGATCGGACATCATGTTGTTGAAATCCAGCTTGATCCGCATGGATTGACGCCAGGACTCGTCCAGATACCGTTCGTTCATCGAAATTTCCTCCCGTTGGTTCAGATGATGTTATCGTAAATTTTGATTTGACGCTATTTTGGAAGATTTTACCAGATATATTACTATAGATCGCCCCCCGCGAAAAGCGCGTAATCGTAATCAACTTTCACTGGGAGTCGGCGCCGTAACAGGAGCGGGAAACGATCGCCCGGACACGCGCGAGGCTATCATAAAGCACGGGAATCTGTGCGTACATATCGCTGTATACCTCGATAAACGCGGGCCCCGTATAGCCTTTCTCCCCGAGCAGATTGAACATGGAGACAAAGTCATATTCGCCGAAACCGGGCATATCATACCGTACACCGCCGGAGGGGAAGCGCGTTGCATCGCAAAGATGGACGTTGATGATGTGTTCGCCTACCGCATGGATAAAATCCATCGGATCGTAGCCGCTGCGAATGGCCTGCTTCACGTCCAGCGTATGCTTGATCTCTCCGTGCGTCAGCGACTGAAGGCGTGCCCCGAACTCCGGCTCGTTGAACACGCACCAGCTGACATTTTCAAGCGTGAGCTGGATGCCGTAGTCCTTCGCCCGCGCGGCAAGCTCGAGCAGGATCGGCGTAATGCGGCTAAGCTCGATGTTCTTTACGCCGCCGAAGAGCCGTGCGGGTCCGTGCATCACATAGCACACGGCGCCGAGGCGTTTTCCCGCCGCAAGAATGCGATCATAGAGGTCCATGGCGTCCTGCCTCTGGCGCGGATGGATGGAAAAAAGCTGCGGTTCAAACTGCATGCTCATCGGGTGTACGCTGAACGTGCTTAGATTCGCTGCATGCAGCCGCTCTGCAAGCAATTCGACAAAATCCGGCTCGTATTCCGAAAACGTGTTGAGAAATACTTCGCACACGCGAACGCCATGCGCGCCAATGTCGGGTATGGCATCTTCAATCTGCATTTTTTGGAAATAACTCGCGGTCGAAAGCCCGATGTTCATCTGTACTAACCTCACACGGTATTGTACCATGCGGCGCGCGTTTACGCCAGAAAAACAGTGCGCCTGAGCACGCGCGGAGAGTGGATTGCGCCGCAATCCGGTGGTATAATCGCAGCATGGCAAAACAGACACAAACGAAAAAAATCCAATCGTCCGTCATGCGCGTCATCACGGAATTGATTGCCGGTGCGGCGCTGGTGCTTCTTGGGATGAGCTGGCCCCGGCTGCTTGCGGGGCGAAGCGCGTGGATCGAGCAGCGCTACAGCGAAGGGATCTATCCTGCGATTCGCCGCGCGATTTCGGCCGTGACAAGCCTTGTTCCGTTTTCGATCGCGGAAATATTGCTGTACCTTCTCGCCTTCGGCACAGCGGCGATCCTGCTGCTCCGCCTGATCCAGTTTCTGCTGCGCAAGATCAGGTTTTCGCGCCTGCTTGGCGCCGTCGCGTCGATCCTGCTCGCGGGCGGCATCCTGCTCAATCTCTTTTATGCCACCTGGGGATTCAACTATTTCCGCGAACCGCTCGCGCAGCGCATGGGACTGCATATGACGACCCGAACGGTGGACGAGCTTGAGGCGTTTGTTCGGAAGACCGCCGCGGAGGCAAGCAAAATGCGAAAGACGCTGCATGAAGACGAAGACGGCGTGTTCGCGCCGGAAGAGAGCGACCGCGCGCTCTTTGCCGAACTCACGCAAGCATACGCTTCGCTCTCCGGGGCGCACCCGATGATTCCGCCGGATCCGACGCGCGCCAAACAAATTCTCTGGTCGACTGGTCTCTCCTGGCAGGGGATCTCCGGTATCTATATCGGACTTACCGCGGAGCCGAACGTGAACGCGGATCAACCGCCGTTACTGCTGTATCAGGCGGCGGCGCACGAGATGGCGCATCAAACGGGCATCGCGAGCGAGAACGAGGCGGAACTGATCGGGTACCTTGCGTGCATGCAATCGAGCAATCCCGCCATTCGCTACAGCGGGCTCGCCTATGCGCTTGTCGTCGCGGGGAATGCGCTGTTTGACGCGGACAGCGAGCGGTATCTCGCGGTGACCGAGACGTATGGAGACGCCGTCTGGCGCGATTTTTCGGCATACAATGCCTATTGGCACGCGTATTCCGGCGAAGTGCGGGAGAGCGCCGACAAACGCAACGACGCATACCTCAAACACAATTCGCAGCCAAGCGGTATCCAAAGCTACGGCGAGGCAGTCGACCTTCTGCTGGCGTACGACGCGCAATATGGCGGTTCCACCCAAGGATTTCCGAAGTGAATCCGGCATAAACCGGAAACGAGACTTTACCCAAACAAAAAGTTAGAAAGCATAAATATATTTAATATTTTTGCCTATTTTGGGTTTACAAACCGCGATTCTTGCTGTATGCTGATATGGAAATAGGCATTTCTATCAATAACATTTTTAGGAGTGAAATACATGATCGACCTGACGAAAAACCGCGAAGGCCTTCAGCACAGCATCGACAGAGCGCGTGAGAAGGGCATCATCATCCCGAAGATCTCCCAGATGCGGAATCCCGACCTGATTCCGGACAGCATCAAAGAAAAGCTGACCAATGTCGGCCTCTGGGACATTAACCCCCTGAACCTGTTCCGCATCAGCTGGCGTAACGAGCCGAAGGAAGTCGGCGGCAAGTTCGGCGGCGTGAACTTCATTGAAATTCCGTCCGTGCTTTCCGGCGTTAAGGCGCGCATTATCATCCTTACGGGCAAATGGTTCCCGACGGGCTGCCACAAGGTCGGCGCATCGTTCGGCTGCCTCGTGCCGCGTCTCGTGACCGGTCAGTTTGACCCGACCTATCACAAGGCAGTCTGGCCGAGCACCGGCAACTACTGCCGCGGCGGCGCGTATAACTCTGCGCTTCTCTCCTGCGATTCGATCGCGATTCTCCCCGCCGAGATGAGCAAAGAGCGCTTTGAGTGGCTCAAGACCGTCGCGGGCGAAATCATTGCGACGCCGGGCTGCGAGAGCAACGTGAAAGAGATCTTTGACAAAACCTGGGAACTCAAGACCACACGTAAGGACGTCATGATCTTCAACCAGTTTGAAGAGATGGGCAACTGCGTCTGGCACTATCAGGTAACCGGCAAGGCGATTGCGGATGCATTTGAGTCCGTCAAGCGCGAAGGCGACCGCTTTGCGGGCGCGGCCTTCACGAGCGGCAGCGCGGGCACCATGTCCGCGGGCGATTACCTGAAGGAAGTCTATC
>CAYPEV010000058.1:4159-12129 GCA_964409605.1 uncultured Christensenella sp. | reverse complement strand
GTTTGTACATCGCTTCATCGATCTCATAGCGTGCGCTGGTGCGGCTTTTGAGGTCAATGATCGCATAGACAGGCGTTCTCATACGCGCACCTCTGTCATCTGGATTGCTCCAATCGGACAATTCTCTTCGCAGAGCCCGCAGGAAACGCATTTATCCGGTTGATACAGCTCGGCAAAGACGTGGATGTCGCTATGAAACGCGGGAAGCGAGATGCGAAGCGCTTCCGCGCGGCACCATGTCACGCAGATGCCGCACGCGCTGCATGTCTTCGTATCTACGACGGGCTTCTGCCACTGTGACCTGGGAAGGCTCTTGCAGAGATTGCCATGCCCGTCCAAAATGGCACTCTTCGGACAGATGCGTCCGCAAACGCCGCACGAAACACAGCGGCGGACGTTTACCGTGTGCCGTTCTTTGGCCGCCCCATCGATGGCAAGAACGGGGCATTGCCGCGCGCAGGCTGTACAGCCATTGCACGCATCCGTGATGAAATATGGCATGGCCGATCTCCTTTGATCTGCATGTGTTCGCTTTTGTTCTGGGTCGATTTGACTGTATCACAAAACGATTCGCTTCGCAATCCGTCTAAAAAGCATGCCCCGCGATGAAGCGGGGCATTGCCAATTAACGTACGGGGAATCGCTTTTCGTCTTCCTTGAGGTCAAAACCGAGCGTACCGCCGGGGTTCATGATATTGTCCGGATCAAAGTGCCGCTTCAGCGCGCGCAGCACGTCGTACTCGTTTCTGCCCAGCGATCCTTCCAGCCAGGGGGCAAACATCTTGCCGATGCCGTGGTGGTGGCTCATCGCCGCGCCGGACTGCTGAATTGCAGAGAGGATACCTGCGTGATATTGTCTGAACGCTTCGGGGTCGCTCTCCTTGATGATGAAGATGAAGTAGAGATTTGCGCCCTGTGGATAGACATGCGACATATGCGTCATACAGATCGTATCCGGACGGGATTTACAATACGCACGAACATCCCTGTGCACTTTGGCCATGTTGCTCCAGTTCACGGAGCACTCCATCGTGTCGGTAACGATACCGAAATCCTGCATCGTATCGCGCATATACGGGTCGTTGAATCGACCTTTTTCCCAGCTGCGCGTGACATAACCCGTCAGGCTCATGCCGCCGAACCGCTTCGCCATGCGGCGCACATTTTTCGCGACATTGCGCGAAAATCCGTTCTCTCCGTTGGTGAAACCGAGGAAGAGACACATCTCGTTTTCCTTGAAATTGCGGAGCTTGAAGAGGTGCTTCAGCGGCGAATCCATCACGCCGTAAAGATGCAGCATCACGCTGGTCTCCTCCGGATCGGAGAGACGGAATACGGAAGGATAGCCCGCCTCGCTTTGCATGATCTCGCGTGCCGCAGCCTGCGCCGTCTCCCAGTCCCGGAACATATAGGAAAACCGCCGGATCGTTTTCGGCAGATGGCGAAACACCTTGAGCGTAACGTGCGTGAGTACGCCGTAGGTGCCTTCGCCGCCCATCAGAATCTGCCCGAGATCGCTGCCGGTCGCTTTGCGCGGGTAGCTGTCGGTCTTGATATTGCCGATCGGGGTTGCGTATTCCTGCGCCATGACAAGATCGGAGATGCATCCGTAATAGGTCGAGTTTTGCCCGGCGCCGCGCGTGACAACCCAGCCGCCGACGGAAGAATATTCAAAGCTCTGCGGAAAGTGTCCGCAGGTGTAGGCGCGTTTTGCTCCAAAGAGCGTTTGCGCGTTGTTGAGCGTTTCCTCCAATTTCGGCCCGCTCATGCCCGCTTCCACCGTGATGGTCTGGTCGATTTCATTGAATGTGATCACTTTATTAAACCGTAAGCGAAGATCGAGCGATACGCCGCCTTTGACGCACTCGACCCCGCGCGTAACGGAGGAGCCGCCGCCGTAGACATAGACAGGGATCTTCTCCGCGGCGCAATACGCGACGATTTGTTCAATCTGCTCTTTTGTGTCGGGATACAGCACCGCGTCCGGCACGTTCTCGACAATCTTGTTTCGCAGGCGCAATACGTCGTACATCGTCTTGCCGTAGGCGACCGAGAGGCGGGCATAATCGTCCGTTCGGACATAGCCGCTGCCGACGATTTTCGCGAACACGGAAAGATCATGCTGCGTCAATCGAACCGGCAGATCAAAAGCGACTTTATCGAAGCCGGTATCCTCCCGATACGAATGAAAATCCGCATCGGTCAGGTGGAATTTTTCTTTCATCAGCTTGTAGAGCGACTCTCTGGGCGCCTTGATCTCGAGCGGCGCGCCCCACTTGAAGATCGAGCGGTAGCTGTCCTTGGGGAATTCGCCTTTGACCCATTTGGGTTCAAATCCTTTGTAGGGGTGAGACATGGTTGTTTCGCTCCTTTCTGTGCCGTTAATCGCAAGAGACGAGCCGGTTGCTCGTGCAGATGATGTCTACGCCGGTGTTACAGATGTTTTTTGCGATGATATCGCCGATTTTCACACGATGATCAACCACGACGCTGCCCAGCGCATTTATGACGTCGAACACTCTGCTTTTCTCAATTTCGCCGTCCGTGCGGACGCTGACGACGGGGGAGTCGGCAAACACCGTCTTTACGCTCGAGGTCAGCGTGCGCATCGGCCGTGTGCGCTCGGCTATCGCATACGCTTCGCCGCACTTGCACGCCTGCCCTGTGCAAACGAGTGATCCATCCACCGGTTCACAGCGGACGCGGCAGCCGTTCGGGCAGACGATGCAGACGA
This sequence comes from uncultured Christensenella sp., assembly GCA_964409605.1. Lineage (GTDB taxonomy): Bacteria > Bacillota > Clostridia > Christensenellales > CAG-138 > UBA7703. The sequence continues at coordinate 9,395 of CAYPEV010000058.1, read as the reverse complement.
TCTCTGTTGCGGAATCGGTTTTAATTTGATCACACATCCGCTTGTTCCTCCAGATGAAAGCGCAGGGGCTCGTTTCCGGCCAGCTGCTCCGGCATGAGCACAATAGGCAGCCGTTCCATCTCCGGCGGGCGCAGATGCCTGAGTTTTTTCGTGTAGAGCGTCTTGCCGGCCTTTGTGACGGTCAGTATCGCATGATCCATATCCTTTGCCGTGCGGAAGAAGAAGACGCGCTCGTGCGCTTCGCTCGTGCGGCAGAGGCGCTGCGGCACGAGATAGAGCAGTGTGCCGTCGCATTCGACAGGGATCAGATTGCGCGCTTTTTGCGCCCGCTCCGCTGCGGCTTTTCCCGCGATCTCTCCGCTCTCGGAGACATAGTCCACGAGGTCGTTGACGTGCAGCGCATTGCCGCAGGCAAACACCCCGCCGAGGAGCGTTTCGTTTCGCTCGTCGACCAGAGCGCCTTTCGTCTTGGAATCGATCGGGACGCCGATGGTTTCCGCGAGCTCATTTTCGGGGATCAGCCCGACGGAGAGGATCAGCGCGTCGCACGGGATGATCTCCTCCGTTCCCGCGATGGGGCAAAGGCACGCGTCCACGCTAGCGATCTCCACGGCGGAAAGCCGCGCATCGCCAAAGACGCGGGTAACGGTCTTGCCCGTATACAGCGGGATATCGAAATCCCAAAGGCACTGGCTCACGTTCCGCGTCAGCCCGCTCGGCGTGGGCTTTGCTTCATACACGCCGACGACTTGCGCGCCTTCCAGCGTGAGCCTGCGCGCCATGATAAGCCCGATATCTCCGCTGCCCAATATGACGCAGCGCTTCGTCGGCAGTTTGCCGAGGATGTTCGTGTAGTATTGCGCGGTTCCGGCGGTGAAGACGCCTGCGCAGTGCCGCCCGTGCACACCGATCTGGCGGGAGGTGCGCTCCCGGCACCCGGTTGCGAGCACAAGCGCGTGCGTGCGCACCTGCTTCATGCCCTCGCGCGTGATCACGCGCAGCACACTGTCGTTCTGGTCGCGCTCCATGTTGCTGACAAACGAAAGCGTCCAGAGCGAAACGCCGCTCTCCGGCAGCAGCCGGATGAACCGCTCTGCGTATTCCGGGCCGGTCAGTTTCTCGCCGAACCGCACGACGCCAAATCCGTCGTGGATGCATTGCTTGAGGATTCCGCCGGGGCGCGACTCGCGCTCGATCAGGAGCGTCTTTGCGCCCGCGCGATCCGCGGCCAGCGCCGCGGCCAGGCCGGCCGGGCCCGCGCCGATGACGGTAACATCAAACAAAAGTTCCTGCGTCATCACGGCGTCACCTCCTTGATGGAGCCAAAGAGGATCTCTCCGCCCGGCGCGCTTTTGTCGACCGATTCGAGCGGCTTTGTAAGCTCTTTTGCAATGATCTGCAGAACCAACGGCCCGCAGAATCCGCCCTGGCAGCGTCCTCCGCCGGGGCGCACGCGGCGGCGAATGCCGTCCAGCGTGTCGCAGGGTACGCTGCGATGGAGCGCGTCGACGATCTCCCCGCGGCTGATCTGCTCGCAGCGGCAGACGATCTCGCCATAATCCGGATTTTCCCGGATCAGCGCGTCCCGCGCCGCGTCGTCCAGCTCGTTTGCGCGGACAATACCCTTTCGAAAGGGATTGAAAGAATCATTCGGGGTTACGCTGCGCGTTTTTCGGAGAATCTCGACCGCCATCTGGGAAATGTCCTGCGCGATGGCGGGAGCCGCTGTCAGCCCGGGAGACTGTATGCCCGCCGCGTGGACGATGTTCTTTGTCCACTTTCCTTTGCGAATCACGAAATCCTCCTCATAGGTCGCTGCGCGCACACCGGAAAAATATGTGATCGCGTCGCGCACATGGATTGCGGGGTCTGTCGCGCTCTGATTCAAAAAAACGAAGGATACGCGATTCGCGTCCGTTGTATAGTCTTCTTTGAGATAGGTTTCGATCGCGTCGGGGCCGACCAGCGTGTTGTTGTCGATGGTCTTGACCAGCCCGCCGCCTTTTGTGTGACGCTTCTTTGTGGAATTGGTTCCATACGAGGAAACGATGGTGTTCATCCGCGTCGAGGCTTTCAGGTCGAGAATCGTATTTGTGCCTTTGCGGGGATGAATCGAGAAGAAGCGATCCTGCGCCATCGTAGCGACGTCCTCGGCGAACACGCCCGATGCGTTGATCACAACCTTGGGATAGACCGTCCCGCGATTGGTCTGCACGGAGACAATCGTATTGTCCTTTACTTGCATTCCGAGGACGGCGGTATCGAGCGAGATCCTAGCGCCGTTGTCCGCGGCGTTTTCCGCGTAAGCAACAGCGAGCCCATACGGTGAAACGACGCCGGCCGCGGGGAAGAAGAGCGCGGCACAGATCGCGGGGTTCATGTTCGGCTCGCGCTGAAAGAACGCGCTTCGATTCAGATAAAACGCCTTTGGTCCTATGAGCTTGTAGTAAAACTGGCCGAAGAATGCGGCAAGCGCAAGTTTTTTCCCGCGGAAGCAGATATATTGCCCCGATCGACGGAAGGGGACATCCAGCTCCCCACAGATTCGGTCATACATGCGGTTTCCGCGCATGTTGTAGCGGCGCTTGATCTGCCCCGGAATCAGGTCGACGCCGGGATGCACCATGCCGTCGTTCCGGCTCGTGGTCTGCATCGCGAGATCATGCTCTTTTTCGACGAGCAGGATGCGCATGTCATATCGTGCGCATTCGCGCGCGATCGCACAGCCGACGATGCCGCCGCCGATGATGAGCACATCCGGTGACTCACCTTCAAGTTTGTCGTCCCGTACGAGCGGCAGACGCATCGGCGGTATCTCGCCGCCGGTAAAGCGGATATCGTTGACCAGCCCGTCGTACTTTTTACGATTGACCGCGCAGAGTCCCGCGGCGACGATATCATCCCAGCAATCCAGCTCGCCCTCCAAATAGAGCACCCGATCCTTTTCACGCGCGGACACACGCCCGCCAAAGCGGGCCGACAGCATTCGGTTGATTCGTTTGCAGTAAGACATGATGGTTCGCTCCAAACAGACATAGATGTGTGTATCCCTCAAGTCGGTCGTATGACCGACTATGTAAATTGAGCGTATCACGTGGTACATTGTTTGTCAAGCATTGCGGCTGAAGATACGAATGCGGCAGCCGGAGACGCAAGAAAATGAGGATCAAAAAAGCGCGCCTTGCGGCGCGCGAAAGCGGTTTGGAAAAAGGGATGAGGGTCAGATCAGTTTGTGGAAGTTTCTCGCCATCCATTCGATGAACGCGTTGACATCCATGCCTTCGTTTCGCATGGTGCCCTGGATCATCAGGCCGTCTACAAGCGTCAGCAACAGCCAGGCGAGCTGCTCGCCGTCTGCACCCGGCGCGCGTTCCAAGATACGGGACTTGAGGATGTTTTTGAAGTGCGCGTATTGCTCGTTCAGCCGCTCGCGAATCAGGCTCTCTTCTTCGCCTGCGATGGACTCCACAAACAAGCGCAGCCGCAGCTGCCCGCTCTCGTCGAAGGCACCACGTATGAAGGTATAGCGCACGAGGCGGGGCAGGGAGGTGTCCTTCTCGCGGTTATCCACCCACGCGAGCAGATCTTCTGAAAGCCTTGTCCAGTAGCGTTCCCCAAGATCGAGATAGATTTCCGCCTTGCTGCGGTAATGATAAAACAGCGTGCCCTTGCTGACATGCGCGGCAGAAGCAATCTCTGCAAGAGACACATCGTGCCGCTCCTGAAACAGCGCGATGGCGGCATCGAGAATCTGCTGTTTGACATTGTCGTTTTTCGGCGCTGCCATGCATTCACACTTTCTTTCGTCCGTCATATTCCAGCCGTGCTGGCAGAATGATCCCGCTATGATTTCTGATTCAGCAGATACCGCGCGAATTCTTTCGCGCCGCTGACCGCCTGCTTGGTCTGGAACGAGGCGAGGTCATCCACGTCCCGCACGGAGAACATGCCGTCATAGCGCATATGATAGTGCTCGCACATGCGCTGTATGCCGACGACGAAGGGATCCGCCGCGTATGCTGCGTCATAACCGTGTGTGGCGAGGATTGCCATGCGTTTGCCTTCGACAAAATTACCTTTTGCGGAGCGGTAGAATTTCGCGAGGCCGTAGAAGCGATCCAAAACGGCCTTGAGTTCCGTCGTGCAGAACCACGTATAGATCGGCGTGACGAGCACGATCAAGTCACTTTTTTGTATGGATGCCGCGATGGCGTGCATGTCGTCCTGCTGAAAGCAGCCATACTCACCCGGGACATCCTGACAATGATAACACCCCTTGCAGGAGGCAACGTTCATTTGCGCCAGCGAGTAGTGATCCAGCACCGCACCGCCGGAGGTGAGCTCCTCAAGAAAAGGTTTTTCGAGTTCGGCGGTATTGCCGTGGAGGCGGGGGCTGCCGTTGAGAATGCAAATTTGCATATGTGTTCCTTCCGTCATCATCAAATTTTGAACGCGGGGAACGGGATATCCTGTTCTACCTATGCGTCGAGGCGAGTATAGACCGCGCGGAAGATTTTCTCCGCTTCCGCGCAGCCGCTTGCAAGCAGCTCACGCGCGCGCTGATTGAGCGACTCCGCATACGCCTTGTCCTGCATACCCTGCGTGTTGATCATCACGTTCAGGCTTGCACCCTCCAGTGCTGCACGGCAGAGGGAAGCGGCGACGCCCGCATCGCTGACGGCGACCACGCTGCCTTTTTCCGCACAGAGCATGATCAGCGGCAGCGCAGAGATACAGGTTTCCATGATGTCCAGCGGCGGCTGCACCGCGCTCTTGAGCGCGGTTTCCATGCGGAGCGCCTTTTCCGCGCGCTCCGTCTCGGTTTCCTTGGGGAGGCGATACGCCTGCGCGAGCGGCTCAAACGCCGTAGCGTCTTCATCCATCAACCGGAGGAATCGATCGGAGAGAGCCTCCGTCTGCAAGAGCAGATCGTTCATCTCCGCCTCAACCGCGGCATATTTGGGTTTGCCAACCGTGAGCATCGCCACCATATGCGTCAGCGCGGCCGCAAGCCCGCCGACGAGAGCGCTCGCGCCGCCGCCGCCAGGAATCGGCGCTTTGGAAGAAAGTTCCTGTAGGAATGCATCGATTGTCTGATCGCGAAATGCCATGTTTGCCTCCAGTGATGTTTAGTGAATGCCGAGCGCCGCACGCACGTCGCCAAGCAGATAGAGCGAGCCCAGCGCGCAGACGACGCCGTTTGCCCCCGCGCGTTCGATGGATACACGAACGCTTT
>CAYPEV010000058.1:0-4149 GCA_964409605.1 uncultured Christensenella sp. | reverse complement strand
CCTCCACGCTGCCGCAGGAAACGGCGGACTGCCCGCGCTCGATCAGCATCGCGGCGAGCACATCCGCGCTCAGCGCGCGAGGGTTATCCGGCGTGACGGTGACAAACTCTTTCGCGAGCGGGGAGAGGAGCTCGATCATCTGCGCGATCTCCTTATCCGCCATGACGCCGAGTAGGAAGGTGATCTTCTGATCGGGAAAGTGTGCCTTGAGGCTCTCCGCAACCGCGCGGATACCCTGCGGATTGTGTCCGCCGTCCGCGATGAAAACCGGATTTCGCCGGAGTAGTTCAAACCGCGCGGGCCAGCGCACGGAGCGCAACCCTTCTTTCAGATGCGATTCTTGGATGTTCCAGCCTTTCGACTGCAAGAGTTCGACCGCGGTGATCGCGACGGCGGCATTCTTTGCCTGATAGGTACCGGCAAGTCCGCATTCAAGCCGACCGTATGGCGCGCAATCAAACGAAAGCGCAGTGAGCGAGACGGAGATGTTTGAAATGCGGCTGTGGTCGGTGACGTGCAGGTTGGCCCCGCGCGCGCGGCATACTTCTTCAAAAACCGCGTCCGCCTCCGGGTTTTGATCATAGATCAGCACATCTCCGCCGGACTTGATGATGCCGGCCTTTGCGGACGCAATCTCCGCGATGGTCGCGCCCAGTTCGCGCGTGTGATCGAGGCCGATGTTGGTGATGATCGCAAGTTCCGGCGTGTCGATGACATTGGTGGAATCGAGCGAGCCGCCCATACCGACCTCCAGCACGACGATATCCGCCTTCTCGCGTAGGAAGTATTCAAACGCGATGACGGTGATCAGCTCAAACTCTGTCGGGTGATCCGCCATCGCCTCCGCGTGCGGCCTGATATACGCGGTGATCTCGGCCAGTGTTTCATCGGCGATCGAGATTCCGTCGATCTGCATGCGCTCGTTGAAACGGTTGATGAACGGGGAGATGTATAGCCCCGTTCGATACCCCGCTAGCGAGAGCGTCTTTGCAAGCATCGCGCAGGTAGAGCCTTTTCCGTTCGTTCCCGCGACATGGACAAACTTCAGTTTATGGTGCGGGTTGCCGATGCGCTCCAGCAGCTCGCGCGTGCGTTCCAGCCCCAGCCTGCTACCGCGCCACGTGACGTGATGGATGTAGTCCAGTGCTTCCTCATACGACATTTGATCGGGATGTGCTTTGAAAACCCCTTCCGTCCGCACCGCGCGAGACTCGCGCGTCGCTTTTTCGCCAAGCAAACGGTCCAGCAGCGCAACGAGCGTGGTGTTCACGATCGCCACGATCGACACCGGCAGCGCGCGCGCCGCGAGCAGGCCCGTAAACGGGACTCCGATGAGCAGGGAAAGCGCAAAGCTCTTGAAGAGATAGGAGCCGATGAGTTCGGACAGGATCACGATAATGCCGATTCGGATAAGCGGATGCTTGGCGCGAATGACGCGCGCAAGAAGACCGGCGCAAAGACCGATCAGGAAAAAGGCGATCGTCAGCGGCGGGAAATAAGCGCCCGCGGTGGGGAAGAGAACGGTGCCGAGAAAGTCCGCCAGCGCGCCGACGAGACCGCCCGCAATCGGCCCGAACCAGAGGCCCGCGAGCAGAATCGGAACGCTGTCTATGCTGAGACGAACGGACGGCGCAACCTGAAGCATCAAAAACTTGGAGAGAATGATTTGTAGCGCGATGAACATCGCGAGAAGCGACAGGCGTTTGGGTGTGATGGATTTCATATGCGATTCCTCCTTTTGTTTGCGCTGCACAGCAATGCAGGATCGCCTCAAAAAGAGGATTATTCCCGTTTTGGTGCAGTAGCGGACGCGATATTGCACCGCAAGCGCGATGACGCTTTTCGTGCAGAGGCGACTTCCCATCCATCTGCCACTTAACGCGCAATATCTACTCTACCTGACTTTTTCCACATGCCATCACGTGGAATGCAATGATTATAACGTATTGCGGATCAAACGCAAAGAGTAATCTCAGGAAAGCGTTTTTTCACGCAGACCCGCGTCATAGACGAGATCCGCCACGTCTTCAAACCGGTTGAGGGTATACAGATGGATTCCGCTTGCGCCCTCCCGAATCAAACGCCGCACGAGCGCGACGGTGAAATCATGCCCGGCTGCGCGGAAGCTCTCTTCGCTCTCGCCATATCGCCCGACCAGCGCGGCGACCTCCGCCGGAATCGAGCAGCCGTTGCTGAGCGTCATGCGCACGAGACCGTCTTTTTTTAATAGCGGCAGCACGCCCGCGACAATCGGCAGCGAAACCCCGCGTTTCCTCGCGCGATCGATAAACTTCAAGTAGTTTTCCGCGCTGTAGCAAAGCTGCGTCATCAAAAAAGCAGCGCCCGCGTCCTGCTTTTTCAGCAGCGCGTCGATATCCGCATCCATCGAGTCCGCAAGCAAGTGCTTTTCGGGATAGCACGCGGCGGCGAGGGAGAAGCGATCCGTCTGCGCGCGGATGAACGCGATCAGCTCATTTGCGTGCGCGAAGTCGCCGTACGTCGCGGCTACGCCCGCGGGAAAGTCCCCGCGCAGCGCAAGAAGGTTTTCTACACCGGAATCCGCATAATCTGAAAGCGCGGAGAGAACATCCGCGCGGCTGTTTCCCACGCAGGTATAGTGCGAGAGCGCTTCGCAACGCCCGCTTGCCTGTATGCTGCGTACGACCTCCAGATTTCGCCCCTTGTTTGAGCCCATCGCGCCATAGGTACAGCTGATGAAATCGGGCGAAAGCGTATAGAGCCGCTCCAGCGTACCTAAAAGCGGATCAAGCGGTTTGTCCGCCTTGGGCGGAAACACCTCAAAGGAGAGCGTGAGGCCGGATTGGATGCGGTCGATGATCTTCATATAAAAATTCCGTTCCTGTTTATAAGTCCGTTCTTGTTTATATCCGTTGTGCGTTGCATGGCCGGACGCTTTGCGCCGTTCAATCAACGGTTGGAAACGACATCGCGTCAATATAATACTCGGAAAACGCAGGGGAGAGCGTCAGCTCGATATACGCCGTCTCCTTCGCGAGACGTTCGCTCGCCTCAAATAGGACATAGTTTCTTGCGTAGAGCTTTGCGCCTTCGCCCGCGGCGTTTCCAATGCTTTCCACTTTTCCGCGAAACGATTCCGGAAAGAGGCCGATATCGCAGAGTGCGTCCGGCGAAAGATGGCTGCCAAACGCGCCCGCGAGCAAAACGCGTTCGATCCGACCCTCTTGGAGCGACAACGAGTCAAGAAGGACTTGGATGCCCGCGCGGATGGCGGCCTTGCCGAGCTGCAGCTCACGCACGTCTTTCTGCGAAAGCATGACAAGATGCTCCTTGTTTGCGACCTCAAACGCGCGCATTCCGTCCGGCAGCGAAAACAATCGATCCGATAACGGCGCGTCTTCGCAAAACCGGCCCGTTCCGTCGATCGTACCCAAACCAACGAGCAGCGCGACGAGGTCGATCAGCCCGCTGCCACAGATGCCGCGCGCGGGAGCGCCGCCGATCGTAGAGAAGAAGAACCGGCCATCCCGCATCCAGGCGTGATCGACCGCCCCGCCTTCCGCGCGCATGCCGCAGGAGAGGTTTGCGCCTTCAAATGCGGGGCCTGCCGCGGTCGAGCAGCATACGCGGCGTAGCCCGTCCGTACAGACGAGTTCGCCGTTGGTGCCGATATCTACGAGCAGCGTCGGCGCCTCGATCTCGTCAAACGCGCTGGCGCTCAGGCAGGCAACCGTGTCCGCGCCGACAAACCCGCCGATGACGGGCGGAATCAGCAGCATCGCTTCCCGATGAACGTTGAGATGCAATAATCCAGAGCGCAGCACGCGCTTTTCGCGAGAAAACGGCGTATACGGCGCGCGCACGAGCTGTCCCAGCGGGAGCCCGAGCAGGATATGGTGCATGACGGTGTTGCCGACCAGCGTGACGAGTGTGACCTGATCCGCAGTGCGCCCCGCGGCTTTTGTTGTGCGCTCGATCAAATCGTTGAGTGCCTGAACGGCGCTTTCGCGCAGCGCGGCGGGATCTTCACCCGTCAGCACATGGTTTGCGCGCGCAATCACATCCGCGCCGTAAGCGGCCTGCGGGTTTTGCATGCCCTCGGTCGCAAGCTGCTCTCCCGTATCGCCATCGAGTAAGTAGCACACGATGCTCGTCGTGCCGAGGTCAAAC
>CAYPEV010000057.1:9759-12133 GCA_964409605.1 uncultured Christensenella sp. | reverse complement strand
TATTTCGGGTGCGCGTGCACGTTTCCCTCAACATTTTCATCTCCGACCTCAACCTCACTGATGACAAACGCCGCGAAAATTTTACGTTCAACTTCGAGCTCGCTTGCCTGCTTTGTCGTGAGAACGCAGAGCCAGTTGACGCGCGCATTCGTCATCTTGATCGGTTTGCCACCTTTCTTCTCGCTCTGGTGCCGTCCGGCTGACGCAACCCAGTCCCGAAGCAATCTGCTCTCGTAACATATGAAATTGCCTTCGCTGTTCTTTTGTTCGAGTTCTTTCCGTTCTATTTCGCCGTTTTTATAGCGTTTGCATTCGCAGGCGCTTGCGCTGCACCAGGGTCGCTTGATGACCGATACGTTTTGATGCAACACTTCATCGCTGCAAACGCCTTTATATCCGAATACGGTTTCCGTTTTCCCGCCGTCACAATAGTTGCATTTGATCGCGATGTTGCTGTTGTCCCGAATCTTTTTCTCCCGTATCGCTTTGTCCGGTTTGTTATCCGGAACTGGTGCAAAGCGGCTTTCAAACTCACTCATCCGTTCTTCTTTTTGTCTGTTTATAAAGTAATTCTCGTTCTCACACAATTCTTTGATATCATGCTCAAGAGACGAATCCTGAATGGACATCATTTCGTTGAAGATAGACGGAAATGAGAACTTCATCTGCTTCTCTCCAAATTGAATTGTAATGATTTTATCAGAGTGAGCAACGACGCGTCCGCCGCCTAAGCTTTTGTGAATGACCGCTTTTCCAATTAAGTTCAAAGATCGCACCTGCATTTTCTATCATATTTCAAACGCGCACCATCCGGCGCCCCTCTATCATACTTTATTTTAGCGTACAAATGGGGATGATTTGAAAATAGCATCAATTTTTTTATGAATATCAGAATAAATTCACGCTGGATGATGGAAGTTCCACTTTGTACAGTACATTCGCTAGTATCAACTGATTGACAAGCGAACATAGAAGTTATGTTGAAGTGATTTTTACAGAAATATAATTTGTTCTTTGGATTTTGTTGTTTTGAGCTAAAAACTATTTAATTAGATTGTTTCCACTACTCATGGTATTATACAAATATGTTTACTTCGTATGCGAGTCTCTTTTATTTGGAGGTAGATAGTGTATTATATTTGCAATTCCAGTGTGAATCCTGATGATCAAACAAATAAAATAATTGATATCAAGGATGTACTGGGGGAAATAGAAGCTAAGAGAATCATAGATGCGTTTAGCTTCCTTGGCAAGCTAGATTACTTATCGAAACTACTTGATATTGCCACAAGTAACGGTTTCATGCTGTTGAATTTTGTGAATGTTGAAAACTTGAAAAAGTTGATATTCCAAGAGAAGAAGGAAGCCGGTTTCCTGATTTCAGAAGCAAATAAATTCGTGATGAACTATTGCGTTTCTGCGCGTATCTTTCTAGATCGTTCCATAAGTCTTGTAAAAGAAAACAGGCAAATAGAATTATCTGCTTTAGAAAAATTCATATCAACACAATATGATAAAAACTTTTCCTACAGACTTTTTTACAAGCTAAGAAATTATATAGTTCATGATCGTCTTCCATTTTCATATGTGCAATTGAAACTTCCCGACTTCGTCGAACTCGGTTGTTTAAAAAGCAACTTGCTAGAATTTAAAAAGTGGGGTCCGGTCAAAAATGAAATCGAAAAGTTAGCGGATATTATACACTTAGAAGATTATATTATTGATTTTGGTGGAAGTTTATATGCTATATATTTGAAAAGTGTTTTTGCGTTTCGACTTGATATCCTTGAAGCACATTCAATAATTCACAGCTTAAAAACGGAATACGCAATTGAGAATCCGTTGATTTTAATTAGTAAAATAAATGCTCAGAAACAGGAAATTAAAAACCTATTTGTTTTTAATAGAAGTTTGCTTTGGCAAGTAACAGATGATCTGAGAAAACACCCTGGTGTAACTTTAAAGGACTTTGATTAAGAGATATCTAAAGGCGCACCGCGAGGTGCGCCCATTTCAGCCCTGCTTATTGATACAACGGAAACCGTTTGCAAATTTCCAGCACTTCCGCTTTGACAGATGGCACAGCCGTTTCGCCTTCTTTGATGATTCTGGTGATCAGATTGCCAATCTGCCGCATCTCCGGCTCCTTCATGCCGCGCGTAGTCGCGGCGGGCGAACCGAGCCGCAGGCCGCTTGTCTCCAGCTTGTTGCGCGTGTCAAACGGGATCGCGTTCTTGTTTGCGGTGATGTTGGCGGAATCCAACAGCACCTGCACGCGCAAGCCCGTGACATCCAGCTCTCTTAGATCGACCAGCATCAGGTGGTTGTCTGTGCCGCCGGAGAAGATCTTAAGCCCGTTGCCCTGCAAAGTTTT
>CAYPEV010000057.1:7923-9659 GCA_964409605.1 uncultured Christensenella sp. | reverse complement strand
CGCGATCAGGCCGGAGATATGCGCCATATCGACCATGAAGTATGCGCCGACGTCTTTTGCGATCTTACCGAAACGCTCAAAGTCGATGATGCGCGAATACGCGCTGGCGCCCGCAACGATCAGTTTCGGCATATGCTCGTGCGCGAGCCGTTCCAGTTCTTCATAGTCGATATAACCCGTATCTTCACGCACGCCGTATTGCACAAAGTGATAGAGCCTGCCGCTTTCGTTGACCTTATGCCCGTGGGTCAGGTGACCGCCATGGTTGAGGTTCATCGCAAGCACGGTGTCGCCCGGCTGAATCAGCGCCTGATAGGCGGCGAGGTTTGCCTGCGCGCCTGCGTGCGGCTGGACATTCGCGTGTTCCGCGCCAAAGAGTTTCTTCGCGCGCTCGATCGCGATCGTCTCCACCATATCCACATATTCGCAGCCGCCGTAATAGCGTTTGCCAGGATATCCTTCCGCGTATTTGTTGGTCAGCGGGCTGCCCATGGCTGCGAGCACAGCGGGAGACACAAAGTTTTCCGAGGCGATGAGCTCGATGTGGTCGCGCTGGCGGCCGAGCTCCAACTGCATTGCGTTACCAATCTCGGGGTCAAACTGTGAAACGAAGGCGTATGACTCTGCATAATTCATGATGGCTGTTTCCACTTCCTCATTTATTTTCGCTCAAACTGCCGCGTTGATCAGGCGCGGCAGCGGTCGATTCAACGATATGTGTCGCTTGCGAATGGAGAACTTTTATTCGAAGTCCTCCAGAATACGCGTCATGCAAGGCTGAAAACGCTTGTTTTTTGCGCTGGACTTCTCTACTACGCGCAGGATGAGATAGCTGATGCCGCAGGCGGCGACGCCGAGCGCAAGCCCCGCCCAATCCGCATAGCGGCTGCCGAGGAGCACGCCGCCGATGAGCAGCAGCAGCGGCACGGCATAGGCAAGCAAACTCGCCTGCACCACGCGCTTCGGCGAAAGATCGACCGCGACGCGGTCCCCTTCCTTTGCGCCGAGCGTGTTGGGCAGCGAAATCTCCATCTCGCTGTCGCCTACGGTCAGGCATGCGCCGCAATGGGCGCAGGCGGAGCCGCGCAGGAATCGAATCCGCGCGGTTCCGTCCGTAATTGCGGTCACAATGCCAATGTGGTCTGTGCTCTCCAAGTCGTTAATCCTCCATCTTGGTGCAGGCGATGTTCAGCTCGACAAGCTGCTTGTCGTCGACAAAGTCAGGCGCTCCGGTCATCGGGCAGGACGCGTTTTGCACCTTCGGGAATGCGATGACGTCGCGAATGCTCGGCGAACCCGTGATGAGCATCGCGAGGCGATCGAGGCCATAGGCCATTCCGCCGTGCGGCGGCGGGCCAAAGCGGAACGCATCCATCAGGAATCCGAAGCGGTATTCCGCCTGCTCGTCCGTAAAACCGAGATTGCGGAACATCTTTTTCTGCAGCTCCTGCGAGTGGATACGGATCGAACCGCCGCCGATCTCCACGCCGTTAAGCACGATGTCGTATGCCTTGGCGCGGACGTTTCCGGGATCGGTGTCGAGCTTTTCCAGGTCCTCGTCCATCGGGCTTGTGAAGGGATGGTGCATCGCGCTGAAGCGCTTCTCCTCTTCGTCCCACTCGAGAAGCGGGAACTCGGTGACCCAAAGCAGATTGTATTTGTCCTTCGGAATCAGGTTGAGCTTTTCCGCGAGCTTGAGGCGCAGCGCGCCCAGAGACGCGAACACGGTCTTGTTC
>CAYPEV010000057.1:0-7913 GCA_964409605.1 uncultured Christensenella sp. | reverse complement strand
GTCTTGTTCACGTCCGCGATGATGAACAGCACGTCGCCCTGCTCGAAGTTCGCGGCCTTACGAACCGCTGCAATCTGCTCCTCGGTGAGGAACTTGAGCGCGGGCGAAGCGAGGCCGTCCGCCTTGTCGTTCATCCAGACGAGCCCCTTGGCGCGATAGGTCTTGACGAACTCGCCCATCGCGTCCAGCTCCTTGCGGGAGAAGTGTTCGCTTGCGCCCTTGGCATTGACCGCACGAATGCTTCCGCCGTTTGCGAGGGCATTCTGGAATACGGAAAACTCGCTGTTTTGGAAGATTTCACTCAGGTCGACCAGTTCCATGCCGAAGCGGGTGTCCGGCTTATCGGAGCCGTAGCGCGCCATCGCTTCCTCATACTTGAGACGCGGCAGCGGAAGCTCGATATCGACGTTCAGCGTCTCTTTGAAGAGCTGTTTGAGGAAACCTTCGTTGACGCTGCGGACATCCTCCTCTTCAACAAACGACATCTCGATGTCGATCTGGGTGAAGTCCGGCTGGCGATCCGCACGCAAATCCTCGTCACGGAAGCACCGGGCAATCTGAAAATAACGATCGTATCCCGCGAGCATCAGAAGCTGCTTAAACAGCTGCGGGCTCTGCGGGAGAGCGAAAAACTTGCCGGGATGCACGCGGCTCGGCACGAGATAGTCCCGCGCGCCTTCGGGCGTGCTCTTCGTCAGGATCGGTGTTTCGATCTCGAGGAAGTTCTGCGAATCGAAATATTCCCGTGCGACAAATGCGATCTTATGCCGCATGATCAGGTTTTTCTGCATCGTGGGGCGTCTCAGGTCGAGATAGCGGTATTTAAGCCGCAGAAGCTCATTGGCTTTGCAGTCGTCGGTGATCTCAAACGGCGTGGTTTCGCTCTTGCTGAGGATCTTGAACTCGCTCACGAGCACTTCAAGCTCGCCCGTCTCCATGTTCTTGTTGACCATATCCCCCGTACGAAGCACAAGCTGGCCGCGCACGGCGAGCACAAACTCCGAGCGGATCGTGCAGGCGCGCGCAAAGTCCGCCTCGCTCAGCGTGTTGCTGTTGAAGACGATCTGCATCAATCCCGTGCGGTCACGCAGCTGCACAAACACCAGAGCGCCGAGATCGCGGCGCACATTTGCCCAGCCCATGAGGATGACATCCTTGCCGACGTCCGCTTTGGTGAATTTGCCGCAATAGTTCGTTCGTTTCCAGCCGCCCAATAATTCGCTCATCGTTTTTCGCTCCTCAAATCATCAATTTCGAAATCTGTTCCGCGTCCAGCGCGGTTGTGGTTTCCGTTCCGTCGCTCATGCGCTTGAGCTTGGCTTCGCCTTTTGACAGCTCGTCACCGCCGAGGACGAGCACATATCTGGCTCCGATCTTGTCCGCATACTTGAGCTGGGATTTCACGCTTCTGCCGATATGGTCGATCTCAACCTTCACGCCGCGCCAGCGCAGATCGTTTGCAAGCAGGAACGCGCGCTCTTCGGCATCCTGCCCCATCGAGGCGATGTAGAGATCATATCGCACGGGTTTTTCGATCGTGTAGCCGGTGTTTTCCAGAACGAGCAGCAGACGCTCCATACCGAGGCCGAAACCGACCGCAGGCGTGTGCGGGCCGCCGATCTCTTCCACGAGCCCGTCATAGCGTCCGCCGCCGCAGACCGCACTCTGGGAGCCGATGCTCTCCGAGGTGATTTCAAACACGGTCTTGGTATAGTAGTCGAGGCCGCGTACAAGCCGCGGGTCGATCACATAGTTGATGCCCATTCCGTCGAGCAGGCGCAGCAGCTGCGTCTGATGGTCGCGGCACTCCTCGCAGAGATAGTCTCCGATGACAGGCGCCGCATTTGCAATCTTCTGGCAGCTCTCGACTTTACAATCCAGCACGCGTAGCGGGTTTTGTTCCAGACGCACCTTGCATGTTTCGCAAAGCTCATCCACATGCCCGCGCAGATACGATTTCAGCGCTTCGTGATACTGCGGGCGGCACTTGGGATCGCCGATGCTGTTGAGGCGGACGGTCAGTCCCCCGCAGCCGAGGCTTTTGAGCAGCTCCGTCGCAACCGCGATGCACTCCGCATCCGCGCTGGGCTTGGAGGCCCCGAAGAACTCCACGCCGAACTGGTGATGCTCGCGCAGCCTTCCCGCCTGCGGCCGCTCATAGCGAAACGTCGGGCTGTAGAGATAAAACATCTTCGTCGGCTGCGTTTCGCCGAAGAGATTGTTCTCTACAAACATGCGCACAACGCCCGCCGTGCCCTCCGGTTTGAGCGTGACGGAGCGCTCGCCCTTGTCTAAAAACGTATACATCTCTTTCTGCACGATGTCGGTCGTTTCTCCAACGCCGCGCAAAAACAGCTCCGTATGCTCAAAGACCGGCGTGCGGGTCTCCAAAAAACCATATTTTTTGACGATCTCGCGAATCCGCGCTTCCAAAAACTGCCATTGATAGCTTTGCTCCGGAAGGATATCCCTTGTACCCTTCGGCGCTTTATAGGTTGCCATAACCGTCCTCCGTGTTCTGATTCCCTCTATTTTTGCTTCTATTATACCAGAAAACGGTATAAAAAAAGCAGGTTCCGATCCTCTAGGGACGGGAAACCCGCGGTGCCACCCTGATTGAACGAACCGGCTGTCTTTGCCGCGTTCCTTCCGCTCATTTTCCGTTAACGCCGGAGATACGTCGCGGCTTTGGGCTTTTCATGATCTCCGTTTAGCCGCGCGGTTCGCGGGTGCCGTTCGTCCGACGTTCGTTTGCGAAGCTTCCACCAAGCGCCTCGCTCTCTTTGGCGATACCGTGCGGACTACTCTCCCGTTCTCAACCTGTTTCTTGCCTATTATAACGACGCCGGGAACGGCTGTCAATCGTTTGCGGCGCCGTTTTATGCGAAAATACACATCCTCAAGAGAAAAAAGCCGCTTTGTCCTCGATGAGGCGATCCAGCTTGGCGAGATACGTCGGAACATCCTTGGGACTCGGCAGCCGCTCGATTCGGTTCTGTCCATAGAAGACGCGCTTGGTCATCGTTCCCGCGCCGTGGGAGAGGATGCTAGCGGTCTCCTCCATCATGTCGATGTTGTAGACACATTCTTTACCAGCAAGCGCATAACCTACGTTTTCCAGATTTCCCGTCATATATTTCTGTCGATACATATAGTATGGATGCATGCCCATCCGCGAAGCATAGTCCGCGCCGAGACGCGTCATGCGCTCCGCCGTCTCCGCGCCGGCGAGCGCGTGCTCGTCGAGCTCCTTTTTCAGTGTCGAGGAGCGTTTGATCGCGAGCGAATGCACGGTGAGATTATCCGGCTTCAGCGCAAAAATCGCTTCGCAGCTTTCGCGCATGTCCGCTTCCGTTTCGCCGGGCAGGCCCGCGATGAGATCCATATTGATCGAGTCGAACCCGATCTCGCGCGCAAGCTCGTACACGCGGACGATATCCTCCCGTGTGTGACTTCTGCCGACTCTCAGGAGGGTTTCATCGTTCATCGTCTGCGGGTTGATCGAGATGCGGCCTATGCCTTGCTGCTTGAGCACGCGCAGCTTTTCGCGGTCGATGGTATCCGGCCTTCCGGCTTCTACCGTCGCTTCCGCGCCAAAGCCGCCGTATTGCGCGCGGATAAACGAAAGCAGCTCTTCCATCTGCTGCGCGCTGAGCACCGTCGGCGTGCCGCCGCCCATATAGAACGAACGGACAGAAAGCCCGCGTTCCCGTGCGAGCGCGGCACCGGCCGCAATATCCCGCCTGAGCGCGTGTAGATACTGTGTCAGCCGCTCGTTCCTGCCCAGCACCTCGCTGGGAAACGAACAGTAGAGGCACTTGGTTTTACAAAACGGGATCCCGACGTAGATATCGATCGCGTCGCCTGAAACGGAGCGGATAAACGGCGCCTGCACGGCACAGATTTGCGCGGCGAGTTCGGTCTTCTCCGGCGAAACATCGAACACATCCAAAAAGCTTTTGCGCGCGGCGGCTTCGCCGCCCTCCTGCGCAAGCTCGCGGAAGAGCTTCGTCGGGCGGATGCCGGTCAGCGAACCCCAGGGCGTCGCAATACCGGGGTACATACGCTTGAGCAAATGATAACAAGCGAGTTTGAGCGCGCGCTTTTCAAGTTTTTTCTTTTCCAGCGCGGATGCATCCTTGGGAAGGACGAACGTTTCCGTCTCCACCAGCTCATCCGCCTTTGCCGTGGCCGTATACCGCCCGCCCTGTTCCAGCAATCGCAGATCGAATATTTTCTCGGCTGACGCGGGGTCGATTTCCTCCAAAAGCGCAATCTCCGCCAAACCGAGAAAAAGCCGAATCTCTTCGGCTATGTCGTTTCGGTATTCCGGCCGGTTCGTTGCAATTGCGATCATACTCAAGCTCTACCAGCCGCGCCTGCGGCCCATCTCAACAAAGGGGTTGTTGTCCCGCTCGTGCTGCAGCGTGGTGTCTTCCTCGTGACCGCAGTAGACGTCAAAATCGCCTTCCAGCGGAAAGAGCCGATCCGCAATGGAATGGTAGAGTTCCTTCTCGCTGCCGCCGGGAAAATCCGTCCTGCCGGAGCCTTCCAGAAAGAGCGTGTCGCCGACGAAAAGTTTTTTCTCGCTCTTGAGCGCATAGCACACGCCGCCTTTTGTGTGCCCCGGCGTATGGATCACGTCCAGCGTCAACCCCGCGAGCCGGAGCGTTTCGCCGCCGCGCAGGAAAACATCCGCCTCCGCGGGTTTCACGAGTCCGCCCGTAAGCACCGCAAGGCTCATGCGGTTGCTCTTAAGCATGCCGGCGTCCGATTCATGGATATACACCTTTGCGCCGAAGGTATCCTGCAGCGCGCGCACGCCTCCGATATGATCAAAATGCCCGTGCGTAAGCAGCACCGCGACGCAGGTTCGCTTGTCCGCCTCCAGCGTGCGCAGCGCGGGCTCCGCCTCGCCCGGGTCGATGACAACGGTCTCCGCTGTGTCGTCCGCTCCGAGCAGATAGATATGTTCCTCCAGCGCTCCGCTGGTGATCTGTCGAAAATACATCGTTACTCCCTCATGAAACGTGATCGGATCCGCTAAAACAGCTTCTTCGAATCCAATAATATCGTATGCGGCCCGTCGTTGACCAGCCTTACCTGCATATTTGCCTGAAATACGCCGTGCTCCACGGGCACGCTCTCACGCATGCGGCGGATCGCGGCTTCGTAGAGCGGAATCGCCTGCTCCGGCCGCGCGGCTTTGATATAGCTCGGGCGTCTGCCCTTTCTCGCGTCCGCGCAGAGCGTGAATTGCGAAATCAGAAGCACGCTTCCGCATATATCGACAAGCGAGAGATTCGGGATCTCGTTCTCGTCGTCAAACACGCGAAGGCCGGTCACTTTATCGCAGATATACGCTGCATCCGCTTCGGTGTCGCCTTCCTCAATGCCCAGAAACACGACGAGACCGCGCCCGATCTCGCCGACAACATTGCCCTCCACCTCGACCGAAGCTCCTGTGGTACGCTGTACTACGGCTCTCATGATACGGTATTTACTCCTGCTTATCGATTCATGCGATATACGTCGCTGACGCACTTGAGTTTTTTCAGATTCCGAATGATCACATTCAGCTGTTCGGTGTTGGCGACCTCGAATGTCATCTCGATGATGTAGCGATCATCGGCTGCCGGCTTGCCGCTGATGGACTGAATGCTCACATTCAGGCTCGAAATCTGCTGCGAAATCTGCGAAAGTGTGCCAGGACGGTTGTCGCCCTCGATCTGGAGCGAGGCGTTAAACGCGCTCTTGGTGTTGATCGCCCATTCCACCTCGATGATGCGGTCCAGGTCGCTCTGGAGATTTGCGACGTTCGGGCAGTTCGCGCGGTGGACGGAGACGCCTCTGCCGCGCGTGATATAGCCGATGATCGGATCGCCGGGCAAGGGATTGCAGCAGTTGCCGAAGCGCACCGCCATGCCGGGATCGCCCCTGACGATGATGCCGTTGACCGGCACATGCGTCTTAGCCGTTTCATCCGCTTCCCCGTGGCGGATCTTTTCCGCGATCTCCGCCGCCTTGTCGTCCTTCTTCTTGAGTTCCAACAGCTTGTGGATCACTTGATTTGCGGACATGCCGCCGAAACCGATCGCGGCATAGATGTCGTCGATCGAGCTGACGTTCAGCCGTTCGATGAGCGGATTCACAAACTCCGGTTTGGTCAAATCGCTGAGCACAAGGTTCTGACGCTTCGCGGTGTCCTCCATCATCTCGCGTCCGCGGATAACGTTTCCTTCGCGATTCTCTTTCTTGAACCACTGGCGGATCTTATTGCGCGCGGCCTGCGTCTTGACGATCTTGAGCCAGTCGAGGCTTGGCCCCTGCTGGCTGTTGGAGGTGATGATCTCGACCACGTCGTTGGTCTTGAGTTTGTAGTCCAGCCGGACGAGCGCGCCGTTGATGCGCGCGCCCTGCGTGTGGTGGCCGATGTTGGTGTGGATGCGGTATGCAAAGTCCAGCGGCGTAGAGCCGCGCGGAAGGTCGATGATCTCCCCTTTCGGGGTGAGCACGAAGACGTATTCGCCGAGAAAATCCTTCATGATGCTCTCGACGAATTCCTTGCTATCCTCGGTCGTGTCCCGCGCCTCGATGACCTGTCTTAACCAGCTGGTCTTGCGGTCCAGAAGGCTCTGCACGTTCCGGCCTTCCTTATACATCCAGTGCGCGGCGATGCCGTATTCCGCCGTTTTGTGCATCTCCTTGGTGCGGATCTGCACCTCGAACGGAATGCCGTTCGGCGCAAGCAACGTGGTATGCAGCGAGCGGTACATGTTAGGCTTCGGCGTGGCGATATAGTCCTTGAATCTGCCCGGAAGCGGCTTCCAGCCCGCGTGGATGACGCCGAGCGCCGCGTAGCAGTCGTTGACGGATTCCACGATCACGCGGATTGCGATGAGATCGTAGATCTCCGCGATGCTGCTGTTTTGCCGCTGCATCTTCTTGTAGACGCTGTAGAGATGCTTTGGCCTTCCGCTGATGGTGGACTCGATTCCCGCCGCGGAAAGCTCCTCCTTGATGATGCGCTTGGCGTTGTCCAGCGTTTCCTGCCGCTCCGCCTGTTTTTCGCGGAACTGGCGGCTGATGTCGGCGTATTCCTCCGGCATCAGATACATAAAAGAGAGGTCCTCCAACTCGCCCTTGATGGCGCCCATGCCGAAGCGGTGCGCGAGGGGAGCGTAGACCTCCAACGTTTCCTTTGCCTTTCGCATGCGTTTGTACGGGTTACAGTACGCCAAAGTTCGCATGTTGTGCAGGCGATCCGCGAGTTTAATGATGACGACGCGTACATCCGCGGCGATAGCAAGAAAGAGCTTTCGAAGGTTCTCCGACTGCTCCTGTTTTTTTGTAATATATGTCTGCTGACCGCTCTTGGTCAGCTTGGTGACGCCGTCGACAAGCTTTGCGATCTCTTCGCCAAACTTCGCTTCGATATCCGCAACGGTGATATGATCCCCGTCTTCCACCACATCGTGCAGCACGGCCGCGGTGACGCTGGAAGCGTCCATGCCCATATCCATGACGAGACGCGAAACCTCCAGCGGATGCACCACATAAGGCTCGCCGGACTCGCGCAGCTGTGTCGAGTGCGTTTGATAGGCGAAATCGACGGCACGCTGAAATACCTCCGTTTGCTCCGGAGAATACTTTTTGGAAAACTCCTGTACCAGTTCCTGCATGTCCATCGAATCACACCTCCTCCCGCCGAATACTGCTCGTAGCGGGTACGTCCTGTCTCGCCGGGAATTAGGCAATAGAATACCGCCTTTTCCTGCCGCAAGTCAACCATCGAAGGAAAAATTTCAGAATTCCGTTGAAATCCATCGTCTTTTTGTCTTTCTAAAGGCTAAGCGAATGAATTCCTGCAGAAGTAGAAAAAATCAACGGCGAACCGTTGATCTTTCCTGTAA
>CAYPEV010000056.1:0-12218 GCA_964409605.1 uncultured Christensenella sp. | reverse complement strand
TCCGCTCCTCCTTCAACAACACCCTGGTGACCATCACCGACCTGCAGGGCAACGCCCTGAGCTGGTCGAGCGCGGGTTCGCTCGGGTTCCGCGGTTCGAAGAAGTCCACGCCGTTTGCGGCGCAGATGGCAGCGGAGACCGCAGCGCGCGGCGCGATGGAGCATGGCCTCAAGACCGTCGAGGTCTATGTCAAGGGCCCCGGTTCCGGCCGTGAGTCGGCCATCCGTGCCCTGCAGACCGCAGGCCTGGATGTCAACATGATCAAGGACGTGACGCCCATCCCGCATAACGGATGCCGCCCGCCCAAGCGCAGAAGAGTTTAAGGAGGGAAGAGCGATATGGCAAGATATACCGGTTCCGTCTGCAGGCAGTGCCGCAGAGAAGGAGTCAAGCTTTTCCTTAAGGGCGATCGCTGCTTTTCCGAAAAGTGCGCGGTCAGCAAGCGTCACACCCCTCCGGGAATGCATGGACAGGGCAGAAAGAAGCAGAGCGAGTACGGCATTCAGCTTCGTGAGAAGCAGAAAGTCCGCAGAGCCTATGGCGTTCTGGAATCCCAGTTCCGTAAATATTACGACCTCGCGTCCAACATGCGCGGCATCACCGGCGAAAACATGCTTTCGCTGCTGGAGCGCCGCTTGGACAACGTGGCCTACCGTCTCAACTTCGGCGATTCCCGCCCGATGGCGCGCCAGATGGTGACCCACGGACACGTACAGGTCAACGGCAAGAAGGTTGACATCGCTTCCTACCTCGTCAAGGCCGGAGACGTCGTCTCCATCCGCGACAAGAGCACGGATGTCGATTTCTTTAAAACCCTCAAAGAGCAGGGCGCAGCCAGAACCGTGCCGAAATGGCTCGAGCTGGACGCCGAAAAGCTCACCGGTAAGGTCGTCGCTCTCCCGGCGCGCGACGATATCGACTTGACGATCGAAGAGCACCTCATCGTTGAGTACTACTCCAGGTAAGCCAAGCTGATTTGGCGGACCGCAACAAACAAACCGAAGGAGGGTAAGCAATGCTGGAGATCGAAAAGCCCAAACTCGAATGTGTTGAACTGACGGACGACTACGGCAAGTTTGTCGTTGAGCCGTTGGAGCGCGGATTCGGCACTACGCTTGGCAATTCCATGCGTCGCGTGCTGCTCTCGAGCCTGCCCGGTGTGGCGGTTACGAGCGTACGCATCGACGGTGTGCTCCATGAGTTCTCGATCATCGAGGGCGTAAAAGAAGACGTTACCGAAATCATTCTCAACCTCAAGGAGCTGTGCTGCAAGCTGTATTGCGACGGCCCCAAAAAGGTGATCATCGACATGTCCGGCGAGGGCGAGGTCAAGGCAAAGGATATCCTTCCGGATTCCGACGTCGTGATCATCAACCCCGAGCTGCACATCGCGACGCTGGATCGTGGCGCGAAGCTCCACATGGAGATCATGCTCGAGAACGGCCGGGGCTATGTCCCGATCGAACGCAACAAGCGGCACGATATGCCCATCGGCGAGATCGCCGTGGACTCGATCTTCACCCCGATTGAGAAGGTCAACTTCACCGTTGAGAATACGCGCGTTGGCCAGATTACGGACTTTGACAAGCTCACGCTCGAAATCTGGACGAATGGCAGCATCAAGCCGGACGAGGCGGCAAGCCTCGCGGCGAAGATTCTCACCGAGCATCTCGCGCTCTTCATCAACCTCACCGACCACGTGGTCGGCGTGGAGATTCTCGTCGAGAAGGAAGAGAGCAAGAAGGAACGGATTCTGGAGATGAACATCGAAGACCTCGATCTCTCCGTCCGCTCTTACAACTGCCTCAAGCGCGCGGGCATCAACACCGTGGAAGAACTGGTGCAGCGCGACGAGGAAGAGATGATGAAGGTACGGAATCTCGGCCGGAAATCGCTCGAGGAAGTTCAGGCAAAACTGAGTGCGCTGGGTCTGTCGCTTCGCGCACACGATGAATAAGAGGAGGAAGCACAATGGCGAACCGCAAACTGGGTAAGCCCTCTGATCAGCGAGTCGCGCTTTTGAGGAATCAGACCACGGCGCTTCTCTGGAACGGCAAGGTCGTCACGACCGAAGCGCGCGCCAAGGAGATCCGTTCGATTGCCGAAAAGATCATCACGCTGGCAGTCAAGGAATACGATAACAGCGAAACCGTGGAGAAGGAATCCCGCAACGAAAAGTCCCAGATCGTGAAACGCGAAGTCGTCAACGACAAGGCGAGCAAGCTCGCCGCGCGCCGCGCGATCATGGCTTACGTCTACGATGTTCCGGAAGCCAAGAAGGACAAAGAGAGCAAGAGCGAATATACGGAGCGCACGAAAGAACGCGCGCATCCAGTCGTCGAGAAGCTCTTCCGTGATCTCGCGCCGAAGTATGCAAAGCGCGCAGCAGCCGGCAGCAAAGGCGGCTACACGCGTATGTATAAGCTCGGGCCCCGCCGCGGAGACGCGGCCGAGATGGTCGTCATCGAACTCGTCGACTAAGAAAAACCAAGCAACACATAAAACCCGCCGGATTGCCGGTGGGTTTTTTGCGTGCGCTCGGGAAGCGCGACCCGATGGATTATGCGTCCTTCTCCTGCATGCGGGAACGAAATGCAATACACTCCTTGTCCAGAACAATTCCGTTGCGGAGTACGTACGCCTGCTCCAATGAGGGTAAGGGATTGCTTGTCACAATCGCATCGACATAGGGTGAAAATCCGCTGCTGATTAGCTCGCTGACCGTCCGATAGGCCATAGCGGGCGTATTATCCACGGCGTAGTGCAATACCCCATCCAGCGTGTACACCGGATCGTCAAATGTGGTTGCACGCGACGATTCAATCTCGAGACAGGGATCGCAGCTTACGTCGATGATCATGCTGCCGCGCTTGAGCCGCCGCAGATCAGAGCGATAGATCAGACGGTCGGAACGGCAGGTATCCCAGCGGACGCAGTTGACGATCACGTCATATTCCGTCATTTTCTCGCGAAAGAGCTGCTCCAATTTTCGTGTGTACACATCGACTCTCGCACCGAGTCCGCTCAGAATGCGGAGGGCGCCGCGCGCCGTCATGCCGTTTCCGATGATCGCGACGCGACAGTCGTATGGCATGCGCCCATAGTAACTAAACGCATGCAGCACCGCCGTCTCCCCGGCGAGTTCGCGGTTGCGGTAGAAGAGATAGCGCCCCTTCTCCGCGATGTTTTCCCAGGCGAGCACGGTATGCTGGCCCGCGACCGCCGCATCCGTGAACGCTGCCTTCTGAACGATATGCGCCCAACCGATCAGCGTCTTTCGGGGTGAGATCTGCGCAAGAAAATCCGCGTCGCCAAGCTTCACATCCACAAGTGCATCACATTTGAGCACCTGATTTCGTTCGGCAACCGAAACGCCGCGGCTTTCGTAGTCCGCGTCGGAATAACCAAGCACTTCGCCATACCCGCTCTCCACGACAATTCTGGAGCGATGCTGGATGAGCGGGGCATCTTTGGGTAAAAGAGCGCGCCGCCGCTCATTATTTTTGTGGCTGATGAGATAGCCAATCGTCTTCATAAGCTGCCTCCTTGCTTGGGTTCCTTCGCCCTTCTTACCTCCGTCGATCGATAAATTCGATTTTAATACTGATATCTGTCACTTGATTCTGAATTGGATTGCAATTTCATCATAAAGGAAGGATTCGGATTCGTCAAATGGACCGGGCCTTTGGAATGTTGCGTAAAAGGAAATTCAATGGAAAATAGTCGGCAGATTGTAACTTTTTTCGCAATAAAATCGGGTTTGTTCAAATCCAAGCTTCGCTGTGATATAATGGTTGCCACATGAGGTTTTGGTAAAGCATGAAGTTCACAACGATCAAGAAAATATCCATAGCGCTGATGGTTGCGGCAATTCTGCCGCTGCTTTTTGCGTGCTCAGATGCGCCGGCTGCGGACAGCAAGGCGCTCGTGGTCAACGAGGTGGTCTCCAGCAACAAACGTTCGCTGGTAGACGAAGCCCTCGGTACGCCTGACTGGATCGAGCTCTATAACTCCGGCTCTGCGCCGCTGGATCTCTCCGGTTACGGCATATCCGACAATATGCGGGATCTGCACAAGTTCGTCGTTCCGGAAGGCACCATCCTCGGTGCGGGCGAATATCTCCTGCTCTACGCGATGAACGCGAGCGAAGACACGCAAAACCCCATGATCACGAACTTCGGCCTGAGCAAGAGCGGGGACTATCTGTTCATCACGGACGCATATTTCGGTCTGGTTGCACAGATGGAGATTCCGGTTTTGTATACGGACGTTTCCTATGCGCGCGCGGCGGATGGTTCCTATGGCTATTCCGGCGTGCCCACACCGGGCGCGGAGAACACCGGCGAACTCTTCATGACGCTGGACGGCGTATTTGCCGCGCAGAATCTCGGCGCGCTCTCGCTCAGCGAGGTGATGCCGACGGACGACGCGAGCGGATACCGCTGGGTCGAGCTCTACAACGACAGCGACAATGCGATCCGCCTCGAAAACTACTGTCTTTCGGATGACGAGACCAATCCGATGAAGTGGCAGATTTCTTCCGGCACCGTGCCCGCAAAGGGATATGCGTGCATCTATCTTTCCGGACTCGGCAGCGACGGGGCAAACGGCACCCATGCGCCGTTCCGCCTCAGCAGCGAAGACACGACGGTACTGCTCTCCGATCTGCAGGGTAATCTGATCGACCGCATGCGCTGGCAGGCCGGCGTGCCGGGCGGCGTATCCGTTGTAAAAGACGCGGCGGGCGCATCCGTATATTCTGCGTATCCTTCGTTTGAAGCGGCCAACAGCGAGCTTACCTTCACGTCGCTGGAGATGACGGTGATGGATCAGAGCGACCCCGTTCATATCAACGAGGTGCTGAAATACAACACGCTCTCCGCGATCGACGCGGACGGCGACCGCGGCGAATGGGTCGAACTCAAGAACTTCTCCAGCGAAGCGGTGACGCTGCTCGGGTATTTTCTTTCGGACAATCCGGACGACCTGTACAAATGGGCTCTGCCGGATGTGACGCTTCAGCCCGGCGAGTGTAAGGTTATCTTCCTCTCCGGCAAGAACCGTACGGACGGAGAGCTCCACGCAAACTTTGGCCTTTCGGATGAGGAGAACGAGATATTCTTCACCACACTGAGCGGCATGCGTACAGAGAGCATGTCTCTTGCGGGGCTCACGCGGGATAATATATCGGTCGGATTGGATCAGGGACGCAACATCCGATATTATGCGACGCCAACACCCGGCGGAGAAAACGTGCATGGATTTGAAACAGCCGATCAAATCGGCTGTTTCGACAATCTGGGCATATTTATCAGCGAGGTGTGCGCGGTCAACGAGATCAAAAGCGGAAAAGACGACTGGATCGAGCTCTGCAACGGATCGGAGCAGCCGGTTGATCTGACGGGCTGGACGATTGCCGACGGCATCGACTCCCAGACCGTATACACGTTCTCCGGCGAGATCATCGGCGCTGGAGAATATCTCGTGCTGGAATGCACGAATGCGCCGACGCGGCAGGGCGCGGGCATCGCGCCGTTTTCGATCTCCGCGGCAGGTGAAACCCTCGTGCTGAAAAACGCGCAGGGCACGCTTGTGGACGCGTTCGCGACCGGCTCGCTGACGCCGGAGATCACCAGCGGACGGCTGGAGGGCGACACGAGCATCGCGCGCGTCTTCTTTGAAAAACCCACGCGCGGGAAAGAGAACGACACGGATATCACGACCGGCGTCGCGCCGCAGCCTGTGTTTTCCGATCTGTCGCTCTATCACGCCAGCGCGTTTTCAGTGCGGATCACCTGCGACGACCCGAACGCGGAGATCTACTTCACCACGGATGGAGACGAGCCTTCGCTCGACTCCGCACGCTATACCGAGCCGGTCGAGATCAGCAAAAACACACCGTTGCGCGCGGTTGCCTATATCAGCGGCAAGCGACTGAGCGAGATCACCACCGCGACGTATCTGTTTGAGGAAAAGCATACCGTACCCGTGATCTGCATCAACGGCAATGCGGAACGCATCCGCGAGGTCATGCGCGTTGCGGACAAGGACGAGAAGGTAGAGCGCCTTGCCTATATCAGCTTTTACGAACCGGATGGGTCGCTCGGCGTCTCGTTCCCCGCGGGCATCAAGCCCAAGGGCGCGGGTACGATCGTCTATTCGCAAAAGTCGCTGAGCCTCAACCTCCGCGCGGGCTACGGGCAAAGCAGCGTAACCTACCCCTTCTGGCCCGGATACGAGTTCAACACGTTCTCCGCGCTCGTGGTTCGAAACGGCGGGCAGGACTGGAGCGCCGCGCGCATTCGCGATTCGTTTACCAGCGTGCTGGTCGAGGGAATGAATGTCGACAATTCCGCCACGCGCCCGGTTGTGGTCTATATCAACGGCGCGTATAACGGCCTGTATGATCTCAACGAGGATCAGAACGGCGAGTTTCTGGAGACGCACTACGGTATCGACGGGGACACGGTGGAGTTTATCCGACGGAATCAAACGCCGATCAAAGGTGACAACAAGGACATCAAGCGCGTGCGTTCCTTCGCGGAGAACAAAAATCTCAGCGACGACGCGGTGTTTGCCGAGTTTTCGCAGTGGATCGATGTTGCATACTTTACGGACTATTTTATCGCGCAGACCTATATCTGCAACAGCGATATGTTCAACCAGAAGTATTGGCGCACGACGGACTATGCCGTGAAATGGCGGCCGGTGTTCTTTGATCTCGACTTTGCGTTCAAAACCGCGGCGCGGGATATGATCGGACAGTATTTCAACGTCAACGGCGTGCCCTCCGCGGATAAATCGCTGACGTATTTTGAAATCTACATCGGGCTGAAGAAAAACGCGGCCTGGCGGGATTTCTGCGTCGAGCGGTATGTCGAGGTGGTCGAGACCTATTTCAATGCGAAGCGCGCAACCGCGCTGTTTGACCAGATGGTAGACGCCCT
The DNA here is from genome assembly GCA_964409605.1 of uncultured Christensenella sp. Lineage (GTDB taxonomy): Bacteria > Bacillota > Clostridia > Christensenellales > CAG-138 > UBA7703. The sequence continues at coordinate 5,271 of CAYPEV010000056.1, read as the reverse complement.
GCGCCCCGAGATGCCGCGCCAGATCGAACGCTGGGGCAAGCCGGGTTCCATGCGCGAATGGGAGGATTCCGTGGCGCAGATGCGCACGTTTATCGAGCAGCGGCCGGACTACGCGCTGGAAAACATGCGCAAGTATTTCGGCGTTTCACAGTCGGAACTGGATGCGCTCATCGCAAAATACAAACAATAGAAACGCACCATCGGGCAGCCGCAGCAAAAGCGGCTGCTTTTCCGTTTTGAAAAACCGGAAGCGTCGAAACAGGGTGAACGGCACCGGGTTTTGTCGTTTTTGCACATACGCGCGCGGCGCCTTCTGGCAGAATGAAACGCATAGAGCAGATATGAACGGAAGATGAAACTACACGGCAAGGGGTCTGCGTTCATTTACACCCGAACGCGATCATGTTAAAATAAGATGACTTTGTGTAGGCAGGTAGGCGCATGAGAATTCTCGGAATCGATCCCGGTTATGCCATTCTAGGGTATGGTCTGGTGGATGTTTCGGGAACAAAGCTGTCCCCGGTCGACTACGGCGTGATCGAAACCACCCCGGAGGAGCGCCTGCCGGAGCGGCTGAACCGCCTTTACGACGGGACATGCGCACTCATCGAGCGCTTTCAGCCGGACATGGCGGTGTTTGAGGAACTGTTCTTTTACCGGAATACGACGACGGCGCTTGCGGTCGGCGCAGGGCGCGGGGTTGCGATCCTCGCGGCGCAGCGCGCGCAGATTCCGCTGTATGAATACACACCGATGCAGATCAAGCTCGCGGTCACGGGAGACGGGCACGCGGACAAGCGCGCCGTGCAGAGCATGGTGAAGCTGCTGCTCTCGCTCAAACATGTGCCGAAGCCGGATGATGCGGCGGACGCGCTCGCGGCTGCGATCTGCCACGGCTGCACGATCGGCCCTGCCGCGGAGGATTTCCGCATCCGATAACGATGGACGGAGGAATACATCCTTGTACGCATATATCAGCGGGATTGTAGACGAAGTGTTGCCCGATCGCGCCGTGCTGGAAGCCGGCGGCGTCGGATACGAGCTCTTCTGCAGCGCGATGACCCTCAAACGTCTCCGCGCGGGCCAAAAGGAGCGGCTCTATACCCATCTGCACCTCGCGGAGGGTGTGATGGCGCTCTACGGGTTTTATGAACGGGAAGAGAAGGACATGTTCCGGCGGCTCTTGACGGTGACGCGCGTCGGACCGAAGCTCGCGCTTGCCGTGCTCTCCGTGCTGACGCCGAGCGATGTCGCGGGCGCGATCATCACGAACAACGCCGCGGCGTTTGACCGCGTCAGCGGCATGGGGCGCAAGACCGCGCAGCGCGTGCTGCTGGAACTCAAGGAACGCGTGGAGACGACGGAGATGCTCGGCGGAGGAGATAGCTTCGATGCGCCGGATATCCGCTCCGAGGCGGTCGCGGCGCTGGTTTCGCTGGGGTACGACGGCCTTGCCGCCGGCAAAGCGGTTGCCGCTATCGAAAAGGCGGAGAGCGTCGAAGCGCTGATTACCGCGGCGCTGCGCAGGATGGCAAAATAAACTGAACCGTAAAATAGAGTGGACGGATCGATAAGGAAGAAGATGGACGAACGCCTGATCAGCTCCTCGATGCGCGAGGAGGAAGCAAAAGCAGAATATTCCCTTCGCCCGCGCGCGCTCGCCGAATACATCGGTCAATACGCCGTGAAGGATCACATGCGCATCTATATCGACGCGGCGCGCAAGAGAAGCGAACCGCTCGACCACGCGCTGTTTTATGGCCCGCCGGGGCTGGGTAAGACGACGCTCGCGGGTATCGTCGCAAACGAGATGGGCGTGTCGCTGCGCATCACCAGTGGCCCCGCGATCACGCATGCGGGCGATCTCGCCGCGCTGCTGACGAACCTTGCACCGGGGGATGTGCTGTTTATCGACGAAATACACCGCCTGAACGCAAATGTTGAGGAGGTGCTGTACCCCGCGATGGAGGATTTTGCGCTCGATATCATCATTGGCAAAGGTCCATCCGCGCGCAGCATTCGCCTGGATCTGCCGAAGTTTACGCTGATCGGTGCGACGACACGCATGGGGCTTTTGACCTCGCCGCTGCGGGACCGCTTCGGCATCAAGGAACAGCTTGCGATGTACGATTCCGAATCGCTGCAGGAGATCATCCTGCGCAGCGCGGGTATCCTCGGCATTGCGATTTCGGAAGAGGGCGCGATGGAGATCGGCTCGCGCGCGCGCGGGACGCCGCGCGTGGCTAACCGTCTGCTCCGGCGCATTCGCGACTATGCGGAGGTGCGAAAGGACGGTATCATCGACCTCGTTTCCGCAAAAGAAGGCCTTGAGATGCTGGGCGTGGACGAGCTGGGGCTGGACGAAGTGGACCGGCGCATGCTGCAGACCATGATCGTCAAGTTCTGCGGCCGTCCCGTGGGACTGGATACCATCGCGGCTGCGACCGGCGAGGACGCGACCACGATTGAAGACGTATATGAACCCTATCTGCTGCGGCTCGGATTTCTTGCGCGGACGCCGCGCGGGCGGATTGTGATGCCCGCGGGATACGCGCATATGGGATATCAGGCCGATACGCAGCAGCTGAAACTGGAGGTGGAAGAATGAAACGAAGAGATATGAAGCTCCTCCTGGAAGAACGCTTCGAGCGCATCGCGCTGCTGGAAACGCGCATCGACACCATGGATCAACTGGTGGAGGGATATCGCGCGCGCGAGCAGTCGATTTTTGAGACGCTGAATACCGCAAAGGAAAACGCGTCAAAGATTCTGGAGCAGGCGAGGGCGGAGGGCGCGCAGCTGCGCGCCGAGGCGGAAGCCGTTCTTTTGGAGGCGGGAACCATTCGCGCAAACGCACGAGCGGAAGCGGAGACATTGCTCGAGGAAGCGATCCATACCGCCAACACGCTCAAAGCCGAGGCGGAGCGCAAGGGCGTTGAGCTTTCTGCAACGGTTAAGGCGGACAGCGAACGCATGCTGCGTGACGCGGAGATTATCAAACGCGAATATGAAGAGATGGTGGATTCCTTTAACGCCATGCTCGAACAGAACGCAAGCGAACTGGAGATCACGGCGGCGCGATTTGCCGAGTTTGTCAAAAACCGTAAGATCGACCGCACGGAAGCGCGGCTCGACGGAAACGCATTTTATAAATCCGTCGGAGAGCTGAACGACGCAGACCTGCCGGATGCGAGCGGCGACCCCTCGCTGCTCATGCAGAACATCTATCGCATCCAGAATCGTCCCCTGCCGGAGGATCGTCAGGATTCATCCGCGCAGGAAAGCGAGGCACGTCCGGGCGAAGCCGCAGAGGCGCAAGCGCAGACGCAAAGCGATCGCGGCGCGGAAACATCGCCGGAATTCCCGATGGTAGACGGCAGCGGCGCGGACGAGCGTCAGGCCGCGGAGCCGTATTCGGAAGCGGCATGGGCAAACGAGGCGCAGCAAAGCGAGAGCGAGCCGCAGGCGGAGTTTACACGCGTGTTTGACGACGCGTACCGTGCAAGCGAATATACCGTCCAGAGCGATGGCTGCCAGGTGACGCAGGAGGATGTTGAGAGCGCGTTTGAAGCGGCGCTGACTGAAAAAAACGCGGCGAGCGTTTCGATTCCCACGGGAAGCGCAATCCTGACGGGCAGTGCCGCAACGGAACCGCTTGCGGACGCCGCGCGCGCATTTGACGAATATTTTGACGAAGCGTTCGAACCGGGCGGGAAGACCGCGCAGAATGAAATGCCGCGAGACCGCTCCGAAGGGCCGGAAGGCGCGCAGCCGGAAGCGACAAAAGCCGCGCCGGAACCGTATTCCGAACAGGCATGGTCGCAAAGCGCGTTCATGAGCGAGCATGAACCCCAAGCGGAAGGCGCGCTGTTTGGAGACCCGAACGCCTATGCGCCGGAGCCCGTGCAGGACGGAAAACCCGTCACGGCAACCGAAGCGGAGAGCGCGCTGGACGACTATCTTGCGCAGATCGGCTCGTTCACGCCGGCAACAACCGCGCCGTCCGCCGCGCCGGAACCGTATTCCGAACGCGCATGGTCGCAGAACGTCTTTGCCAGCGAGCACGAGCCGCAGGCGGAAGGGGCGCTGTTCGGCGACCCGAACGCCTATGCGCCGGAGCCCGCGCGCGCGGAAGCCGTTCCCGACGCAAAACCCGTCACCGCGAACGAAGCCGAGAGCGCGCTGGACGACTATCTTGCGCAGATCGGCTCGTTCACGCCGGCAACACCCGCGTCGTCCGCCGCGCCGGAACCGTATTCCGAACGCGCATGGTCGCAGAATGTCTTTGCCAGCGAGCACGAGCCGCAGGCGGAAGGCGCGCTGTTTGGAGACCCGAACGCCTATGCGCCGGAACCCGTGCAGGACGGGAAACCCGTCACCGCGAACGAAGCGGAGCGAGCGCTGGACGACTATCTTTCGCAGATTGGCTCGTTCACGCCCGCGACGCCCGCGCCGTCCGCCGTGCCGGAGCCGTATTCCGAACAGGCATGGTCGCAGAACGCTTATACAAGCGAATACGAACCACAGGCGGAGGGGGCTTCCCATCTTCTCGCGCAGGAGCCGGACGAAGAAGAGGAGACAGAACCTGCTCCTGCACAGAGACGCTACAGTGACTACGGCGAAATTCGCGAATGGGAGCCGGAACCCGAACCGGAGATGGAGGACATACCGACCGTTTCCCGCTTTATGGGGCAAACCGGCGGCGGCGATGACATCTCGCTGGACGAGCTGCTCGACGAAATCATCAAGGCCGGAGATTGAACGGCCGACCCTTGAATTCATACTCAGGAGGCACGCACATGAACTGGAAGAACATCGATCAGCGGCAGTTGATCACCATCCTGCTCTGCGCCGTCGGCACATTCATCCTCTCGATCATCCGCGTCCAGGTGGACGCGACCACCTCCGCACTGGGGGACGTCAACGCCTACGCATCCTTGCAGGATGTCGGCATCTTTACCTCCGTGCTGGCGCTGGGTTCGCCTTGGGGCGTCATCGCGCCCGTGTTCGGCATCGTCGTCGGCGATATCGTGATGGGAAGCAAGAACTTTATCATCGGCAACATCGTGATCCGAAGCCTCATGGCGCTGTTCGTCCTCGCCTTTGCGGCGAAGGTAGACGACTGGAAAAAGAGCTTTGTCATCGCGGGCATCACGGAGGCCATGATGGTGATCCTGTTTCTGGTTTACGATCTGGTCATCATCCGCGAGTTTGCCGTCGTGGGCATCACGCTGCTGATGCAGCTGCTGCAGGCGGTTGTGTGCTGCCTCT
>CAYPEV010000055.1:0-12244 GCA_964409605.1 uncultured Christensenella sp. | reverse complement strand
GCCAAGTTTGGCGAGAGGAAGCCCGGCAGCGTCGGCCCGAGGTGGATGTTTTTTACCCCCAGCGAGAGCAGCGCCAGCAGCACGATGACCGCCTTCTGCTCATACCAGGCGATGTTGAACGCAAGAGGCAGCTCGTTGACCGAAGTGAGCGAAAACGCTTCCGCGAGCTTCTGCGCGATGACGACGAGCGAATAGCTGTCGTTGCACTGTCCCGCGTCCAGCACGCGCGGGATACCGTCGATCTCGCCAAGACCCAGCTTATTGTAGCGGTATTTGGCGCAGCCCGCGGTGAGGATGACCGTATCCTTCGGCAGCTTTTGCGCAAACTCGGTGTAGTATTCGCGGCTCTTCATCCGCCCGTCGCAGCCGGCCATGACGAAGAACTTCTTGATCGCCCCGCTCTTCACCGCATCCACGACCTTATCCGCCAGGGCAAGCACCTGCGCGTGCGCAAAGCCGTTGATGATCTCGCCGCGCTCGATCTCCTCCGGCGCGGGCAGGCTCTTCGCCAGCGAGATGACCGCGGAAAAGTCCTTTTTCCCGTTCACGTCGGGTTTGATATGCGTGCAGCCGGGGAAGCCGGATGCGCCTGTGGTGAAGATGCGCGCGCGGATCTCCTCGCTCTTGGGCGGCACAATGCAGTTGGTGGTAAAGAGAACCGGGCCGCGGAAGGATTCGAACTCGGTCAACTGTTTCCACCATGCATTGCCGTAGTTTCCGACGAAGTTGTCGTATTTCTGAAAGGCAGGGTATGCGTGCGCGGGCAGCATCTCGCCGTGGGTATAGACGTCCACACCCGAGCCGCGCGTCTGCTCCAGCAGTTGCTCGAGATCGACCAGATCGTGTCCGGAGACGAGGATCGCGGGATTGTTCCGCACGCCGATGTTGACCTTCGTGATCTGCGGCGTGCCGTAACGCGCGGTGTTCGCTGTGTCCAGGAGCGCCATCGTCTTCACGCCGTAGGTGCCGGTTTTGAGCACCAGCGCGGTCAGATCTTCCGCCGTAAGCGTGTCGTCCAGCATCGCCGCGAGCGCTTCGTAGACAAACGCTGCGATATCGTCATCTTTGCTGCCCAGGTTTCGCGCGTGCTCCGCATAGGCCGCGAGCCCCTTGAGGCCGTACATCACAAGCTCCCGCAGGGAACGGATATCCTCGTTCTCGGTGGCGAGCACCCCGACCGTCTCCGCTTTTTGAAGCATCTGCGCCGTGCCGGACAGCGTGAAATTCGCGGCGTCCTGATCCTCGATCTTGCATGGGCGGAGACTGTCCCTCAGCGCAAGCATCTTGATGATCTGCCGCTCGATGGCGTCCGCGTCAAAGTTCGCGTTGGTGATGGTCATAAACAGGCTCGTGAGCATCTCGCCGTTGAGCGCGTCCAAACGTTTGACGTCCAGTTTGTCGCTCATAACGATGTGCGAAATCCCTTTGAGCACATACAGCAGCAGATCCATGCGCTTTGCAACGTCCTCTGTCTTTCCGCAGACGCCGCGAATCGTGCAGCCTTTGTTGCCCGCGGTCTCCTGGCACTGAAAACAAAACATACCCATACGAAAAATCCTCCGTTTCCTGCGTTCTGCCGCAGGTACTGTCCTTTTTTTGTCCAGGGTTAGTATAGTGTTGTTCTCTCGGTTGTTCTGTTTGTTTTACAACATCCATGTTCTTTTTCGATTTTTCTTTACCGATATAAGAGCGAATTCATGACGGATATGCAGCTGCTATTATATTACATTCTGGCTCTGTAAAATTCAAATAAAAAAGGCAATCGCGCTATCGTGATCGCCTTTTCACGCTCCGTTCAACGGGTCCGGCTCGTATTTCCTTCTGTCCGGGGATACCCGTCTCTTACGGTTGCGTCTGCACCTCAAAATCCCATTCTTCGAGGCCGGAACGTACCGCCGCAAGCGAAGAATAGTCTGAAATCGGGTTCCCGGACAAAAACAGGCGGGTCAGTCCCGTCAGTCCGGCAATCGGGGATACGTCCGAAATCCGGTTGCCCTCGAGATCGAGATAGATCAGATTCCGAAGCCCCCGCAACGCGGAAATATCTGTGATCTCGTTGTTGCGCAGAGTCAGCGCCTGCAAATTCGCCAACCCGGCCAGCGGAGATAGATCCATCGGTTGCCCGCCGTTATATACGCTGAGGCTGATCAATCGCTCCATGTGGGAGACCGCACGAAGATCGTCAATCACAAGACCGCCCATCTGCAGCGATTCAAGCCGGGTTAAGCCTGCCAGAGGAGAGATATCGACGGGCAGCAGCGGGTTTTCCGCGTTTTGCACCGCATAGCCCAAGCCAAGATACGTCAGGTTTGTGAAGTATCGCAGCGCGGAGAGGTCGTGGATATATGGCTGCTCCGGGTCGATCCCCTGTTGGGACAGCTCCAGTTGTGTGATCTGCTCCGCGTCCGCCACGGTGATCTCCCCTTCGGTTTTATCGATCGCAGCGCGTACGAGCGCCTCCAGCGTATCGTCACCAAAGTCGATTTTCGTTTCATCCGCTTGCGTCTGCCCCTGTACGGTTGCCGCTTGCGGGGTGGATTCCGGCGGAACGGGCGCGGTGCGTGCCGCACAACCCAAAGCCGCGAGCAGAAGAACAGCCGCTGTCAGGCAGAACAGAATCTTTTTCATTGGAACGCTCCTCCAATCAAACCAGAATGACTGGTAAACTACGGTTGCATTTCAAGCATGCGCATTATATCATGATCACAGGCGCATGCGCGCGTGCCGGCGCAATCGTCACAGGAGTTTTGATTTTGCCGCTTTTTATATTCTATTTTTGAAGTGATAGCGACGGTCCGATATCCAGTTTCGCCCGCCTTTGAATCGTAGAAAGACAGTCAGGAGGATCCGTGACATGCCAAACCTCATACCGTTCAACTTCAGCCGCGACGTGACCCGTCACATGAACAACACGCTTCCGATCGAGTACGACAAGCCCAATGCGCAAAAATTCCGCCCCGCCAATACCGGCGCTTGGATTACGCTCGTCGGCATCCCGCTGTTTCTGCTGCTGTTCGGCTTGCTTGGCGGGTTTTCCCGCTGAGGCGCGCATGCAGGACGATTTCGGTTACTTCGGCAAAGGTCAAACTGGCTATGCGCACTATATGCAGGCCTTCAACCGCAACAACGGCGGCGAAAAACGCCCGTCCGGCGGCAAAAGCGGCTGCTTGACAAGTGTGCTGCTCATTGCAGCGTTGGCTTGTCTTCCTGCTTTGCTGAGGCTCTAGCCTGTTTCGTAACCATCGCCTTCCCGCACCGCGTCGTGATTTGTTCCATCCTCAAATCAATCCTGGCGCCAATCTGTGGTAAAATAGATGACGTATCATTCTGCGCGCGGCGAAAAGGAGACTGATTTGAATAAGCCAATTGTAATAGTAATTGACGGTCAGGGTGGCCGTATCGGAAAGCTGTTGGTCGAGCAGCTCGCGGCAAGAGCGGAGCAGATCGATCTCGTCTGCATCGGCACAAACAGCATAGCCACAAGCACGATGTTGAAGGCGGGCGCGGCACGCGGCGCAACAGGAGAGAACGCGATCATCGTCAACTGCCGCACGGCGGATTTCATCATCGGCCCGCTCGGCATCGTGATTGCCGACTCCATGCTCGGCGAAATCTCCCCCACGATTGCCTGCGCGATCGGACAAAGTCCCGCCACGCGACTGCTGATTCCGCTGAATCTTTGCAGCAGCGTCGTCATCGGCGCGGGAAACACCGGCATCAAGGAACTGATTGCGCTCACGATGGCACAGCTGGATCTCTCGCTCGCTTGTCGCCCGGAGCGCTAGACGCAGCCAACACGCAAAGTGTCTTGACAACAATGCGCGCGGAAGCTACACTTTTATCAATGTCTGCCATGAAGGCGGCGAAAGCGTAAAACATCTATCATCACACAAGACAGCCATGACGGCGTTTGCCCGGCCAAGCCGGGTCAGCTGGAGTGGCTGTTATTTTTTGCCTGTCATTTTTTACAAAACAGAAAGGGAAAAGTCTATGTATCGATTCAAGATGTCCTCCACCAAGCGATTGATCCTTGCCGCGCTCTGTGTCGCGCTCGGCGTCGTGCTGCCCATCGTGTTTCACTCCATCGCGAATGCGGGCAGCATTTTTCTCCCCATGCACATCCCCGTGCTACTCTGCGGCCTCATCTGCGGCTGGCCGTTCGGCCTCGCCTGCGGCATCGCCACCCCTTTGTTGTCGAGCCTGATCACCGGCATGCCACCCGTCGCGTTTTTACCGAGCATGCTGTGCGAGCTGGCAGTGTATGGCCTCGTCTCGGGGCTGCTCATGCGCTGGATCAAGACGAAAAGACTTGTGCTTGATCTGTATCTTTCATTGATTGGCGCAATGCTCGCCGGACGGCTGGTGTTTGGCCTGCTTAACGCACTCGTCTTCCGTGCGGGGGCTTATTCGCTCCCCGTCTGGACCGCCGCCGCGTTTGTCACCGCGCTGCCGGGTATCGTCATCCAGCTCGTCATCGTCCCCATGCTTGTGCTCGCGCTCAAAAAAGCGAAGCTCATCGCAGAATAACGGCAACCCGCGCAAAAAACAGCGGTCTGCGTCAAGCGCAGACCGCTGTTTTTCTCATGGCACCTATATCCAGGCGATTATTCAATGTTATTCCCGAGGCTATACTTGTTCTCCCCCTGCCCGCCAAACAGGCGATAGGCGGAGAACTTCATCTTTGCCTGCCAGAGCGATTCGTCGATCTCAATCCGGTACCCGCCGCAGTTGCGGACATACCATGCGTGGTATGTTGCATCGGAGCCGGAAAACGCCGTCATCACCGCCATGATGACCCCGCCGTGCACCGCGAAGCCTACGCGCGTTTCCCCGCGGGCGATCGCATCCGAAACGCATGCGGCAAATGCCGCGGACGCACGCTTTGCAAAATCCGGGATGCCCTCGCCGTTCGGGCAGCGGTCCACACACCCGCCCGCGACCCATGCGCGGTAGATTTCGTCCTCCTCCATCTCCTTCGACGTACGCCCCTCAAAATCGCCAAAGTCCATCTCGCGCAGATCCTGCACCGTCTCGATAGCGGCGTTTGGGAAGAAGATCTTAGCCGTCTGCTGCGCGCGCCGGAGCGGGCTTGCGTAGACGAGCGGGATCTCGGGGTAATGCGCCTCCGCTTCCGCCTCCGCGATGCCGAGCGCGCAGAGCGGCTCATCGGTTCTGCCGTTATAGCGGTTGTCGAGGTTGCCTTGCGTCTTTCCGTGGCGCAGCAGGATGATGGATAACATGATACTCCTCCGAAGGGTTTTATTGAGCGGTGCTCTCACCGGCCGCGTACCTACGCAAATCAAACGGGGACGCGGTGTTTTTCCGATTATACACCACATCCCCCGTATTGTATGCCTCGATGCTGTAAATTGCGTGTGAAGATTTTAGGGCCTGCGCCCCTCTTCCCGCGGCTGCCACTGTGAAAGCAACCCGCGCATCCACGCGGAGACGTCCATATCATACGCACGGTCGAGATGCTCCGGCGCGAACACATCGGCAATCGCGCCGTATGCGCGGGACGCGCCGCCGTCGAGCAAGAGCGCATGGCTGCCATAGGCGCGCGCGAGGCTGAGGTCGTGCACCACGGAAGCGACGGCTCTGCCGGGCGTCTTGAGCCACTCGGAGATCAGCTCGAACACCTGCTTTTGATAGACGAGGTCGAGGTGGTTTGTCGGTTCGTCCAGCAGCAGCACGCGCGGGTTCTGCGCAAACAGCTGCGCGAGGAACGTCCGCTGCAGCTCCCCGCCGGAGAGCGTCAGCACGTTTTGATCGACAATATTGGTCAGCCCCGTGAGCGAAAGCGCGCGTTCAACAGCCGCGTCGTCCTCGTCCCGTCCGCCGGAAAAGAACCCCGGCGCATAGGCATACCGCCCGAGCCGCACGACGGAGCCGACCGTAAATCCGTAGCCCATCGCGTGGGTCTGCGCCAGCACGCCGACGAGCTTCGCCAGCTCGTGTGGGCGATAGCTGCGCACGTCCTTTTGAAGCACGCGCACCTCGCCCGTATACGGCACGCCTTGCGAGATCGCGTTGACGATCGTGCTCTTGCCCGCGCCGTTCGGGCCGACGATCATGAGCCAGTCGCCCTCGTTCAGCGAAAAGCTGACGTTGTCGGCAATTGTCTTTTCACCGTATTGCACGGTCAGGTTCCGCACATCCAGCAAACTCATACGCGCACCCGCTTCGACCGATAGAAGATGACGATAAACAAAAACGCGCCGATGAACGAAGTGACCACGCCGATGGGCAGTTCGACGGGGTTGAGCAGCGTCCGCGCCAGGAGATCTGCCAGCATCAGAAACACCGCGCCGCCAAAGAGCGAGGCGGGCAGCAGCCGCTTGTGGTCGGGGCCTACGATCATCCGTACCATGTGCGGCGTCACGAGGCCGACAAAGCCGATCGTCCCGCCGATCGAGACGCAGACGCCGATGAGTGCGGAGACCGCGATCAAAAGCGCGAGCTTCACCCGCCGGACAGGAACGCCGATGCTTCTTGCGTTGCTTTCGCTCACGGCGAATGCGTTGAGCTCGCGCGAAAAGCGCAAAATCACACCGCCGAACACGACGAGCGCCGATAGCAGCACCAGCGCGTTCTGCAGGCTGGTACCCAGAAGCGAACCCATCGTCCAGAAGGTGATCTGCTTGACGCGATCCGACGCAAACGAGATGATCAAGGCCAGAATACTCGAAACAAACATGGAATAGATCACGCCGATGAGGATGATCGTGTTGGTGGACATCGAATAGTCGATCTGATACGCCAACGATAGGATGATCAACAGCGAAAGAAACGCGAACACGATCGCGAGTACCATCGTGCCCGCAAACGGCAGCTGCGGCAGCGTGATGCCAAACGCGATCGCGATTACGGCGCCAAGGGAAGCGCCGCTGGCAACGCCCAGCGTGCTGCCGTCCGCAAGCGGGTTTTTTAAAAGCCCCTGCATTGCCCCGCCGCAGAGCGAGAGCGCCGCGCCCGTGAGCGCAACGCAAAGCACGCGCGGCAGGCGCACGGAGAGAATGATCGGTACCGAGATACCCTCCGGCATCGGGAGCTTCCAGACTGCGTTCCAGATGACGGCGACGGTTTCGCGAAGCGGCAGCCGCACGCTGCCGACGCAGACGCAGAGCGCCATCACCCCCAGCGTGACAAGCGAAAACAGGAGGAGTTCGACCGCGCGAAATCCCTCCCGTCTGCCGCTGTCTGTGTCCCGCGCAGGGGACGGCAGCTCGCCCCCGCTGCGTGATTGCATGTTATGCGGCATTGTCCTGTGCGATGGTTCCCAGCACGAAGTCAAACAGCATCTGCGCGCCGGACGCAAGCCGCGGTCCGGGGCGGGAAAGTTCGTTGTTTGTGAGATTGAGGATCGCCCCGTTTTTCACCGCGGTGACGTCCTGCCAGCCCGGACGGGAGAGGATCTCTTCCGTGGGCGTCTGCCCCTCGCCGAAATACATTGCGATGGTCACGATCACGTCGGGATTTGCCTCCAGAACCTGCTCCTCGGAAATTTCCACCCATCCTGTACTGTCCGCAAAGATGTTTTTCAGCCCCAGCATGGATGCAATCTCGTCCATAAACGTGCCTTTGCCCGCCGTCCAGAGGCCGTATTGCAGCGGGGACACCTCGAAATAAACGCTCTTGCCCTGGAGCTCGCTTGCGTGAACCGAAAGTTGCGAGAGCGTGGCTTCCAACTCTTCCACCACGGCCATAGCTTCGGCATCACGGCCGGTGATCGCGCCGATCAGCGTGATCGACGGACAAACGCCCGCGATATCCTTCGCATCCGACACCACGCACAGGATGCCCGCGGCTTCCAGCTGCTTGACCTGGTCTTCGGTCTGCGCCATCGCGCTCATCAGCAGCACCTGCGGCGCAAGCGCAATGATCTGCTCGATGTTCGTCTCCATGCCAGACTGAACGGCGGGAGCTTCCAGCACCTCCTCCGGATAGTCGCAGTATTCGCCGCGGCCAACCAGCAGATCGCCCGCGCCGATGGCGTAGAGGATTTCACAGTCCGCCGCGCTGAGCGCGACGACGCGGGTCGCGGGTGCGGAGAGTTTGATCTCCCGCCCCATCATATCGACGGTTTCTACGCCCGTCATCTCCGAAGCGGGCAGTTTTTCTACTTCCTGCAGGGCGGGCGCTTCGGTCGCGGCGGAGTTTGCCGCCGCGGGCGCGCAAGCGGCAAGCGCCGCGAGCAGCATCAGCGCGATCAGGAGCACGGCAATCGGTTTGTTGTGTTTCATGGTGTCATTCATCCCTTTCAATCTGTGTCATCTGTGTCAAATGAATAGAGCAGAGAGGGGTGCAAATAAAAATGCTCCGCTCTTTGAGGAGAGGGAGCATTGGAAAAGTTCGCGTGCTGTCGGCGCGCTCAATAGCCTCACTCCACCCCAGGAGTATTTCTCATGCGCAGACAGGTCTCCCGGCTTTGCTTCATCCTACTAGGACGCCTTCCCGCTGATGAGCAGTGGCTTTCGTGTCCGTTCGTCCGCTTCACGGTTACTGGGGTAGCCCGGAATTTTCATCCGTATTCCCTCGGCAGGCTTTCGCTTGCCGGCGCCTTCGTCAGGCGCAGATGCGCACGCTATTCATTTAATTATAGTATAGGGCGCATTTCCGGCCGCGTCAATTTCAATCGGGGATTATTCCGGAACTTCTCATTTTTCGCGGTTTGTGATACCATGTTACCGGGATCAAAATGGGAGAAGTTTAGACAGATGAAAACGCTGCTGCAACACGGCCGCATCTATGACGGATCGGGTTCGAATGCTTTTATCGGCGATATCCTCATCGAGAGCGACAGGATTCTCTCCGTCGGACAAGATCTTTCCTGCGAAGGCGCTGTTTGCGTCGATCTGACCGGCAAGAGCGTGTCCTCCGGCTTTTTCGACGCACATTCCCACAACGACTGGTTCGCGGCAAAGAAAGACCCGAAGCCGTATTTTGAGCCGTTTGTCCGCCAGGGAATCACCTCGTTCATCACCGGCAACTGCGGGCTATCGATGACGGGATTTTCGCCGGACAGCCCGTCTATCGACAAGGTCGGCGCGGGACTCTTCCATATGGACGGCCTCACGGGCATATACCCCGATATCGACGCGCTGTTTTCCGCCATCGACGGCAACACGCCGCTCAATATCGCGTCCCTCACAGGGCACTGCACCGCGCGCGCAAGCGGCACCGGTTATTCAAACCGCGCCCTCAGCGAACAGGAGCAGGCGAATATGCTCGCACTTCTCGAAGAAAACCTCAGGCAGGGTGCGTGCGGCGTTTCTCTGGGGCTGATGTACGAACCCGGCCTCTATGCGCCAAAGGAGGAGCTGAGAAAGGTCGCGGAGCTCTGCGCGCGCTATCAACGCCCGCTGACCGTGCATCCGCGCGCCTGCTCCGCCGTGTCGATGGCGTATCCGGAACTGCTTGGCAGGCCGCATCTGCTGCGCGCGCTGGATGAGCTCGCGGAGATCACCCGCGGCCTCGACGTAAAGCTGCAATACTCCCATGCGATCTTCGTCGGTTCCAGTTCCTTCCGATGCAAGGACGAGCTGATCGCGATCATCGAGCGCATGCGGCAAAACGGCGTAGACGCGATGTTCGATCTCTATGCGGAGCTGCTCGGCGTCTCGGTGATCACCGCGGTCATGCCGACGTGGTATCAGGCGCTCAGCCCCGCCGAAAAACGCAAGTTCTTCAACAAACTGCGTTTTCGCATCCTCGCAAACGCTTCGATCCTGCTGCTGGGCTTCGGGTTTGACGATATACAGATCGCCTATATTGGCGAAGGGTTTGAGGAGTATGAAGGCAAGACCGTCCACCAGATCGCAAAAGAGAAGAAGATGAACGATCTCGACGCATACCTGATGCTCTGCGAGCAGAGCAACTTCGCAGGCCGCGTCAACATGGGTCCGTACAGCACGCCGCAGATCGTCTCCGATCTATCCCGCCACGACCATGTTCTGTATATGACCGACGCATGGGTGGAGGAAAACGGCATACAGAATCCCGCGATCTACGATTGTTTCCCGAAGTTTTTGCATCTTTCCCTCAACGGAACAGGCGACACGATGCCGCGCACCATCCGGAAGATGACCGGCGCCGTAGCGGATCGCTTCGCGATTCCCGGTCGCGGTTATGTCAAAGCCGGATATTTTGCCGACCTGACGGTGTTTGACGAAGCCACGCTGAAAGGCGGCGTACCGGATCAATCGAAGGCCTTCGGCATCGAGCGCGTCTACGTCAACGGCAGGCTCGTGCTGGATGGAGAACGGCTGGACGAAGCGGCATTTGCAACCGCAGGACGCGCCATGCGCGTTTGATCCTTTCGATGTACGATTGCAGCAAACGAACCCGTCCCGCGCGGAAAGGAGAAGCGCATGAATAACCTGTTGCAGCTCAAATACGCCGTCGAGGTGGAAAAAACCGGCTCGATCAGCAAGGCTGCGGAAAACCTCTATATGAATCAACCCAATCTGAGTAAGTCCATTCGCGAGCTGGAGGACGACATCGGCATCGCGATATTCGACCGTACCGCAAAGGGCGTGGTGCCGACCGAAAAAGGGCGCGAGTTCCTGGGTTACGCGCGCAATATCCTCTCCCAGATTGCGGAGATGGAGGCGCTGTATAAGCCCACCGACGATAAAAAGACGCGCTTTGACCTCTGCGCCCCGCGCGCGAGCTATGTCTCCCAGGCGCTGACCGAGGTGATCCTCTCGCTCGGACCCGATGCGGACTACAGCATCGACTATCGCGAGGCGGGCGCGATGCGCACGATCAAGCAGGTCGCAAACGGGATCAACCAGCTCGGCGTGATCCGTTACCAGACCATCTATGAATCCAACTATCTCAGCGCGCTCGCGGAGCGCTCGCTGGTCCAGGAACTGGTCTGGGAGTTCGCGTGCGTGGCGATTCTCGCCAAGCGCCATCCCCTCGCAACCCGGGAGCAGATCAATAACCGCGACCTCGCCGCCTGTACCGAGGTAATCTATGGCGATGGGTCCATCCCCGCGCTGCCCGTCAACCAGGCGCGCGAGCTCGCGCAGGCGATCGAGGCCAAGAACACCATCACCGTCTACGAGCGCGCAAGCCAGCTCGAACTCATCAGCCGCCTCGACACGGCTTACGCGATCTCCTCCCCCGCGCCGCAGGACGTGCTGGACCGCTTCGGCCTCGTGCAGCGAAAGGTGGATTTCCCCGGTAACATGTATCGCGATGTTCTAATCTACCGCACGGGCTATCACCTGTCGCGTCTGGATCGGCTGCTCTTCGAAAAACTCCGGGAATCCGCCCAGCGGGTCATTTCGGAATAATGTGCGTCCCGCACCCGGCAATGCCGGGTGTTTTTTTTGTTTTCACGCAACGGCAGAAATCATGCTTCGATGTTATATTTGGTTTTTGAAATGTTATAATAGATATAAACATATCGATATTTATATACTGATATTCCGATCTTCTATCTTCATCTTGCGGATGATCTGTCGTATCCTATAGACAGAAAGAAAGCAACCGATGACCCAAAACGCTTGTTCGGACGGCGGGAAGGCCGCTAACAGGCAAAAATCCATCGGGAAATGCCCTTTTGTCCGATCGAATGCGGCAAGCAATCGCAAGCATACGTTCGGACGATTCCCTGAAACAGCGAGGATTCGATCCTGTTTGATCGACTTCGCAGCCGGTATACAGGGGGTTCGTATTTGCTTCCGCGGCGGGCAGGCCGCGAATCCGGCGGTGCGAACCCCCTTAAACCCCTGACACCTAAGCAAGACAGAGGAACACAAGAGGAGATGGAGCGTATGAAGAACACGACAAGCAGAACCCCGATTGACAGCGTAGAAGCCATGGAGCGCGCGTTTATCCGCCTCCGTGAAGCGCAAAAAACATTTTCCGCGTACACACAGGAGCAGGTGGACAAGATCTTTCTTGCCGCCGCAACCGCCGCCAACAAAGCGCGTATTCCGCTGGCGAAGCTCGCCGTGGAAGAGACGGGCATGGGCGTTGTGGAGGACAAGGTGATCAAAAACCACTATGCTTCCGAATATATTTATAACGCGTATCGCGACACGAAGACCTGCGGTGTGATCGAAGAGGACACAGCGTACGGCATCGTGCGCATTGCGGAGCCCATCGGCGTCATCGCCGCGGTGATCCCGACCACGAACCCGACCTCGACCGCAATCTTTAAGACGCTGATCGCGCTGAAAACCCGCAACGGCATCCTGATTAGCCCACACCCGCGCGCAAAGCGTTCCAC
>CAYPEV010000054.1:0-12351 GCA_964409605.1 uncultured Christensenella sp. | reverse complement strand
GTGATCTTTTTCCCCATGTTCCAGGTCGGATGCGCGAGCGCCTGCTCCGGCGTGATATCCGTGAGCTCTTCGCGGCTCTTTTTCCAGAACGGTCCGCCGGACGCGGTCAGCACCAGTGCTTCCACCTCGTCCTTTTTGCCGTTTTGCAGGCATTGGAAGATCGCGCTCTGTTCGCTGTCGACGGGCAGTATCTCGCCGTGGTACTCCCGCAGAATCCGGTCGATCAGGCTCTTGCCGCAGACGATGCTCTCTTTGTTTGCGAGGGCGACGCGCTTCCCCGCCTTGAGCGACGCAACAAGGGGCGCAAGGGCCGCAAAGCCGCTGACGCCGTTGACGACGACATCCGCCTCCCGCATGGCGGCGAGCCGCTCGGTCGCGCCCGCGCCCATGATCGCCGCTGTTCCTTTGGGGAGCAGCGCGGCGTCAAACTCCGTTTCGCAGGCAACCACGCGCGGATGATGCGCGTGCGCCTGGGCGAGCATTGTCTCAACGCCGCGATTGGCCGCAATCCCAAAGAGCGCCATCTCGTCCGGATGGGATGCGATGACGTCCAGCGACTGCTTTCCGATGGAACCCGTGCAGCCAAGCACAGAGATTTGCTTATTCATAGATTACCCAATGAGGCGGATCCGGTTAACGAAAAGCCTCGTCCTGCTCAAAATGCCGCGAGCTTCTGCATGATCAAAAACACACAAAGCACAAGCGGGGTGCAAAACATGATGCTGTCGATGCGGTCGATGATGCCGCCATGACCCGGGAATACACTGGAAAAATCCTTGACCCCGGCCCAGCGCTTCAAAAGCGACGCGAAGAGATCCCCGAACTGGGAAAATAATCCGCAGCCGAAACCCAGCAATACGAGTACGGTAGGATTGATGTTCGCGCCCCAGAGCCGCTGGAGATAAAACATGCCAAATCCGAACGCCGTTCCGCCGAGCAGCGCAAAAACCGCGCCCTCCACGGTTTTTTTCGGGCTGATGGTCGGGCAGAGCTTGTGTTTACCGAGAAGCGTCCCGCCAAAGTAGGCGAACGTATCGGCGCACTCCGGCGCGGCATACGCCATACCTGCTGCGACGAGGGCAATCGGCCTGCCGAAGCTGTAATAGACCAGCATCATACACATCAAAAACAGCGTCGGATAATTCAAAATAAACAGAGACGGGATGATGTCGTTCGTCGTGTGCCGCTTGGTAAAGAGCGACCAGATCATCGTCGTCATCACCGTTGCCAGATAAAAGATAAACATCGGAAGCATGCCGAGATAGAAATAGACAAACGGATATCCGATTGCAAACACATATGCGGGAATCAGGATCGGATCATAACTCTTCTTCCGGAACGTCTGCCCCATTTCATAGATTGCGGCAAGTGAAAACAACGCAAGTACACTCAGCAGAAGAAATCCACCGAAAAACAGCACGACGATCAGCAGCAGAACCAGCAGAGCCCCTACGATGATTCTAGTCTTCATGCGCTTCCCTCCAGACCGCCAAAGCGGCGGGAACGTCCCTGATAGGCGCGCAGCGCGGACAGGTACGCTTCATCGGAAAAATCCGGCCAGTATTCCGGCGGAAATAAGAATTCCGCGTAGGAAATCTGATACAGCAGAAAGTTCGAGATGCGCTGCTCTCCGCTCGTGCGGATGACGAGATCCACCTCCGGCTGCCCCGCGGTGTAGAGGTTTTCTTCAAACTGTTCCGCGGTGATCTCACTCTTTCCTTCTGCGATCGCCTGCCGCATGGCAAGGTTTGCCGCACGCAGGATCTCTGCCCGGCTGCCGTAGTTGAGCGCGATGTTCAAATATAGGCCCGTGTTGTTTTCCGTTCGCTTCATGGCACGCTCGATCACCGCGCGAACGGTTGGCGCAAAATCCTCATACGCGCCGATGATCCGGATGCGCACATTGTTGGCGAATAGTTCGTCGATCTCCTTTGTGAAATATTCAATCAAAAGCGCCATCAGCGTTCCGACCTCGTCCGAGGGCCGTTTCCAGTTTTCGGTGGAAAACGCATACAGCGTCAACGAGCGAATGCCAAGGTCGGAGGACATGCGAATGATTCCGCGAAGACGATCCACGCCCGCGCGGTGCCCTGCGCTGCGCGAAAGCTTGCGCGCCTTCGCCCAGCGTCCGTTTCCGTCCATGATGACCGCGACATGCTTCGGAAGGGTCTCTCTGCTCAGCCCGAATGCGCGGATCTCCTCGTCGCTGTAATGTGCCATATACCCCCGTTACAGATCGAGGTGCAGCGCGATAGCACCCTGCACCTCTACTTGTGTTTCGCTCTTTTTTGATGATCTCGCTGATTCTCTACGGCTGCGTTTCCTCCGGTCGGGTTTTAAACACGGCGTAAACCAGCTCGGCGTGCGATTCGTCGCGCATCGTCTGCCGGATCACGCGCGCCTCCGTTCCGCCTTCAACGCCTTTCTTGCTGCGCGTTTCGAGGAATACGGCCGCAATGTTTTCCCGCTCCAAAAGCGTCTTTGCGCGTTCAAGCGGCAAGCCAAGCACGCTGATCAAACGGCGAGAATCTCCTTTTCCTTGGCAGCAAGAATGGCGTCGATCTCCTTGATCAGATCGTCCGTCAGTTTCTGCACTTTTTCATCGAGAGATTTACGGTCGTCTTCCGTAATCAGCTTGTCTTTCTCTTCTTTTTTGATCTGCTCGTTTGCGTCTCTGCGGATGGCACGGATTGCGACCTTGCTCTCTTCGCCCTTTTTCTTGACGACCTTGACGAGCTCTTTTCTGCGCTCTTCGTTTAACTCCGGGAAGAGCAGGCGGATTACCTTGCCATCGTTGGAGGGATTGATACCGAGGTCGGACTTTTGAATTGCTTTCTCAACGGCGGGAATGGCTTTGTTATCCCAAACCGAGATGAGCAGCATGCGCGGCTCCGGCGTAGAGACGTTGCCGAGCTGTGGAATCGGCGTCGGCGTTCCGTAATAGTCTACCAGTATACGATCGAGCAGCTGCGCGTTCGCACGGCCGGCGCGAAGGCCGCCGAGCTCCGACTTGAGCACGGCAATGGTCTTGTGCATCCGTTCTTTTGTGGTTTCAATAATATCACTTGCCATGTTCCATTCCTCCTGTACGACTTTTATTCTACTATAACCGGCACACCTGATTCAAGCCCGATCTTGTTGTGCAAATTTTTTCATCGCTGTTTATGTCCAAAAACAAACCGCCTGAAGCAACGATTGTTTACGCCGCTGTCAGGCGGAAGTCTTGCGTGCGTTACGCTTGTGCAACAATGTGCGTGCCGATGGACTCGTCCTCAAATATCTGCTCGATCTGATCCAGCGCAAATGCCCGGATCGGAATGTTCTGCTCCTTGCAGAGTGTAATCGCGGTCAGATCCGTCGCGCGGAGATTTTCCGCAACCACGCGATCGTAGGTGATCCTGCTGTAGCGGATTGCGTTCGGGTTGAGTTTCGGATCGGCGGAATAGATCGCGTCGATGTTCTTGGCGAGCAATAGCGCATCCGCGCCGATCTCCGCCGCGCGGAGCGCCGCGGCTGTATCCGTTGAAAAAAACGGGCACCCGCTGCCGCAGGCAAATACTACAACTTTGCCCTCCTCCAGCGCGCGCTTTGCGCTTCTTGCGGAAAACGGCTCGCAGAAACGGTCCATATCCACCGCGGACTGCACGACGCAGGGCACGCCCGCCTGCTCCAGCGCGTCCTGCAGGGCAAGCGAGTTGATCGCGGTCGCCAGCATGCCCATATGATCTGCGCGGTTGCGCTCCATACCCTCCGCGCTCCTGCCGCGCATGATATTTCCGCCGCCGACGACGATGCCGATCTGCACGCCCTTTTGATGTACGGCCTTGATCTTCGAAACCGTGCTCAACACGGTTTCCCGGCAGATGACGGATTGTTCGCTGGAGAGCGCTTCCCCGCTGATTTTGAGCAATACGCGATGATACATGATGCTTTCTCGCCTTTCGATTCTATTTCTGAAACAGTGCTGCGAAACACGGATCGGTCGTGGCACGAAATCCGTTTTTGCCTAAAAAAAGGAACACGTTGCCGTGTTCCTTTGTGGCACTTACGCTTTGGTTTGGCTCATGACTTCTTCCGCAAAGTTGTTTTCACGCTTCTGCAGTCCTTCGCCCATCTCGTAGCGGGTGAAGCGCTTGACGGTGATCTTTGCGCCCAGGTCCTTGGAAGCCTTCTCCAGCACCTGCGTGATCGAGAGCGCGGTGTCCTTGACGAACAGCTGCTCGAGCAGGCAGATTTCCTTGTAGAATTTCTCAATGCGGCCGAGAAGCATCTTTTCGATGACGGCTGCGGGCTTGGGCTTTTCTTCGTTCATGGCGATGTTGCGGTTGATCTCTTTCTCATGCTCGAGTTCCGCTTCCGGCACTTCTTCGCGCTTGAGGTAGGTCGGGCGCGCCGCGGCGATGTGCATCGCGATGTCGTGCGCAACCAGTTTGAGTTCCGCGTTGTCCTTCAGGCTTACGGGCGCGTCCAGATCGACGAGAACGCCGATGCGGCCGCCGAGGTGGATGTAGGTATCCACAACGCCTTCATAGCGGGTGAATCTGCGAATGCTGATCTTTTCGCCGATCTTTGCGACAAGCTCGTTGAGCGTATCGCTGACCTTGAGGCCCGGCGCGAAGAGCGCGTCCTGTGCCATCAAAGCATCCACATCCGCGGGCTTGGTTTTTCCGACCTGCTCGGCGAGCTTATCGACATATGCATGGAAATCGTCCGTCTTGGCGACGAAGTCGGTTTCGCAGTTGACCTCGATGATCACGCCAACACCGCAATCGGTGCAGAGATAGTTGCTCACGATGCCTTCCGCTGCAATGCGGCTGGCCTTCTTCGCGGCGGCGGCAAGGCCCTTCTCGCGCAGATAATCCTTGGCTTTTTCAAAGTCGCCTTCACACTCGGTGAGCGCCTTTTTGCAATCCATCATGCCGGCCTGCGTCAGTTCGCGCAGCGCCATTACGTCCTTTGCTGTAAACATGGTGTGTGTTCTCCTTCGCTGAAGCGTTACTCGTTGACTTCTTCTACTTCTTCTTCGCTTGCCGGCGCAGCGGGTGCGTCGGTCATCTGCTCGCCCTGACGGCCTTCGATGACAGCGTCCGCGATCTTGGCGGTGATGAGCTTGACCGCACGGATTGCGTCGTCATTGCCCGGGATCGGGTAATCGATCTCGTCCGGATCGCAGTTGGTGTCGATGATGGCAACGATCGGGATCTTGAGCGTGCGCGCTTCGGCGATGGCGATGTGCTCCTTGCGCGGATCCACGACAAACAGCGCGCTGGGCAGCTTCTTCATCTCTTTGATGCCGCCGAGGTTTTTGATGAGCTTTTCCTGCTCGCCGCGCAGCTGGATGACTTCCTTCTTGGGCAGCAGGTCGAAGTCGCCGTTGGCTTCCATCGCTTCGATCTGACGGAGGCGCGCGATGCGGCCCTGAATGGTCTTGAAGTTGGTGAGCATGCCGCCGAGCCAACGCTGGTTGACATAGTACATGTCGCAGCGCTTCGCTTCCTGCTCGATGGACTCCTGCGCCTGCTTTTTGGTACCAACAAACAGAACAGACTGATTATTTTCGGCGACGCTGCGCACGAAATGATAAGCCTCTTCAATCTTTTTTACGGTTTTCTGCAGGTCGATGATGTAGATGCCGTTGCGCTCCGTAAAGATGTATTCCTTCATCTTCGGGTTCCAGCGGCGGGTCTGATGGCCGAAGTGGACACCGGCCTCCAACAGTTGTTTCATGGAAATCACGGACATGATAAGTAACCTCCTCGTTCTTTTCTTCCCGGTGTTTCCTTTTCCCCGGTAACCTGCAAGTCTGCAGGCACGAGCCGCGGAATCCGCACCGGTGCGTGATACCTCGAGAATTATAGCATAGGCGTTTTTGCCTATGCAAGCAAAATCATCCGATTTTATGCGCTAAATTGCGATTCCAGTACGGATTTGACGAAATTATGCGGATTACTCGTCCTCGTCTTCGTCATCCCCGTCCGCCATCTCGTCAAACAGCTCGATGAACTCGTTGAATACCTCGTCCAAAAGAACCGGATTGTCGATGGTGACAAAATTCTCTCCGCTCTTGTCTTTCACGACTTCCAGCAGCACGACCTCGTCGTCGCCGACGCTTTCCACGTCGTCGACCGGCAGGAGTGCGGCATAGCGCTTGCCCTCATAGTCAAACGTCATCACAAGGTCAAATTTGACGATGTTTCCGCTTTCATCGACCAGTTCGATGACGGTGCTTTGCTCTTCCATACTCCCTCTGCTTTCTGTCGTCGTGTGCGTGTGCGGTTATGTGTTTCCGTGCGCATCGAGATAGCCTTGCAAAATCACCACGGCGGCAACTTTGTCGATCACCTGCTTGCGCTTGTCGCGGCTGACATCGGCTTCGATCAAAACACGCCGCGCGCTTGCGGTCGTCAAACGCTCGTCCTGGAATGCGTGGTCGCCATCCCACTTCGCGAGCACCGCGTCCGCGAACTCCCGCGTGATCTGCGCCTGAAAGCCATAGCTGCCGTCCATGTTGCGCGGCAGGCCGAAGACGAGTTTCACCGGTTGATAGCTGTTTGCGAGTTTGATCAGATGCGCGACATCCTGTTCCAGATCGTCCGTGCGGTGATAGGTTTCAATGCCCTGCGCGGTGATGCCGAGCGGATCGCTGACAGCAACTCCAATGCGCTTTTCACCGATATCAAATGCCAGAATACGAAGCATGCTCTACTTTTTCCCTTCCACATATGCGCGAACCAGCTCTTCGAGCAGTTCGTCGCGCTCGATGCGGGAGATCAGATAGCGCGCGTTGTTATGGCTCGTAATATAGGTGGGATCGCCCGAAAGCAGGTAACCGACGATCTGATTCACAGGATCATATCCCTTTTCGCGCATCGCTTCATAAACGCTCAAAAGCGTGTCCCGCGGGCTGCGCTTTTCTCTTGGCAGTTCGAACTGCTGTGTGTCTCTCTTATCATCCATTTGAGTTCACCTCGAATTTGCTTGATCCGGTTGTTGCTGCTGCAATCAGACACAGGTCAATGCTTTAATGGGATTATACCAAAAATGCGCTTAAGAGAACAGCCCTTTTCCCCTCTTTTGCCGATTTTGCCGTTCGTTCACATTGTGTTCTTGTGGCGTTCAAGGAATCCGGCAAAAGCGCAAGAACGCCCGCTGAACCAGCAGGCGTTCCCGATTACTTACGCTTGAATTACTTGACGACTTCCTGCGTCATTTCGTTTTCGACGCCGGCGTCTTCCACCTGGGCGATTGCGCCGCGCGCAAAGACGAGCTTCACTTTGTCGGGACCAACGAGCAGGATGACGGTGTCGTCCTTGATGGAAGCGATCGTGCCATAGATGCCGCCGATGGTGCGGATGCGATCACCCGGCTTAAGGCTGCCGAGCATGTCCTTGACCTTCTTGTCGCGGCGGCGCTGCGGGATGATCATGATGGCGAACATCGCGACCATGAGTACGATCAGAAGACCGTAGCTGCTGAAAAAGCTGGAGAGACCTTCGGTAAAACTGCTGCTCATATTTTAAAAAACCTGTACCCTTCTGTAAAAAGTCGATTTCAGTCTATCGTATTGCGCAAATTCCGTCAAGACTTACGATTGTGTCAATTGTGCAAAACGGGTATTTCTGCGCGTGATTCCGCCTCTGGAAATAGAAAAGCAAGAAAAGAAGCGACCGTTCGCCCCTTTTCTGTCCGCATCGCTCGCTTACTTCGCTGCGTCGCGCTTTTTCATGTAGTCTTCGATGGCGGCCTTGACCGCTTCTTCCGCAAGGACGCTGCAATGAATCTTCGCGGGAGGAAGGCCTTCCAGCGCTTCTACAACCGCAGCATTGGTAATCTTCAGCGCATCCTCGACGCTCTTGCCTTTGATCATCTCCGTTGCCATCGAGCTGGTCGCAACGGCCGCGCCGCAGCCAAACGTCTTGAACTTCACATCGCGGATGATCTCGTTTTCGTCGATGTCAAGGAAGATCTGCATGATATCGCCGCACTTGGCGTTGCCGACGGTTCCGACGCCGCTTGCGCCTTCGATCTCGCCGACGTTTCTCGGATTCTTGAAGTGATCCATTACTTTCTCGGTATACATAAATCCTGTCTCCTTATTCTTGTATGGCGCAGGCGGTTTCCGTCGCGTCGGAATGATGGTTTTTATTTCTGCTTGGGATACAGCGGGGACATATCGCGCAGGCGCTGCACGATCTGCGGAAGAAGATCCAGCACGTAGTCGATCTCCTCTTCGGTCGTGAACTCCGAAAGCGTCAGCCGGAGCGAGCCGTGGGCAATCTCATGCGGGAGACCCATGGCAAGCAGCACATGCGATGGATCGAGCGATCCACTCGTGCAGGCGGAGCCGCTCGAGGCCGCGATTCCGTTGATATCGAGCATCAGGAGGATGCTTTCTCCTTCAATATAACGAATGCTGTAGTTGACGTTGTTCGGCAGACGCAGCGTCGGGTGTCCGTTGAGCTTGACGTCCGGAATACGCTCGGCGATCCCGGAAAGAAGCTTGTCCCGCAGCGCGCCGATGCGGACGGCGTTCTCCGCCATGTGTTCGCTTGCGAGCTTCAGCGCGGTGGCGAGTCCGACGATGCCGGGTACGTTTTCCGTTCCCGCGCGGCGCTTTTTCTCCTGCCCGCCGCCGATGATCAGAGACGGGATGCGGACGCCTTTGCGGATATAGAGCACGCCGACGCCCTTCGGCCCGTGGAACTTATGCGCCGAGATGGACAAAAGGTCGATGTTCATCTTGACTACGTCGATCGGCACGTGTCCCGTCGCCTGCACCGCGTCGGTATGAAACAGCACGCCCTTGTCGCGGCAGACTTTGCCGATCTCCGCGATTGGGTTGATCGTACCGACTTCATTGTTGGCGAACATAATCGAAACGAGCACGGTGTCATCCCGCAAGGCCGAGGCAACGCTCTCCGGGCTGACGATCGCGAATTCGTCCACGGGGAGGATGGTCAAATCGATCAGCCCTTCGCGCTCCATGGCCTGGAGCGTATAGAGCACGGCGTGGTGCTCCACGGCGGAGGTGATGACGTGTTTCCCCTTTTTCTTGTTGGCAGCAACCGCGCCGCGCAGCGCCATGTTGTCGCTCTCCGACCCGCCGCCAGTGAAGACGATCTCCTCCGGCTTCGCGCCGATCACGGCCGCGACGTCTTTTCGCGCGCTGTCGAGCAGCTGCTCCGCCTCCCGCGCGAACTCGTGCAGGCTGGAAGGGTTGCCGTAATAGGTGGTGAAAGCGGGGATCATCGCGTCTACAACTTCTTTGCGGACCATGGTCGTCGCGGCGTTGTCGAGATAAACCTTCATTGTTCCGTCCTTCTTCATATTTACATTCCGAGAAAACTGATTCTCACATTTTAAAACTCATTCGCACACATTTTTACAAGGAACTCCACGCGCTTTCTGCTGGAGATAATCGTCCGCAAGCTCGCGCACGGTCGTGCGCTCCAGCACGTCGTTGATCCGTGTCTGGAGCTTGAGGAACAAAGGACGCGCGGAGCAGGAGCACGCGCTCGTGCAATTGTGGTGCAGCGTCCCCACGCAATCCACGATCGCGGTAGAGCCCTCCAAGAGGTTCAGCACGCGCTGCACGCTCAGATCCGCGGGATCGCAGGTCAGCGCATATCCGCCCTGCGCGCCGCGCACGGTCTCCACAACGTCTCCCTTTTTCAATTCGCGCAGGAGCTGCTCCAGATAGCCTTCCGAAATTCCCTGCGAGCCGGCCAAAACAGGAAGCGAGACCGGCCCTGTGCCATATGCGATAGCAAGGTCGATCACCGCTTTGAGCCCGTATCTGCTGCGCGTGGAGAGTTTCATGGCATCCCTTTCAAGCGTACTGTCGGAAATCCCTAGTAATTTAGTTGCCTTACGCGCATAGGATAGCATTTCAGTAGGCTTTTGTCAAGCGTGCGGCAGCACGCTTGCGAACTTTTTACGTACGCCGTTCCAGTTCGAGAAGCGTCTGTTTCATTCCGGTTCCGTAAGCATAACCCGTGAGCGCGCCGCCCGCGCCGACGACGCGGTGACAAGGCACCGCGATCATGATCGGGTTTTTGTTGCATGCCATTCCAACCGCGCGGGACCCCTTGGGGTTGTCGACCCGCTTTGCGATCTCACCGTATGTTTTCGTTTCCCCAAAGGGGATCTCGAGCAACGCCGCCCAGACGCTCTTTTGAAACGGCGTTCCCGCCGCGCGCATCTCAAACGTAAACGCCTTGCGCGAACCGGAAAAGTATTCTGTGATCTCCCGGGCCGCCTGGGCAAGAACGGGCTGCGCGGAGCCTTTTTCCGGAAGCGCCGTCTCGCCGTCGCTCATAAGCCCGATGGAGCAAACAGCGCCACAGCTCGCGGTGATGACGAGCCGCCCAACCGGGGATTCTACCATGACTCGATCCATATCATCCTGTTTCTTCTGTTTTGTCTGCCGCATGCGATGATCCTCCCCCTGCCCGGCGCTTTGTGTTTCTTTTTATTATATCCGATCTGTGGTATACTGGGCAAAATAACAAGTGAAAATCTTTGAGAACGCAATCGACCCATCAAACGCTTGAAAGGACGGATCACACATGGAAGACGCATTGGATAAGCTTGCTCTGGAAACGGTTGAATCGCCCGTAAAGGAAG
This sequence comes from uncultured Christensenella sp., assembly GCA_964409605.1. Lineage (GTDB taxonomy): Bacteria > Bacillota > Clostridia > Christensenellales > CAG-138 > UBA7703. Next base: position 1,725 of record CAYPEV010000054.1, on the reverse strand, counting down.
CAGAAAAGACGGACTCGTTTGAAGTGATCGATTATGTGCGCGAACTTTTTTTGAATTCGGAAGAACAAAAGAAGCTGGAAAAGAAGAAGATCCGGCTGATGCGTATCTGCGTCTCGCTCTTAAGCGTGGTCGCTCTCGTCGTCATCGCAAGCGCGGCGATTCTTGTGCCCACGCTTCTGACCACCGTCACGGAAGCAAACCGCGCGCTCGTCTCCGTGCAGCAGGTCGACATAAAAGCCATCACGACGAACATCGACGCGCTCGCCGTCCAGGCGACCGATACGTTTGAATCCGTCGGCGAAGCGGTGACGGTGCTCAACGCGCTGGATATGGAATCGCTCAACGCCACCATCGCCGAGCTGAAGACGGGTGTCGAATCGTTTTCCAAGCTGGATGTGGAAAAGCTCAACGACGCGATTGAAAACCTGAACGCAACCATAGAACCGCTCGCGAAATTCTTCGGTAAAAAATAATCCACGCACCCATGCGGGCAGAGCGTATGCCCGCTTTTTCATGCGCGTCCGTCAGGAATCGATCCATAACGCTTCCAATATTGTTTCTTGCGGATTGTTTCATACGTATTGTTTCATAAATAAGGAGCTGTATCCGATATGTCGGAAGTATTGTCCATCTTCTATGTTGCTCTCTTTGCCGCGTCCGGTATCGGCCTGAGCCGCCTGCTGTTCCATCAAGAAAAGCCGCTGGTACGCATCTGGCTTGGCCTTGCATTTGGCATGGCGATGTTGATTTGGCTTCCCGCACTGTTTTCTTTCGCGCTGGGGTTCTATCTGCCCGCGCAGCTGCTGGGACTGCTGGCGGCGTGTCTGATCGGTGCCGCGGGCTTCTTCTTTTCGCGCAAGCAGTCTATGCTCTCTTCTTCCTGGAAGACGGAAATTCCGTTTTTCGCGGCAGGCGGCGTGCTGCTGGTCATCAGCCTCGTGCTGCTCTCTACGCACACAATCGTACCGCGGGACGGCGCGCTCTATGTCGGGCAGTCCACCTATGGCGATCTTGCGATGCATCTCGGCTTCATCTCCAGCATTGCGACGCAGGGCACCTTTCCGCCGATGTATTCCATCTGTCCGGATATGCCGGTGAACTATCCGTTCCTGAGCGAAAGCGTGGGTTCGACGATCTATCTGCTCGGCACTAGCCTGCGCTTTGCAACCATGCTGACCGCAGGGTACGCGCTCCTTCTCGTGATCACCGGCGTATATTGCTTCTTTGAAGAATGGCTCCATGAGACGCGTAAATCCGTGTTTGCGATGCTGCTGTTCTTCGTCGGCGGCGGATTCGGGTTCTGGTACTTCTTTGATCTGCTCAAAGATAACCCCGGCAATCTCTCGCGCCTCTTCACCGCGTTTTATGAAACGCCGACTAACTTCGTGCCAAACGGCCTTCGCTGGGTCAACCCAATCGCGGATATGATGATCCCGCAGCGCGCGCTGCTCTTTGGATGGGCGCTGCTGTTCCCCTGCCTCTTTTTGCTGCATCGCGGCTCCATCAAACGCGACACGAGCGTATTCGTTCCGCTTGGCGTGCTCGCGGGCATGCTTCCGTTGATCCATACGCATTCCTTTCTCGCGCTCGGAATCATCAGCGGGTTTTATCTGATCCGCTCGTTTTTCAGAAGCGAAGGAAAGGCGCAATGGCTCGGCTTCGCGAAGTATCTCGGCATCGTGCTGATTCTCGCGCTGCCGCAGCTCATCTTTTTCACATTCCGGC
>CAYPEV010000053.1:0-12571 GCA_964409605.1 uncultured Christensenella sp. | reverse complement strand
GTTATCAACGACATGCTCTTGGTTCAGGCGCAGTAAGGGGCAACATGAACAGCATTCGCATCATGCTGGCAGCGAACACTGCCGACGAGAGAAAACTGATCTCCGCGCTCCTGACGGACGAAGCATTGCGCGTCGTGAGCTCCTTCCGGCCGGACGGCGACGGACTGAAGAAAGCATCTTCGCAGCCTGCGGACGTGCTGTTGATCGGAACCCGCACGATGCCGAATCAGGAGCTGGATTTCGCGGAGCGCATGTTTACGACGCGAAGCGACATCACGATCATTCTGCTTGCGCCCGCGCTGGACAGCCGCACGCTCGCCCGCGCGATGGAGTGCGGCATCGCCCGCGTGATCGATATCGACAGCAGCGAGCACGACATCTGCACGCACATCATGACCGCCGCGAACCGCGACCAGAACCGCCGCAACTGCACGCAGAAAATTGCGAGCTATGACTCCAAGATCATCGCATGCTATTCGCCCAAGGGCGGCGTCGGCAAGACGACGGTGGCGGTCAATCTCGCCTATGCGCTCGCAACCATGAACAAGAAAATAGCGCTGATCGACCTGAGCTTGCAGTTCGGGGAGGTTGGCGTATTTTTGGATATCCCCAAAGGGGATACGATTGCGGACATGGTGGAGGAGCACTCGTTTGAACTCTCCACCATCAAGAGCTACCTCATCCGCCACCAGAGCGGCATGCAGGTCATGCTCTCCAGCAGTTCGCCGGAATATGCGGAGCTGATTCAACCCATGCACGTCAATGCGATTCTGTGCGCGCTGCGGACGGAGTTTGATTATGTCGTGGTCGATATGGGCGTCACCTTCGGAGACTGCGCCATCGCCGCGATGGAGACCGCGGATGCGATCCTGCTGGTGGTCAACGAGGACATCGCCTCGCTGCACGACGCGAAGCGCAGCATCAAGGTGATGGAGGCGCTGAACCAGCAGGATAAGCTCAAGATCGTCGTCAACAAAGACGGAATCTCGACGATCACGGTCAAGAACGTCGCAAACCTTCTGGAAGCGACGCCGGTGCTCGTAATTCCATATGACATCAAGTCGGCAATGCTTGCGGTCAACCGCGGGATACCGATGCTCAGCTGCGCGCCGAATTCCAAAGCGAGCAAAGAAATTCGCAACTATGCGCGCACGCTGATTCGGAGGATTTAATCATGGGACTGCTGGAGCGGTTGGATAAGAAGGTGCCTGCCGCGCAGGCCGGCGCGGCGCAGCTGGAGGCGGACGAAACCGCGGTCCTGCGTGACCGTGTGCACTATCAGGTGGTCGAAGCGCTCAACAAGCGCGACGAGAAACACGGCGCAGGGACGAGCGAGGCGGAGACGCGCGCCATCATCGAGTCTGCTCTGGAACAGCAGGCGTCGAGTATGGCGCGGCCGGAACGCAACCGCATCGCGGTGGAGATCTACGATTTTATCCGCGGGCTCGGACCGCTGGAAAAGCTGCTGGCGGACGAAACCATCACCGAAATCATGGTAAACGGCGCGAAGCAGGTCTTTGTTGAGCGCAAGGGCAAGCTCGTGCAAAGCGACGTGACGTTTTATGACAACGAGCAGCTGCTCAACGTCATCGACCGCATCGTGTCCCCGCTGGGAAGGCATATCGACGAGGCAAACCCCATGGTGGACGCACGTCTGCCGGACGGCTCCCGCGTCAACGCGGTGATCGCGCCGCTTTCGCTGAAAGGGCCGCTGCTCACGATCCGAAAGTTTTCCAAGACGCCGCTTTCGATTGAAAACCTGATCAACTACGGCAGTCTGACGATCAAGATGGCTGCATTTCTGGAAGCCTGCGTCAAAGGCCGGCTCAATATGGTGGTCTCGGGCGGTACCGGCAGCGGAAAAACCACGCTGCTCAACGTGCTTTCCGCCTATATCCCCTACGATGAGCGCATCGTGACCATCGAGGATGCGGCGGAAATTCAGCTTCAGCAGCAGCATGTGCTTACGCTGGAAGCGCGGCCCGCAAACCTTGAAGGTACGGGACTCATCACCATTCGCGATCTGGTGCGAAACGCGCTGCGTATGCGTCCCGACCGCATCATCGTCGGCGAGGTGCGCGGCGGCGAAGCGCTGGACATGCTGCAGGCCATGAACACCGGCCACGACGGCTCGCTTACAACCGGCCACGCCAACTCGACGCGCGATATGCTCTCGCGACTCGAGACCATGGTTTTGATGGCGGGCATGAACTTACCGGTATCGGCCATCCGCCAGCAGATTGCCTCCGCAATCGATATCATTGTGCAGCAGTCCCGCATGCGCGACGGCAGCAGAAAGATCACCGGCATCAGCGAGGTGGTCGGCATGGAAGGCGACGTCATCATCACACAGGAGATCTTCACCTATGACCATGGCGACGGGCGCACGCCCGGGAGATTCCGCGCGACCGGCATCAAGCCGCGCTGCAGCGACAAGCTCATCGCATCGGGTGCGGGTCTGAAGGACGAATGGTTCCATTGATCGACCTTGGGTCGTTTTCATTGAGAACAGGCCGCATGGATCATCCGCAGGACGCGACAGAAAGGAGAGAAAACGCATGATTCGGACGCTGGTTGTTTTGGCATTTGTGATCGCATGCTATTTCATCTTCTATCTGATCGCCATGGCGCAGACAAAAGAGAAGCGCAATATGGACGCTCGCGTGCATACCCTGTTCGATATGGGCGCGGACGAAAGCGTAAGCAAACGCGCAAGCAGGAACAAACCCCGCAAAAACCCGCTCCGGCTGGAACAGATTGCGGATGAACTGTATGTCGCGGGCGTCGCGCTGCGCGCGGAAGAGTTCATCACCATCTGGATTCTGACCGGCGTCGTCATTCCGGCGATCGCGCTGTTCCTCGGCGCGCCGACGACGGTCTGTATCGGCATCGTGATCATCGGCGCCGCAGCTCCCATCTCGTATGTGACGCTCAAGAAAAACAAGCGGCTCGCACTGTTGGGTACCCAGCTTTCCGACGCTCTGGCGATCATCTGTAATGCCTTGCGGGTCGGGCAATCGTTCCAGTCCGCGATGAAAAACGTCGCCGAGGAGATGGAAGAACCCATCTCGCGGGAGTTTATGCGTGTCTATCGCGAAACACAATATGGTATGCCGTTGGAAAACAGCCTCGCGCGGCTTGTGGAGCGAACTAAAAATCCGGATCTGGAACTGATGTGCTCCGCCGTCATCATCCAGCGGCAGATCGGCGGCAATCTCTCCGTGATCCTGCAGAACATCTCGGATACGATCAACCAACGCATCCGCCTGCGCGGCGAGGTGCGCACCATGACCTCCGCGGGCCGCATGAGCGGATATATCATCGGTGCGCTGCCGTTGTTTATCATTCTGCTGCTGATGTTCATCAACCCCGGTTATATCGACATGTTTTTTACGACGCAGTCGGGGCGGATCATGCTTGCGATTTGTGTGGTGCTGGAAGCCATCGGGTTTGCGATCGTCAACAAGATCGTCAACATCAAGATGTAGGGAGGAGAAAACCGGCATGCGACTTGCGGTCTTGTTTTTTACGCTTGCGGTGTTTCTGACCCTGCTCTCGCTGCTGTACGGCGTTGGCGTGCGCAGCGATCAGATGCGGAAGCGCTTCAATCAGGTGGTGGAAACCGAGCGTGCATACAGCGACGAGGAACTCAGAAAATCGTTTTCCGAGCGCGTTCTGAAACCCGCGATCAAGCGGCTCTCCGAAGGGATTCGTCGTTCGGCCGGAAACAGCAGGCCGGTCGGCTTGAGCAAATCCGCCTTAAAGGTGGATAAACAGTTGAAAGCTTCGGGCTTGACCTTGACTTTGCAGGAGTTTTCGTTTATCAAGAGCGCGTTGATCCTGCTGTTTTTTTCGATCGGGATCGCGCTGTTTCTACTTCTGCCGCTGAGCATCATGCTAAAGTTTATCATCCTGCTGGTCCTTGCGAATATTCCGCTGTTTGGCTCCAGCTATTTCCTCAAATCCCGTGTGAAAAGCAGGAAAGATTCGATCCTGCGAGAATTGCCGGAGACGATGGACGTTCTGGTCGTCAGCGTAGAGGCCGGGCTGGGCCTGGACGCCGCGATTGTGCGGCAATATGCCAAGAATAAATCCGCGGTGCTGACGGAGCTGAACAATGCCATCCGCGAGGTGCAGATGGGCGTGCCGCGAAGGACCGCGCTGAAAGAGATGGCGGATCGCTGTGACGTCAAGGAACTGACCGCATTCGTCACGGCACTTCTGCAGGCGGATCAATTGGGCGTACCGATCAAAAGCGTGCTAGACGTGCAGGCGGAGCGTCTGCGGGTGGAGCGCAAGCAGCGGATCCAGGGCCTCGCGGCAAAAGCGCCGGTCAAGATCATGCTGCCGACGGTGTTCTTTATCTTTCCGGTCATATTCATCATCCTCTTGGGGCCGGCTGCGGTGAGCATGCTTTCGACTTTCCGCTGAAGCGGGGCGCATGTTTGCAGGCATACGAAAAACGGGGAAATGCAATCGCTGGCGGTGCGCCGATTTGGAAATGGGGCAACGGTATGAAGACGGTACAGATCAGAAAAGACGGCGGATCCATCGCGACGGTATGGCACGCGACCGGGTTTTTCCCGCGGCTGCGTGGACTGTTGGGACGCACCCTGCAAGAGGACGGCGGCATGCTGCTCTCTCCTTGCAGCGAGATTCATACGATCGGGATGCGGTATCCGATCGATGCGCTTTATCTGGATGCGCAGGGCCGCGTGCTGCGGATTGACGCATCGATCAAACCGGGCAGAATTTTACCGCCGCAGCGCGGCGCAAGACACGTTCTGGAGTTGCCGGATGGCAGCGCAAAACGGCGCATGCTTACGGCGGGGGACATACTGGAGGTAATCCGATGAATGAGGCTATTGAGCGCAACGCGGAAGGGATCGACTCCCTGCGCAGCCGCATGGACGCGGACGCGCGGTTTCGCCGTTCGCTGTCCGGCTATGATCCGCAGGACGTGCGTGCCTATGTGGAGAACGTAAAGCGTATCTTCGCCCAGCAAACCCGCGCCGCAAAGCAGGAGCAGGAGGATTTGATCGCGCAGCTGAATTCGGCAAAGAGCGAAATCCAAGCGCGCAACTATGGCATCAAGAAGCTCAAGGAGCTTCTAATCGAGCGGGAAGCGCAGCTTAACGTCGCAAATACGCGCATCAACGCGCTGTTGCAGACCGTCAAGGCCCACGGCGCGGAGCGGGAGGAACTGGAGCGCATGCGTCAGGAGGCAGCGAGCAGCGGCAACGCGGAGCGAATCGCCTCACTCGAAAAAGAAACGCAGCAATTGCGTTCCGCGCTCGCGCAGGCTTCGAATCTTGTGAACACCTGGAAGGCGGAGCGTGAGCGGCTGATGGAGGAAAACGACCGCCTGCGTGAAGAGGTTTACTATCTGCGCTCGGTGTCGCTGAATCCGCCGGCCGCGGACGTAAGCCGCCTCTCTGCCGCACCCAATGCATCTGAACAGGCTCCGCGTCCGGCGCGGCCGGACGTGATCACGGCAGAAACCCGGTTTGTGCAGCAGGCGCCGCAGCCCGCTCAAACCGCAGCAGCCTCCCAGCAGAAAGAGTTTTCACAGGTTGCCGATAAGCTCGCGACGATGTTCGCGGAGGCGTACCAGCTCATCAGCCAGTTTAAGACCAACTTGGATCAGCAGCAGGAGCCGCAGCGGCAGGTGCAGCCGGCTATGCAGATTCTGCGTGCGGATACGTTGAACGCGGACGCGTTCTATCCAAGGAGATAAGCGCTTCCCGACCGCTGACGCGAAGGAGAAACGCCGGCCAGTCCGCGCAAATCATAGCGCGCCCGTCCGCCCACACAGCGGAAGCAACACACGCACGACTGGAGGGATGTACGATGCGTTCAATCAAAAAATGGTTTCAGCGCGAGGGCGGTCAGTCCATCATACTGGTCGCGCTTGCCATCACGCTGCTGTGCGGCGTCGCAGCAATCGTGGTCGATGTCGGAATGGTGTCCGTCAGCGAGGGAAATTTGCAGAATGCGGCAGACGCCGCGGCTCTTGCCGCCGCGCGCGATCTTCCCTCCGCAAGTACCGCGAAGACAACCGCGGTCAAGTACGCCGGGCTCAACGGGGTGGACGCCGCGGGCACAACGGTCACAACCCCCTATAAGGGCAACGCGAATCGCGTCGAAGTCGTCTGCACAAAGACGGTCGACTATACCTTTGCGCGCGTGATCGGGCTCAAGAGTACGGTCGTCACCGCACGCGCAGTCGCCGAGAAATCCGGCGGCGGTGGCTGCTTCGGGTACGCGGTCTTTTCGGGCGGCAATTCATTGCTTCTGGGCATGTATTCCAGCTCCCTCAACATCACGGGAAGCGTGCATTCGAATTATTCGCTCATGATTACGGGTTCCAGCCAGACGATCACCGGGAACGCGGAGGCAGTCACGTCCTTGAGCTGCTATGTTTCCTCGATCACCATCGGCGGGGTTGCGCAGGGCGCCTCGATCGATATTCAGGGCAGTACGATCAACGTGCCCAACCGTTTGACCAAGGCCGCTTCGTTCATCTCCATGCCGGACTTCTCCGCTGAGGTGAAAACAGAGGCAACGGCTTCGGGGAATGCGTCAACCGGGAACAAGACGTTCTATGGCACCAACTTCAACGTAGACTCCTCGTTTTACGTGGATGGCAACGTCCAGGTGGCGGCAAGCACATTCGCCGGTCAGGGGACAATCTGCGCGACCAAGGATATCAACATGAGCGGCAGTATGCTCAAAGCAAACTCCGGCACAGCCGTCTGTCTCTATTCCACGGGAGGAAACATCAGCCTTTCGACTTCAAACCTGACGATCTACGGAACGCTCTACGCGCCCAATGGTAAAATCGGGATTTATGCCAGCAATATCAACATATATGGCAGAGTCGTCGCAAAAGAGATTATTATCACGGGCAGCAATGTCAACATCATCTCCGGCTCAAACGACCTTGGTTTCCTCTCGGGCGGCACAATCGGGCTCGTCGAGTAGAAATAGACAAAGAAACGGAACTGTTCGGAAAGACAAGCCACTCGGCTTTACAACCACCAAGAGAAACAGAGAGGATGCACAAGCACCCTCTCTGTTTGTTTGATATCCGAATTCGAATTATCTTTGGCTTTTGTCAGTGTTTTTCCTGCCCGTAATAGGCGTTTTTGCCGTGCTTGCGCAGATAGTGCTTGTCCATCAGGACAGGGTTGAGGTGCGCGTTCGGCGCGAGAGAAAGCGTATGCCAGGCCATCATCGCGGCCTCCTCGAGAACAGCCGCGTGATAGACCGCCTCGGCAGCACTTTTGCCCCAGGCAAACGGACCGTGTTCCTGTACCAGAATCGCGGGCGTGGCGGCGGGATCGACGCCCCGCATGGCCTCGATGATCACGTTGCCGGTCTCAAGCTCATATTCGCCCTCGATTTCTTCTTTGCGCAACGGCCGCGTGACGGGTACGTCCCCGTAAAAATAGTCCGCGTGCGTGGTGCCGAGCGCGGGGATGGCTCTGCCTGCCTGCGCGAAGATCGTCGCCCAGCGGGAATGGGTGTGCACGATACCGCCGATGGCGGGAAACGCGCGATAAAGCGCGAGGTGTGTCGGCGTATCGGAGGAGGGGCGAAGGCCGCCCTCGATCGTCCGCCCGCTCGCAAGGTCGACGCAGACCATATCTTCCGCGCGCATGGCGTCATATGTCACGCCCGACGGCTTGATCACCATGACGCCGCTCGTGCGGTCGATCGCGCTGACATTGCCCCACGTAAATGCAACGAGGTTGAGCTTCGGCAATTGCAGATTTGCCTCCAGCACCTGCTGTTTGAGTGCTTCTAACATGATTTCGTTCCTCCGTTCCTGCCCAAGATCAATATGCCTGCACTGCCGCGCGCTCCACGGTGAGGCTCTTTTGATAGGCTTCCATAAACGCGGCGAAGCCCGCTGCTTCCTGCCCGGTTGCGGAGACGGTAACGCTCTTTGCGCCCAGAAAGACGCGGTCTGTCAGATAGTCCGAGAGGGATTCGCCGGACGACTTGTTCTGCAGGAATGCGGCGAGCACCGCCATGCCCCACGGGCCGCCCTCGCCCGCCGTCTCCATGACGGTCACGGGCGTGCCGAGCGCCGCGGACATGATCTTCTGCCCGATGCCCTCGGCTTTGAAGAAGCCGCCGTGACCCGTCATCGCGTCCAGCTCGACCTTTTCCGCGGCGAGGATGTCCATGCCGATGCGAAGCGACGCGCAGGCGGAGGTGAGATGCGCGCGCATCACGTTCGCGAGGGTGAAGGAAGCATCCGGCTTGCGGAAGAGCAGCGGGCGGCCTTCTTCGAGTTTGGTGACGTGCTCGCCGGATAGATAATTGAACGCCATGATGCCGCCGCAGTCCGGCGCGCCTTCGAGCGCTTTTTTGTAGAGCGTTTGGTAGAGCGTCCGCTCGTCATATGTAGCTCCGAGCGCGGAGGCCGCCTCGCCAAACAGGCGAATCCAGGCGTCGATATCGCTCGTGCAGTTGTTGCAGTGCACCATCGCGACCGGGTCTCCGGCGGGCGTGGTAACCATATCCACCTCGGTATAATAGTGCGAAAGCGCACGCTCCAGAACCAGCATGGCAAATACGCTCGTGCCCGCGCTGACGTTGCCCGTACGCTGGCGCACGGCGTTGGTCGCGACCATGCCGGTGCCCGCGTCGCCTTCCGGCGGGCAGAACGGGATGCCGCTGTTCAGCGTGCCGCTGGGGTCGATCAATCGTGCGCCCTCGGGCGAAAGCACACCTGCGGGCGCGCCCGCGGACAGAAGCTTCGGCAGGACGGCGGAGATATCCCAGCCGTAGCCCTGTTCCGAAACGAGTTTCTGGAAGGAGGCGAGCATCCCGCCGTCATAGGCGAGATTGACGGAATCGATCGGGAACATGCCGGACCCGTCGCCGATGCCGATCACTTTTTCGCCGGTGAGGCGATAGTGGATATAGCCCGCGAGCGTCGTCAAAAACGCGAGGGAGGAGACGTGTGCTTCGCGGTTGAGCATCGCCTGATACAGGTGGGCAATGCTCCAGCGCTGCGGAATGTTGAAGCCGAAGCGCTTGGAGAGCGCCTCCGCGGCCTGACCCGTGGTGGTGTTGCGCCAAGTGCGAAACGGCGCGAGCTGACGATCCGCCGCGTCAAACGCAAGATAGCCGTGCATCATCGCGGAGACGCCCATCGCGCCGACGGACGTGAGCGGTACGCCGTACTGCTTTTCCACATTCGCAGCAAGCTTTGCAAAGGCGTCCTGAAGGCCTGCGAAAACATCGTCCATCGCGTACGTCCAGAAGCCGTTTTCCAGACGGTTTTCCCAGTTGTGCCCGCCGGAGGCAAGCACGGCGTGGGTGCGGTCGATCAGCACCGCCTTGATGCGCGTGGAGCCGAATTCGATGCCGAGATACGTTTCTGCGCCGCGGATCTTCGCGGCAATGCTGGTTTCCTGCGTCATACACATGCCTCGCTTCTTGTTTTAGTTTGGGAAAATAGAATATGTGCCGTCTTTGGCGGGTACAAACAGGGGCTATTTGCTGCTGTCTTTTTCTATCAGCGTCCAGCGCAGCGTTTTGGACTGCGCGGGTTTGCCCGCGATGCGGTCGATCAGGGTTTCGGCTGCGATCCTGCCGATATTCTGCTCGCCATAGGACAGCGACGTGATCTTAACGGGGCATAGCTCGCTCAGCGTGCTGTTGTCAAAGCTCGCGACGGCGACGTCCTGCGGCACGCGGATGCCAAGGGAGAGCAAAAGCGGAATCAGCCGGAAGGCGATCTCGTCGTTATAGCATACGACGGCGGAGCATTCCGCAATCCGTCGCGCGAGCTCCTCGGTAAATATCTCGTCTCTGTTTTCGGTCGTATACCAGAAGACCGAGCTGTCGGAGATCATCCGCCCCGCGTCGCGCAGCGCCGTGATATAGCCGGAATATCGCTCGTGTCCCTGTATGTCGTCGCTTTTAAAGATACCGGCGATGTCGGCATGCCCTTTTTGCAGCAGATGCTGTACGAGTTCATATCCTCCGCCGAAATTATCCGCATATACGCTGATCGTGCCGGCGAGGTCGGTGTAAAACCCGTTGAAGAATACGATCGGGATATTCCGTTCCTGCAGTTTCCGATACAAATCGAGGTTCGGGTTTGGCAGCGCGGTCTTGGTGCCCTCGACCAGTATGCCGTCGATGGGCCTGTTGAGCAGATCCTGAAGGATGGTGCGTTCGTGATAGACGCTGTTGCGCGTGGCGGAGAGGATTGCGGAATATTGGTTGGCGGCAAACACGCTCTGCGCCTCGCGCAGGATGCCGGGGAAGATATAGTCGCTGATATAGGTTGCGATGACCGCGATATTGCCGCTTCTTTGCGGGAGTGTCGCGCGCACGCGCGAGCCGCTGCCGCGCTGCTTTGTGATCAGTCCCGCGTCGACAAGGAGGGACAACGCCTGACGGACGGTCTGGCGGCTCGCGGAAAAGCGCCGGGTGAGCTGCTCTTCCGTCGGCAGCATCTGTCCGGCCGTGAGCTGGCCCGATTGAATGGCGTCCTGCAGTTCAGAAGCGATGCGCTGATATTTCGGCATATGACCTCGCTGTCCTGTTTTTCCGGCGCGATAGGGTAATCATAGCGTGAATGGATAGGTGCGTCAATACAAATATGGTATATGTTCGCACGATCAAACGAGTAAGACCCGGATTGGAACGGTGGCTTTTTGCGGCATTTACGGATTTGTTTGATTGGATGATATCACAACGACACGAAGAATTCAATACAACTTTTTGCGAATAGAAGCTAAAACAATACAAATATCGTTGAATGCCTCAAAAAAAGCAGAGAAATTTGTTCGTTTGCGTCTATATGGATATTGACAGTCGGTTTTTCCGGTGTTACGCTTCTAATAACAGTACAAAAGAAATACAATTCCAACCGTATCAAACAAAACGAAGCGTAATCATCATACAATTTGAATAAGGAGTATCACGCATGAGCCTCAAAACAAAGGAAATCTGGTTTATTGTCGGTTCTCAGTATCTATATGGCCCGAAGGTTCTGGACACCGTTGCCGCGCGCGGCGCGGAGATGGCGGCGTATATCGACGCACAGAAGCAAATCCCCTGCCGCTTTGTCTACAAAGGGACGATCAAGACGGCGGACGAGATCGAACGCCTTGCGCAGGAAGCCAACTACAGCGACGTCTGCTGCGGCGTGGTCACATGGATGCATACCTTCAGCCCGAGCAAGATGTGGATCAGCGGGCTCAACCTGCTGCAGAAGCCGTATTGCCATATTGCGACGCAGTATAACCGCGAGATTCCGGATCAGGAAATCGACATGGATTTCATGAACCTCAACCAGGCGGCCCATGGCGACCGCGAGCACGGCTTCATCGCCGCGCGGATGCGCATCCCGCGCAAGGTCATCGCGGGATTCTGGCAGGACGCGAAGGTGCTCGACGAGCTCGGCGCCTGGATGCGCAGCGCAATCGGCTATCACGAGAGCAAGCATCTCAGGCTTGTCCGCTTTGGCGACAACATGCGCGAAGTGGCGGTCACCGAAGGCGACAAGGTCGAAGCGCAGATCAAGCTCGGCTGGCAGATAAACACCTGGCCGGTGGGTGAGCTGGTTTCCGAGATGAACGCCGTGACCGAGGCGGAGATTGATGCGCTCATCAAAGAATATGAGGCGAGCTATGAGCTTGCGACCGATCAGATCGATTCCGTGCGCTATCAGGCTCGCGAAGAGATCGCGATGGAAAAGTTTTTCCGGCGCGTGGGAGCGATGGCATTCAGCAACACGTTCCAGGATCTCGTCGGTATGCGGCAGCTGCCGGGCCTTGCGAGCCAGCACCTGATGGCCAAGGGCTACGGTTATGGCGGCGAAGGCGACTGGAAGGTTTCCGCCATGACGCGCATCGTCAAGGCGATGACGGAAGGCATGGAAGGCGGCACCGCGTTTATGGAGGACTACACCTACCATCTCGCGGAAGACGGCGCCTATTCCCTCGGCGCGCACATGCTGGAGGTTTGCCCGTCGATCGCCGCGGATAAACCGCGCATCGAGGTGCATCCCCTTGGCATCGGCGACCGGGAAGCACCCGCGCGCCTCGTGTTTGAAGGCGCGGCAGGCTCCGCCGTCGTGGCTTCGCTGGTGGATATGGGCGGCAGGATGCGCCTCATCGTGCAGGATGTCGAGGCGATCAAGCCCATCATGAAGATGCCGAATCTGCCGGTTGCCCGCGTCATGTGGCGCGCGATGCCGGATCTCAACACCGGCCTCAAGCTCTGGCTGCTCGCGGGCGGCGCGCATCACACGGTGATGAGCTACGCCGCGACGGCGCAGATGCTCGCAGACTGGGCGGAGATGATGCAGATCGAGTGTGTGCATATCGGCAAGGATACCACGGTGGAATCGTTCAAGCAGGAGCTGTTTCTCGCCGACCTCGCCTGGAAGCTCCGCTCGTAAAAGAATCGGACGCAGGTTTGCCGGAAGGGTTATTTCCGATCAAGCCTTGCACGCAAGACCGGCCTTCGGGCCAATCAACAAGCCTATTTCAAAGCATCGGCTTTTTCATTCGGGTTCTTCCTCTTTCCGCAAAAG
>CAYPEV010000052.1:3443-12612 GCA_964409605.1 uncultured Christensenella sp. | reverse complement strand
GGCGAGCCTCCCGTGCCGCTGAAGAAAAAAATCTCTCCTCAAAAAAGCCATCCCCGCGGTTTATCGCGGGGATGGCTTGCGTTTCTTCGGTTTATTACCTTGGTTTATAGCGACCAGATCTTCGGGCTGGAGGCGGAGACGGCGAGCGCGCCCGCCTGGAGCGCGGCGATCACGTCCTCTTTTTCGTGGATGAAGCCGCCCGCGATGATCGGCACACGGACGCGCTCCTTGAGCTGCGCGATCACCTTCGGCAGAAGCCCCGGTAAAATCTCCACAAAGTCGGGCTTGCTTTGCGAAATCTGCTGCTCGAAGCTCGCGAGCGAACGGGAATCGAGCATGAATCCGCGCTGCACCGCAGCTAACCCGAGCTGCTTTGCGCGGCGGATCAGCGCGCCGCGCGTGCTGATGATACCCTCCGCGCCGGTCGCTTTTTGAATCGCGTCCACCGCGATCTCCTTGCTGGAAAATCCTTCGATCAGGTCGAGATGGATCACGCAGAGCTTGCCGCTGTCGTGGACGCGGCGGGTGAGGCTGCCGATATTGAGCACATCGCCCAGCAGCAGAAACACCACGCGGCAGTCGGACGCGAGCGCGAGCGAAAGCTCCTCCTCGTTGCAGACGGCGGCGATGACGGGATTGATCTGTACCTGCTCTTGCAGCAGTTGCGCAGCGTGTTCCAAAGTAGGCCTCTTTTCTCGATTGAAGTTGATATTAGCATATGGGAAACGGACGAAAAGCGCAAGGATGGCTTGCGGGAATTTCGTGTTTCGAATCGGATGGAGCGATTCCGCTCCCGCACGGATCAGGGAAGACCTAGAAATCCGGCCGTTCCTATGAATTTTAGCTTGGCGGATATGGCTTTGCGGAATGCATTGACGCACACAAGCGCGCGAGACTATAATGACCACATGTGGGTATCCGTTTTCCGGTTCCGCACAAAACGCATATCGTAGTATCCAGATACAGAAAAGCGCATGCAGAGCCGCGCAACGCGCAAGAGAAAGAGGATCCGATCTATGGTTTTTTCTTCGACTGTGTTCCTGTTCTTGTTTCTCCCGATCGTGCTGCTTCTCTATAATCTTCCTTTCGTGAAATCCATCACGGCAAAAAACAGCATTCTTCTTCTTGCGAGCCTCGTGTTTTACGCCTGGGGCGAGCCGGTCTTTGTGTTCGTTCTGCTGTTTTCGATTTTAGTCAACTGGGTTGCGGGCCTCTTCATGCACCGGCACGGCAAGCTCGTTCTCGTGCTGTCGCTCGTGTATAACGTTGGCGTACTGTTTGTCTGCAAATATCTAACCGCGATCATAACCACCGTGAATGCCGCGGCGGGCAGGACGCTGATTCCCTTCGGCGGCATGGCGCTGCCAATCGGCATCTCGTTCTTCACGTTCCAAATCATCTCCTATACGATCGACGTCTACCGAAAATCGACGCCGCCGCAGAAAAACCCGTTCAATCTCGCGCTGTACATCACCATGTTCCCGCAGCTGATCGCGGGTCCGATCGTGCGCTACAATACGGTCGATGCGGAAATCGCCGCCCGCTCCGTCACGACGGAAGATTTTGCATATGGGTTGCAGCGCTTCATCATCGGTCTCGGCAAAAAAGTATTGCTTGCGAACTACATGGGGATCGTTGCGGACAATCTATTCGGCATGACTGCCGGCGGACTCTCCGTGTTGTCCGCGTGGTACGGCGTGCTGTGCTATGCGCTGCAGATCTATTTTGATTTTTCGGGATATTCGGATATGGCGATCGGCCTCGGCCGATTCTTCGGGTTTCATTTTGAAGAAAACTTCAACTATCCCTATATTGCCAGCTCGATCTCCAACTTCTGGCGGCGCTGGCATATCTCGCTGAGCACATGGTTTCGCGACTATGTGTACATCCCCCTTGGCGGCAGCCACGTCAAACAGTCCCGTTGGGTCTGGAACCTGTTTCTCGTCTGGCTCATGACGGGCATCTGGCATGGCGCGAACGTGACGTTTGTCCTCTGGGGGCTTGTCTATTTCGTATTCCTGCTGCTCGAGCGGCTCACGGGGATTGAACGCAAACTCAAATGGGTTTATCGCATCCCGACGCTGCTTGTTGTGCTTCTGGCCTGGGTGCTGTTTCGGAGCGTGTCTCTTTCCGATGCGGGCTTGTATTTCGGATATCTGTTTGGAAAGGGCGGATTCGGGCTCAGCGACGTCGTATTTCTGAATCAGTTCAACGGCAGCTTCGTCGTGTTTTTCATCGCGCTGATCGGGTGCACGCCCTTGCCGAAAACCCTGTTTCAAAAACTGCGGCAGCGGATCGGCGAGCCGTTCGGCAAGCCGCTTTCCTATGCGCTGGCGCTTGCGGTGTTTGTCCTTTCGTCGCTGGTCTGCATACTGGATACGTATAATCCGTTTATCTACTTCAACTTCTAATGCAACTTTTATGCGGTGGGTGACACGAGCATGAAAAAAGGTTGGCTGGATCGGGTGTTCATCGGCGTTTTCTTCGCGATTGTCGCGATCGCCTGCGTGTCCATTCTCGCGCGGTTTTTCACGCAAAAGGTGATCGTCGATGTGCTCGGCATTCGAAACGGAGTCACCCGCGCGATTTTATTCGATGTGGAGAGCGAAACGGATTCGGTCGCGGGTCCGGTGGAAAAGGGCAATGTGGACATCCTCGCCCCGTTCTACAGCCCGCCGGACGCGCAGGCAGACCCGCCCGCGCCGGAAAACGACGCGGTTGTGAATGCGGAGACTGCCGACCAAGCGCAAGAAGGGCCTCCGGCGGCGCATATCGGGAAATTGGAAAGAGCCGTTCGCTATTTTGAAAAAGGCGTGTTAAATTGGGCGACCGACCGGATTGCCGCCTATCGGACATGGGTCAGCGCGGCGTCCGGCTACAACAAGCTCCTCGGCTGGAAAGCCACCCCGCGCGACGGCTATAACAGCGTGGTGTTCCTTCGGGATGGATTTCTGACGACGTTTGCCGGCAGGCAGGATATGACGGCACGGGCGGCGGCAATCCTTGCGATCAAGCATCTCGCGGATGAGCAGGGCATCGATTTTCTGTTTGTGCAGTATCCCTATAAGATCCGCGAGTCGGATCCCGAGAGCGGAAAGCTCGACTTTTCAAACCAAAACGCAAATCAGCGCATCGCGCTCCTGCGGAAAGGCGGGGTCCCGATCCTGGATCTGCGGGAGGAATGGGCAGCGCACAAGCAGGAGGATTCCGATGCGTTCCGCCGGGATGTGTTTTACCGGACCGATCAACACTGGCGTGCGGAGACCGGCCTCTGGGCCGCGGGCACGATCGCGGCCGCAGCCAACGAGCGCTTCGGCTATGCAATCGATCTCTCGCTGTTCGATCCGAACCACTACGCGTTCGACCGCTATCCGGATCAGTTCCTCGGTTCCTACGGCAGGCAGGTGACGCTTGCGCTCGCTGCACCGGAAGATTTTACGTTGGTGTATCCGAAGTTCGAAACGTCGTTCGATTTTCCGCTGCTGCACGCGGTTGAGGAAGATGTCCTGACGGCGCAGCAGCAGGAAGAGCTCGAGGCCATCGCGCAGAAGGAGCAGGCGCTTCAAGGCAGTTTCGAGATGTTCTTTGACTATTCCATGCTGGAGCGCAACGACTACTACAACAAAGTTGCATACTTCACCTATGTGGACAACCCGCACGACCTGCTGTACATACACAACAACCTCAATCACGACGAGACGAGCGCCCTGTTTTTGACCGATTCCTTCGGGCGCACGACGGTTCCGTTTTTCGCACTGGGCGTTACGGACACCAAGCGGATCCGCCCGGACGCATTTGACGGCAGCTGGGAAATATATTTTGAAACCGAGCAGCCGGATATTGTCGTGTATTTTGAAGGCTGAGCCGGCAATCGATCGCTGGCACCGACGTGGTTTCCGGCCGAACGGGGACGGAACGGAAAATCGCGTTTGACAGGACGCTAGAATCACGATATGATAAGCATGTACAAAAGTTCCACTGAGATTTGGAGTTTGGAGCGGCGCACGACTTGTTTTGCGTATGCTCCTTTTTTCATGTCCTGCAGACGGACATCATGGTAAAAAACGGGCATTGCGCGCCGCCGGCCGGCGGCAGAACCCATCTTACATGAAACAGGATCAGGAGGAGAATGACCTATGGAAGAAACCAGACCGTATATCCCTTGGAACATGATCGAAGGCTTTATGATCGACACGTTCGTGGCCTATGGTGTGCCGCTGGAGGACGCGAAAATCTGCACCGACGTACTCCTGGAGAGCGACCGCCGCGGCATCGAAAGCCACGGCTGCAACCGCTTCAAGCCCATCTATCTCGACCGCATCGATCAGGGAATTCTGATGCCGACGACCGAGTATGAGGTCGTGAAAGAGACGCCGACCACGCTCGTGGTAGACGCGCACGACGGCATGGGCATGGTCGCAAGCTACAAGGCGATGAAGACCATCATCGAAAAGGCGAAGAAGAACGGCATGGCGATGGCGGCGATCCGCAACAGCTCGCACTACGGCATCGCGGGCTACTGGACCAGCATGGCGGTCAACGAGGGGCTCATCGGCATCTCCGGTACCAACGCGCGCCCCAGCATCGCGCCGACCTTCGGTGTGGAAAACATGCTCGGCACCAACCCGCTGACCTTCGGCCTGCCGACGGACGAGGACTTCCCCTTCACGCTCGACTGCGCGACAAGCATCAGCCAGCGCGGCAAGATCGAATACTACGCAAGAAGCGGCAAGGACACGCCCGCGGGTATGGTCATCGGCCGCGACGGAAGCGCCATGACGGACAGCCCCGCGATTCTCAAAGGCCTGACCGACGGCAGCGCGGCGCTGGCCCCCTTGGGCGGCATCGGCGAGGACCTCGCGGGCTACAAGGGCTATGGCTACGCGACCGTGGTTGAGATCCTCTCCGCGGCGCTGCAGGCAGGCAGTTTCCTCAAGATGTGCATCGACCGCGACGAAAACGGCAACAAGAAGCCGTATCACCTCGGCCATTTCTTCATCGTCATCGACCCCGAAGCGTTCTGCGGCCTTGAGACATTCAAAAAGATCGCGGGGGACATCCTGCGCGAGCTGCGCGCCTCCGAAAAAGCGCCGGGTCAGAGCCGCATCTACACCGCGGGCGAAAAAGAGCACGACGTATGGCTTGTGCGCAAGGACAAAGGCGTGCCTGTCGGCGAGGCGGTGCAGAAGGAATTCATCGCGATTCGCGACAAGAAAAATCTACCGTATCGATTCCCCTTTGAGCAGTAATCAAAACCGAACGACGACCGAACAAGGAGAACACTATGGATTATGCAAAAGAGTCCCTCCGCCTGCATGGAGAATGGAAAGGCAAGATCGAAGTCAAGGCAACCGTCCCCGTCGCGACACGGGAAGACCTCTCTCTGGCGTATACGCCGGGCGTGGCGCAGCCGTGCCTTGAGATCGAAAAAGACGTCAACCTCAGCTATGAACTCACGCGCCGCTGGAACCTCTGCGCGGTCGTGACGGACGGCACCGCCGTGCTCGGCCTCGGCGATATCGGCCCTGAAGCGGGCATGCCGGTCATGGAGGGCAAGTGCGTGCTCTTCAAATCGTTTGGCGATGTGGACGCCTTCCCGCTCTGTGTCAAGAGCAAGGAAGTGGACGATATCGTCAACGTGGTCTATCTCATCAGCGGAAGCTTCGGCGGCATCAACCTCGAAGATATCTCCGCGCCGCGCTGCTTTGAAATCGAACGCAAGCTCAAAGAAAAGTGCGATATCCCGATCTTCCATGACGACCAGCACGGCACCGCCGTGGTCACCCTTGCCGGGCTGATCAATGCCCTCAAGGTGGTCGGCAAGTCGAAGGAATCCGTCAAGGTTGTGATCAACGGCGCGGGCGCCGCAGCCATCAGCGTGACGAAGCTCCTGCTTTCGGACGGCTTTATGGACGTGACGCTCTGCGACCGCGCGGGCATCATCTACGAAGGCCGCAAAGAGGGTATGAACTGGATCAAAGAGGAGATGGCGCTCGTCACCAACCGCGAAAAGCGCAAGGGTTCGCTCGCGGATGCGATGAAGGGGGCGGATGTGTTCATCGGCGTCTCGGCACCGAAGGTGGTGGACGTCGATATGGTCCGGAGCATGGCGAAGGATCCGATCATCTTCGCCTGCGCAAACCCCACGCCGGAGATCTTTCCGGAGGACGCAAAAGCGGGCGGCGCCGCCGTCATCGCAACCGGCAGGAGCGATTTCCCCAACCAGATCAACAACGTTCTCGCGTTCCCCGGCATCTTCCGCGGGACATTTGACGTGCGCGCGAGCGACATCAACGACGCGATGAAGGTTGCCGCAGCGTATGCGCTTGCGGGGCTGATCTCGGACGAAGAGCGCAACGCGGACTACGTCATCCCCAAGGCGTTTGATCCCCGCGTGGGCAAGACGGTCGCTTCGGCGGTTGCCGAGGCGGCGAGAAAGAGCGGCGTGGCGCGCATCTGAGCGCGGAGATTCCACGATATCCCAACAGAATGAGGCGGCTGCTGCCTGCGTATGCGGGCGGCGGCCGCCCTTTTTGCGCACGGCTTCTCTCCGCGTTCGGCGCGGAAGGAACGCAACATAAGAGATGACAAATGACGGAATACCCGATATAATTCACTCAAATACCAATTTTCCGTATCGGAGCAATCCTGGCGCTGCATTCCCACAACAGAAGGGCGGGATACCGTGCACAATCGCGAGCCAAAGCGCTCTTTTCTGAAAAATCTCCTGCGATACTTTGGGTTTCCGCTTGCTGCCGCGGGCGTGATGTTGATCGCGTTCTTTGCGCTGCAAAGCCAGATCGTTGCGGAGATCCGCAAGGGCACCTTTCAAATTCTGGAGGATGCGGCGCGTCAGCAGTCCATCACGCTGGAGCGATACGTAGACCTGATCACCACGCGTGTGCAGCTGATTGCGGACTATGACGCGGACACAGGCCCAAAGACACTGGTCGAGTCCCTGCGCACCGAGCTTGCGGACGACGCGGTAGAGACAGAAATCGGCTTTGCAAACCCGATGGGGGATTTGTTCTACAGCGACCAGACACGAAAAAATGTCGCTTCGGAGGCTTGGTTTCAGCGGAGCCTCTCCGGCGAAACCGTCATGACGATCACCTCACAGAACGATGACGACGGGCTGGCGGATGTGCTCGTCTCCGCGCATGTGCAAGCCCATACCGGTGCGCACGGCGTGTTGTTTTCAACGCTGAACCACAAAAACTTCTCAAGCCTGCTCAAGACGCTCGCCTATGAAGGCGCGGCAAACTCGTTTGTCTGCGATTCAAACGGTGTGATTGTGTTTGTCGAGGCGGGGGGCTCCATCGTTGAGACCGGCCATCTGATCAAGGAATATGTGAATGACAAAGTGCTGGCAAAAGGGATAACCATCGAGCAGCTGAAACAGCAAATCGCCCAAAATCATTCTGTTTCCTTCCGCTTTCGCTATCGCGGATTGCCGTATTATGCGGTCTGCGTGCGGCTTGAGACCTATGACTGGTACGTGTTCTCGATCGTTCCGGCCGGTGTTGCAGACACGATTTCACGGCAGGTCAGCATGTATCAGATGGCGATGCTGTGCATCATCTTGCTCATTGGGGTTTCCATGGCAGCGCAGGCCTACCGCCACGAGCGTGAAACGGTCAGCAAATTGGAAGCGGACAAAGATCTCCTGCGGCAAAGCGCGCAGCGCTACCAGCTGATCACACAGCTTTCCAACGAGGTATTCTTCCATATCACGCTGGATTCGGGTAAAATTTCCTTCAACGACAGCTTTGAAGCCATGTTTGGCTTCCCGCCGCCGGAATGCACGGTGACCAACCTTGACGAATGCACAAACCTGCTGTATGAGGAGGATCGTATCCTCTTTCTGAGCATGATCAACCAGCTGCGCGCAGGGGATGCGGAGGCGCACGCGGAGCTCAGGATGATCAACTCCCGTGGGGTCGCCCGCTGGAAGCGGGTCGAGATCTTCTCCGTGTTCGATCAGGACCAGCAGACGGTGCAGCTCGTCGGCAAAATAGCAGACATTCACCGGCAAAAACAGAGCATGCAGAGGCTGATTCGCCAGGCGGACAGCGAGCCGCTCACGGGGCTCTTAAATCGCGGCGCGATGGAGCGAAACGTGAAAGCCTTCCTTGCGGGCGAAGGGTTGGGCGGCAGACACGCGCTGATGATGCTGGATTTTGACAATTTCAAGGCCGTCAACGATACCCTCGGCCATGCGAAGGGCGACCAACTGCTGGTTTCGTTTGCAAACGGCATGCGCAGGCTCTTCCGCTCGGGAGATTATCTCTCCCGCACCGGCGGGGACGAATATATGCTCTTCCTTAAGAACGCGAGGGACGATCTGGTTGCGCAGGACAAAGCGGAGGCGCTGCGCGAGGAGATGACGGGGCTCAGCCGCAAGATTGGCATACCTGTGTCCATCAGCGTCGGTATCGCGGTCTATGACCGGGACGGGGCTACGTTTGAAACGCTCTACAAAGCCGCGGATGAAGCGCTCTATCAGGTCAAGCGCAACGGTAAAAACGCGATCAGCTTCTTTTCCGTGGCGGTCAACGCCGCAAGGAGCGAGAGAGGAAGAAATCCGGCTGGACGAAGGCGACGAACTCTGCGACATCGACGGCATGTGCGCCGAGAGCGACGACGATATGATTTGAACAAGGAGGATAAGACAACGGACGATCAAACAACACATGCGCCGGAGGCAGGCGCGCAGACCCATGTGAAGCTCACAAGAAGGCAGAATTTCCTGCAGGGGTTCAAATACCTTCTGTTCTCCGCTTCGGCGGGAATCATTCAGGCGTCGTCGTTTGCGCTGCTCAATGAAACCATCCATTGGGCCTACTGGCCGAGTTATCTGATCGCGCTGGTGCTTTCGGTGGTGTATAACTTCACGATCAACCGGAAGTTTACCTTCAAGAGCGCGAAGAACGTGCCGCTTGCGATGACGCAGATTTTCCTCTACTATGTTGTGTTTACGCCGCTCTCCACCTGGTGGGGCGAGGCGCTCACGCAGGCCGGCTGGAACGAATACATCGTACTCTTCGGCACCATGGTGATCAATCTGATCACCGAATTCAGCGTGTATCGCTTCATCGTTTTCCGCAAGCATATGTACACGAACAAAGAGGGACAGGCCGAGCTCGCGAAAATGCAGGCGGAAGAATAA
>CAYPEV010000052.1:0-3343 GCA_964409605.1 uncultured Christensenella sp. | reverse complement strand
AAGAACCTCCGAAATTTTCTCGGAGGTTCTGCTTTTGTTTCTTTGGGTTTGGGCAAAGCCCGAATAGAGTTTCCCTTACTCCATCGGCTTGAACCCTTCTCCGTGCACCTCCGTCGCGTCGGTGACGAAGATAAACGCCTGCTTGTCGATCTGCTTGATCGACTTGAGCGTCTGCGCAAACGAGTTGCGCCGCACAACGAGCATCAGCACGTGTTTGTCCCGCCGGGTGTAGCCGCCGCGCCCCTGCAAAACCGTAACGCCGCGCCCGAGCTCCTCGGCAAGCAGCGCGAGGATATCGTCGCCGCGCTCGGTGACGATGTAGATCACCTTCGCGTGGTCGACGCCCTGCATGATCGCGTCGATCGTGCGCGTGGTGACGAAGATGGTCACGATGGAATACAGCGCGACCTCGATGTTGCGAAACACGAACACCGCGAACAAGACCACCATCGCGTCCACGATGAGCAGAAGAGAACCCACGGAGAGATTCGGAAATGCACGGTTGAGCAGCAGGCTGATCAGATCCGTTCCGCCCGTGGTCGCGCCGCGCACGAAAATTACGCCCATGCCCACGCCGCAGAGCACGCCGCCGAGCACGGAGGCCAGCAGGATGTTGTTGCTGTAGGGCGGGAGAATGCGCAAAAACAGCTCGATAAACCCCGAGAGCAGGAGTGTTGTAACGATGGTTTTTGCCAGCGGATGAAAGCCGAGCTTCCACCAAGCGAGGATGATCAGCGGGATATTGAGCAGCAGCGTCCAAATACCGACCGACACGGGCGAGAGAAACGCCAACGCGGTCGCAAGGCCGGATACGCCGCCGGGCGCGATGTCGTTGGGGATGGTGAAGAGCACCAACCCCGCGGCGACAAGCGCGCTGCCGATGACGAACGCCACGATATCAAACACCCAGCTGCGAACAGTTTCTTTCATGCAATCACGTCCTTCTTGTTCCGTCAGGCCACGCGGCCTCTTGGCGGGCGGCCGGTTGATGCGGGATTACGGATTGAGCCCCTTGAGCGCATCCACGGTGAAGACGCCGTCTTTGCGGATCAGCTTGCCGTCAAACCAGATCTCGCCGCCGCCGTATGCCGCCGTCTGGATGCAGACGATGTCGAGGTGCAGTTGAGACTTGTTGCCGTTGAACGCATCCGCATAGGCGCAGCCGGGCGTGAGGTGGAAGGATCCTCCGATCTTCTCGTCGTAGAGCGTGTTGCCGATCGATTTTGTGACCGCATTGTTGACGCCGATGGCGAATTCGCCGAGGTAGCGTGCGCCTTCGTCCGCGTCCAGCATCTCGTTGAAGCCCGCGGTATCGCCGTCGCAGCTCGCTTCCTCGATATGCCCGTTTTTGAAGACGAGGCGGGGGTTGTCAAAGCGCTTGCCATAGCGCATGGCGGGCGTGTTGTATCGCACAACACCGTTTGCGCTCTCGCGCACGGGAGAAGTGTAGACTTCGCCGTCGGGAATGTTGAGTTCGCCGTTACATGGCACGACCGGAATATCCTTGATCGAGAAGGTCAGGTCCGTGCCGGGGCCCGTGATATGCACCATGTCGGTTTTTTCCATGAGCTCCACGAGCGGCTCCATATCGCGTCCCATCTGCGCGTAGTCGACCAGCGCCGCGGATAGAAAGAATTCGAAAAAGTCATCATAGCACATGCCGGCCTTCTGCGCGTCCGCCATGGTCGGCCAGTGCAGATAGACCCAGCGGCGCTCGTCGATGATCTTGTCGCGCAGGGGTCTGCGGATGTTGCGATAGTACGTCATGGCGGTGGTGTCCACGGCGGAGAGCTCCGCATCGTTTTCGTCCACGCCGATGTCCACATGCGCCACGAGGTGATCCCAGTATTTCGTTTCCCATTCGAGCTGCGCGTCGATCGCGGGTCGAGAGGCTTCCGGATTTTTCGGGTCGATGAACCCGAAGAAGAGCCGGCTGAGCTCGTCGTCCGAGAGCTTCACAAACGGCACCGCGCCGATGGCGTGTGCGCGCTTGAGCAGGGATTTGATCAGGGGCTTTGCGGGGATACCGCCGTTGATTTCGAAGAGCTCGCCTTTTTTGAGCTTCAGGGAATAGTTCAGGAGCAGATCGGCAAGCCGATCAAGCCGTTCGTCACGCATACTGGTTCCTCCTTATGCACGCTACGCTTTATTTTATAGTAAAAACTGGCGTTCGGCAACACCCGAACGGTGCATAAAAAAAGCGAAGGCCGAAACCTTCGCTCGTCCGGACAGGTACTTATTCTGCTCCCGATTTTCCCGCGCTGATTGCCTGCCGGACGCCGAGCAGGCGACGGAGCCTCGATTGATACTGCTGCATTGCTTCGTACAGCATGCCTTCCGGCTGTAAAAGCTCGCAGACCCGCTGCAGATTGTGAAGGAACTCCGCTTGCGTCGCTTGCCGCTCCGCTTCGTCGCCCAGATAGGGCAGGATGCTGTGCGCGTGATACGCCGCGGCGCAGCTCTCCGCAAAAGGCGCGAACGCCTGATCGAACAGCAGCTCGATTCTCGCGATGGGCGTAACAATGGCGCTGAACGCTTGAATCGTCTTACTTTTGAGCGGGGAGATGTGTTCGCTCCGTGTGATTTTGATGGAAAGCTCATCCAGACGCGCGAGCGCGAGTTCCAGCTCCTGATGCAGCTGATCCGGGATTTTGAATTCCTGCGAATCGTTCCGGATCGCACATGCAAACGCCACAAACGCTGCGGACTCTGCCTGAAAGCTCTTGAGCAGCGCGGAACGAACCTTTGCGTGCGAGCGCTGCAACTGGTGGAAATTTGCCAGCGAGAGTATGGTCGTGAGCAATAAACCCGATATCAGCCCGACGACAACGGACGGATTCAGCACGAACCAGCTTTCGATATAGAGTTTCTTCATCGCGGAGAGAAGAACGGCTAGTATGACTGCAACGATCGACAGGAACGTCAGCGTGAGCGCACTCTTAAATAAAATCTTCATGGGAAACGACCTCCGCATCATACTAATCAAATAGTATCACTCCTCCGGCGGCGTTTGCAAGAAAACGGATCAATTCAAAAAGAACGGAGACATAAGCCTTCGTTCTTTCTCAATTTTGTGTATCGACAGGGTTTGGGGTGTAATCCCAAGCATTCTTCCCCTTAATTCCGCCGCGAACGGTTCGCCATCGCAAGCAGTCGCAGGAAGCTGATGAGCGAGGCAACCGCCGCCCAGACATATGTCATCGCGGCCGCGTTTAGGACCTTCTTTGCGCCGTCGCTCTCCTCATAGCTGATGTAGTTGCCCTCTTCGAGCATCCGCAGCGCGCGGGTGGAGGCGTTGAACTCCACCGGCAGCGTGACCACCTGAAACACCAGCATCGCGCCA
>CAYPEV010000051.1:0-12832 GCA_964409605.1 uncultured Christensenella sp. | reverse complement strand
CTTATACGGCTCCTGCACGCGCTTGACATCTTCCACGATATCCAGCGCGCTGATAAGGTCGATATCCAGCGTGGACGTATCGCCCACAAGGCCCAGAATCATCTGGCTCGTGCCGAGGCTGGTGTGGATCTGAATGCCTTTGCCGAGCAGCCAGTTTTTGAGGCTCTCCAACTGATCCGGATTTGGATTTGGTTTGAGTATGACGATCATCGTTTTTTCTCCCTCCGCCTGTAAAAAAACCGCAGCCGGTCTGGCTGCGGTGCGTTGCGATCGTATGTG
This sequence comes from uncultured Christensenella sp., assembly GCA_964409605.1. Lineage (GTDB taxonomy): Bacteria > Bacillota > Clostridia > Christensenellales > CAG-138 > UBA7703. The sequence goes on along the minus strand of CAYPEV010000051.1, from coordinate 12,553 downwards.
CTCTATTTTACCCGATCACCTTTGCTGCGCCAAACCGAACGAAGCCTTACCGAAGTAATAGCCGGTAAAGCTAAAGTAACGGTATTCTGCTGCGCATGCGATACGGGTCATAAAGCGCTTCTTTCTGTCCGGCTTGCGCCGTGATGGTGTCCTTGCCTGCGGCTCTCGCCGCGATTGCTGATAATTTATCACGCGCAGGCGCAAAAAGCAAGAGCATTTGCGAAAAATATATATGATATATTCTTCTGCGGGATAAAAACCGCGCGTTTATTCCGCGCGGCTGACGTATGCGCCTCATGTTTCGGGAATCACCGCTTCGGGAAACGTCTCACGCACATCGTAGATGCCCGGGTCGCCCGGCATGTTCGCGTGTTGATTCATATAGATGCGGATCTGCGGCGTACTCTCGAGAATCACGAACTTGTCATAAGTCTGGATCTGGTTCATAAAGGCGTCGTCGGTAAATGTGCCGACCGCGTCCACCTGCGAAGCAAAGAGGAAATAGCGTCCGACATACGGCAGCTCATAGCTCGTCACCTCGTTGTTTTTGTCGGAGGAATAGAACAGGTAGCGCGTCGTGTCGTCCGGCGCATGCCAGTTATCCCCCGTCAGCGCGGAGACGCGCGCGGGCAGAGACTCCGCGTAGGAATCGCGGATGCTGTTCATGCCGTTGAGTTCGGAGACCAGGATCAGCCCCGCTGCCAGCGAGAGCACGACCGTCGCCGTCTGGTAGATATTCTTCGCGGTCAGGCTGCGAAACGCGCGATAATCCCTTTGCTCGCCCTGCTGAAGATAAAAGGAATTCTCTACGTCCATCGTCAGACGCATGGACAGCGCGCCGATCAAAAAGAGAATCATGCTTGATGCATACCGGTCAAATCCCGCAAGGCGAAGCGCCTCGTCCAGCGGCATGGAGAGCAGATACATCGCGAGAATCCCACCATAGTAGAGCACCACTACAAGATCGAGCAGCAGGAGCGTGCCGAGCAGTTTCCACTTTTTTTTGAACACGAAGCGTGCGATGAGATATACGACAAGCGCGACGCCATTGAAGAGCACAAAGCCCAGCGTCGGTAACTGGGAAAGTGAAGTCGCCGTAGCGAGGAAAAGCTGCGCGATGTATTGAATCTGGGCGGGCGTCTTATCGAGCGTAAACGCCGAGAGCGTCTGAAAATCATAGCTGAACTTGCCCGCATCCGCGGGGAACGCGAGCGACGTATGGATATTCCAGACGATCAGCGGCACGAGCGAAAGCAAAATGGTCGCAAGCGCGCCCCAGAAAAACGGGCGGAGCTTTGGATCCGCGTTCTGGCATTGAATCGAACGATAGAGCAGGAAGGCAAATCCAAGCAGCGCGAAGAAAATACCCGTGTTCTTGACGATGGCCAAAAGCCCCAGCACGGGCAGAACCGCAAGGCACGCGGTGAAGAACTTCCCCCGCTCCACGGCCAGCACGCCGACGGCGGCAAGCGCAAGCGCGGGCAGAAGGAAATCGACGAGGAGGTTGTTGACGCGGATGCTGATGTTGAAATATGCCATCGTGGAGCAGCCGAGCCCCAGCAGCGCCGCAAGCAGAAAACGCTTCTGGTCGCGAATCACGCCGAACACCGCATAGAAGCTTGCAAACAGCAGGATCGCCTGGCCTACGAGCATGATGCCTTCGCCGTTGCCGACGATTTTTCCGATATAGTAGAGAAACGAGGAGCTGCCCAGCGGATAACTCTTGAAGTCGATGATCGCACTGGCCGCATCCGGGAACCGGTCTGTGACCAGCATATACTTGACCACGACCGCCCAATGCGAAAAGTTGTCGTAATGCACGAAGAACGTATCGATCAAAGATGCGGTGATCGCGCCGAATACCGCGGCAAACGCAAGATTGATCGCGCTGAGCGAGCTTGTGTTGTAGGCAAGTTTGATCTTTTTGTTGAGGATCAACGTGATGAGCAGCACGATGCCGAGGCCGAAGAGCGCATAGGACACGGGCGCGAGCAACCCTGCCAGCCCCGCGAAATAGACGATTAACGCCTGCGCAGAGAAGACAAAGATATAGCTTGCGCGCGGGGTGATCTTCCAATACGCCCTTGCAAAGGCGACGTAGCCCGCCGCGGAGAGCAAAAACGCGCTCAGCCGTAAGATGGTCAGCAGCATCGCCATGCAATCAACACTCCTTATCGTTTCTAATTCCGCCGCGCGAGCGCTTTTCTCGCGGTTGTTGTAAGCACATGCCGTCTTCCGCGTTTTACGGCGGAAGACGGCTGATCCTTGTCAAATACGATCGCGGGAAGGATTACATCGCCATGCGCTTTTTTGCGCGGCGCGGTTTCGCGGTACCATGATTGTACTCGAAAATCCAATCCTCCAGCAGTGTTTGAAACGCCTTGCTTGAGGCGAGCTCTTCCCAGTTTGTCACGCTGTAGAGCGTGACGCCCGGCGTGCTCAGGGATTTCTTCGTGTTTTCAAGCTGGATGCGAACGCCGTTTCGGGGGGCGAGCGTCAACGTATCCGCGCGCTCGCTCAAGCCGCGCACCAGAGCATACTTGAAGTTGAAATCCACCAGTATGCCGCTGACGCCCTCTTCAAACCGCACGGACCGCTCCAGCTGAATGCGGGGCAGAGCACGCATCTCGGAGCGCTGCCGCTCGAGGCGCTGGCTTGCGTTGTTGACGAGATCATCAAACGCAGTCACCCAGATATTCATCGACTTCGGCAGAGAGTGCTGGCGGTCGTAGACGAGCTGGAGATATTCCCGCGTGTCCTGCTCGCTCATGCCCGGCACCAGCTGCACATGGTAGAGCCACTTGTTGCCCGCGCTGTTGATGTACACGATCTTCCCGCGCACATTCGCGCAGTATTGTTCGTTACAGACCGAGAAGTCCAGCGGCTCGTCGTCCGGCAGATAGGCGGGGTGCTCCAGCGTGAAGAGGAATCCGCCTTCCGAGATATTCTTGGTCATCGCGGAAAACTCCTTGCCGCGGTAGCAGAGCTTAACGGGGATCTCCGCCTCAAACCGTTCGCTGGTGCGGTAGGCCTTGCGTCCCATCATGAAATACACCGCATACAAAAGGTTTGTGATGTTGAGCAGGAGCCAGAATGCGATGAAGCTGCTGAACAGCAGCGCCATGCCGTATTTCCCGCCGAGGTAGCGGATCAACCCAGCGATCGACATGCCCAGCATGACGAGCTGCGGAATGATGTAGACCAGGTTGCTGTCCTGGGGCTTACTGGTGCTCTTGTCGGTCACCTTGAATTTCAGCTGTTTGAGGCCGATGGTCTCCAGCAGCACCGGAATGACCATAAACGGAGCCAGGATCGTATCGATGATCTGGTTCCAGCGCTGGTTTCGCGTGTCGCTGGAAAGGCAGCGGATCGCAAGCGTATAGAAGATATACTGCGGGCCCCAGATCGCGAGGATCTGCCAGAACGTGGTGTTGACCACCTGCAGATCAAACAGCGCGAACATGATCGGCGCGAAAGTAAACACCAGCCTGCGCCCGAACGACCACCAGTAGGAATATGAGAGCATGTAGCTGATCCGCGCGCTGAGCGAAAGGCCTTTGTTGGTCATCATCTTCGTGTTGCGCACGGACTGGATCACGCCGCGCGCCCAGCGGACGCGCTGCGTCACCATGCTCTTGATGCTGGTCGGCGCGAGTCCGCTCGCGAGCGGACGCAAGGTGGAATAGGTGGTATATCCCTTGCTCTGGATCTTGATGCCGGTCTCAAAGTCCTCCGTGATCGTATCCGTCGGAAACCCGCCGATCTCCTCCAGCGCCTGCCGCGCGATCACCGTGTTGCTGCCGGTATAGGCCACGGCGTTCGTGCTGTTGCGCATGACGTTGATCTCGCGGGAGAAGAAATCCTGCTCGTTGGGGATGTTCTGCTCCGCGTAGAGGTTAAACTGGAACAGATCCGGATTATAAAAGCTCTGCGGCGTTTGGATGAATCCGATCTTGAAATTCGGGTCGATCTCCTCCGGCTTTCTCAGGCGCCAGGTCCTGTCTTCATGCCGCACGCGCGGGAGGAAGAAATACGGCACCGTCTCCATCAAAAACTCGCGCCGCGCGATCATGTCCGCGTCAAACGTTGCAACCAGCGGAGACTTCGTCTGTTTCAGCACGTTGTTCAGGTTGCCGCTCTTGGCTTCCTTATTGTTGGCAAGCGGAAAATACCCGACGCCGAATTGCTGCGCAAGCTTTGCCATCGCGGGGCGGTTCCCGTCGTCCGCAATATAGATATGCACCTTGCTCTTGTCCGGATAATCCATATAGGTCAAGGCGTTCACGGTTTTATACAGCAGTTCAACCGGCTCGTTATGGGTCGCGACGATCACGTCCACATCCGGATACCAGCTATGCGGGATCTCCGGCAGTGTGAGGTCGACCTTGTTGGAACGGTTTTTTCGATAGTAGAGTTCATATGTCCCGAGCGCGGAGGTAATCTCGCTCACCAGCAGCATCACGCCGAAGATGATTGCGACAGCTCCGCTCTGAAACGGCAGCGTAAACACCGCGCGCCACACCAGATAGATGACCGATGTGAGCGTCGCAAAAAAGAACATCGTATTTTGGAATTTTTTATTTTGAAACAGCTTGCCCATCTGTTCGCCCTCCTGTTCCTTCGATGTTTTCGGATATTACGACGTCACAAGGATTGTTACACGCGGTTTGGCTGGTATCCAAATGAATGGTACGATACCGCATTTTTATTGTAGAATTTTCCCGCAACCCTGTCAACGCATCTTTTTACCAGCCCCGGATTTCGCAAACAGCCATCGCTTTTCGCAGGACAGCCATTCGTTTTAATCGTCGTGTGGCGCTGTGCCGGTTTCTGTGTCAAATTCCGTCTTCGCAAGCACCCGCTTGCGTGCACAACCCTCTCGTTGGTAAAAGAACCTATCGCCTGTTCGAAACATCTTCTGCATGATCATACCTGTTTGAACTGCGCGTAACCGTGATAAACGCACGGATATGTTTCACGTATATGATTGGTGATTCAGCGGCGTGCACGCGGTGTTTGCGTGCATGGGCAAGGCGCGAATAATATCACACGGCTGTTACGCACTCGTTGACTTTCATGTAATCCCGTATTATGCTGATCGTATGATAATCGCGTGTCTCTGGTGTTCGCGCGTCACACGAATCGCGGACAGATCCAATCACGCGATAATTTGATTTTCGCTTATGCAATTGTTGCGTAAGGAGGATTGCTATGACAAGAACGGCCCCAATTCTCTCCCCGGCTGCCCTTGAGGCTTTGATGGACAACGTCCCGGCGCAGATTTGGCAGATGTCGTATGAGTGCACCTATGGCCGCGTCAACGCGGCGCACGCGGCGTTTCTGGGCAAACCCCGCGAGGAGATCGAGTGCCAGCCGATCGAAAGCGTGCTGCCGCAGCCGGAAGCCGCCGCGCTCATCACGCAGACGCGAAACGCGTTTGAACGCAAGAGCACAATCGAGTCCGAGGTATGGCGCACGGATGCCGAAGGCAACCGGCGGCTTCTGCGCATGATCATCACCCCGACGATCGTCGACGGCGGCCTATCCTTTCTCAGCTGCGTCGCGCTCGATATTACCGAGCGCCAGGAACACGAGCAGGAGTTAACTCACTGCAGGGGGCTCGTCGAAGAACAGGCAGCGCAGAAAATCGGCGATTCCACGGACGCGATCTGGGGCGCGGTCAGCTCTCTCGTGCACCTTGCCGAAACGCAGGACGAGAGCGCCGCCCTGCATCTCAAGCGGCTTTCGGAATCCTGCCGTGTGGTGGCGAGCGTGCTCTCGTTCAACAGCGTCTACAGCCAGAGTCTGACGTATAACTTCATCCATATGCTGCAGCAGGCATGCCTTCTGCACGATATCGGCAAGCTCAGCATTCCGGACAGCATCCTTCTCAAGCCCGGTAAACTCACGCGCGAGGAGTTTGATGAGGTTAAGAAGCACACAACCATCGGCGCGCAGACGCTGGAGCAGACGTATCCGCCCCTGCCCAAAGGAGCCATCTTCCAGATGGCGATGGACATCGCACTATCGCACCATGAGCGCTGGGACGGAAAGGGCTATCCCAACGGGCTGAAGGGGGATGAAATTCCGCTCTCGGCACAGATCGTAGCGATTTGCGATGTCTACGACGCGCTGCGCAGCCTCCGCCCCTATAAGCCAGCGCTTTCGCACGAGGAGAGCATGCTGGAGCTCCGGCGCGAATGCGGAACGCAGTTCAACCCTGCGCTGTGCGACGCGTTTTATCATTGCGCGGAGGAAATTCGGCATATCTACGACAATAAAGCCGTTTGAGCATTTTACAGGGAACAGCAAAAGCCGCGGGATTCGCCCTCCCGCGGCTTTTTTGTTTACTCGTGATTGTCCCGCTAGTCCCCCAGCCGCGCGTTCTTTTGCGCGCTTGTGAATCTGCCGTTCGACAGATCGGTCAGGCGCACATAGAGCGCGACGCGGTTTTGCGCGTCCAGCGCGCGCCAGATCTCTTGTGCAAGTTCCGCTGCCGTTCCGCTGAGCGCGACCGCACATGGGTCGCCGGAGAACGCCGGTAACGGATCTCCATCGCCCGTATAGGTGTGAATCAGATGCGCCGTCCGCTCTTTGGGGTCATAGCTCCAGTATTTCCGCCTGCAATCCGGTGAATCCGGCTCTTTTTTCACGATCCCGAGCGTATAGCGCCCCGTCGGGAGCATCAGCCCCGCGATGCGCGGCGTATAGTTCGGCGCGTCCGGCTCATAGCAGCGCGCGCTCATCGCATACTGAAACGAGTGTCCCTCCTTCAGGCTCTCGCAGATCGTCTCCGTATGGTCTCCGTTGGTGACCACGATGGCGTCTTGGCACACGCGTACAGGCGTGTAGAAGATCAGCTTCGGATCGGTGATGCGGCTCTCGTCAAACGGGAGGATCGAAAGCGAATCTTCGTCCTCGCGGAACACGCGGTTGCGGCTGTTTTCGCTGCGCCCCGTGAGAAAATAGGCGCACAGCGCGTGCCCGCCGATGCTGCCGAGCAGGATGCCGCGCCCGGGATATGCGTTGCCGGAGAGTGCTTCCAGTATCGAGACCATGTCAGCCTCCTATCGGTTCGGGTACAAATTCCATTCCGTCAAACTGCCAGATTTCGCGAAACCCGCACGCAAACGCGAGCGCCTCCGCCTCCGCAAAGCCAAAGTCGACGTCCTCCACGCGGTGGGCGTCCGCGCTGATGGTGATCTTCCCGCCGCGCGCGCGAATCTTTGTTAGAAGCGCGCGGGAAGGGTACGGCGTCGTACGGTATCCGCGCGAGATCGCCCCCGTATTGATTTCGAGTATCTTGCCCGCGGCGATCAGCGCGTCCAACGTCTGCCCCGCGGCTTTTTGATAGCGCGGAGAAGCGGGGTCAAAGAAATGCCGCTGCTCGTCAAACTTGGTCAACAGGTCAAAGTGGCCTACGATATCGACCGCGTCGACCTTTGCGAGCGCGTCATACTGGCGGAAATACGCCTCCGCCATCGCGTCCGCGTCCTGATCAAAGTACTCTGTGAGCGTGCGTTCTGTTTCCTCCGCGCTGTTGTCGACGCAAGAGAGCATGCCGTTCTTTTCAATGTGGTGCACGGAGCCGATCACATAATCGAGCGCCATTGCGGGAAATGCGCCGTGCAGATCCCATTCCTCGCCGCAATACACGTCGATTTCGCCCTGATACGCCTGCGCAAGCCTGCGCGCTTCGGCAATATAGTCCGGCACGCGCGCGGAGGTAATCGTCCAGCAGGAGGGAGCCGGCATCGGCGAATGTACGCTAAAGCCGATGGCGGACAATCCTGCGGCTTTCGCCGCCCGTATCATCTCCTCGAGTGTGTTCTGCCCGTCGTCAAATGTGCTATGGGTATGCAGGTTCTGTCGTTTCACTGTTTGTCGTTCTCCCGAATGTTTTGCTGCGGATGCTCTTTATTATATCATCTTCTCCTGCTTGACCTTGCGGTCGATCACATGGCGGGACGCCATCTCGCGCCGGATGTCGTCAAGCTCGATGCCGGATTCGATCATGAGCACCATACAATGATACATCAAATCGCCGATCTCATAAACCGTATTCGCTTTGTCGCGGTCTTTTGCGGCGAGTATGACCTCCGTGGTCTCTTCCCCGACCTTTTTGAGGATCTTATCCATCCCTTTTTCAAAGAGATAGGTCGTATAGGAGCCCTCTTTCGGGTTCGCTTTCCTGCCGCGCAGCATTTCGAAGAGATCTTCATACCGAAACCCCGGCATTGCCTCGCCTTCGTACACCGGCTGGAAGAAGCAGCTTTCCGCGCCCGTGTGGCAGGCGGGGCCGCTCTTTTGCACCTCGACCAGCAGCGTGTCCGCGTCGCAGTCCGCCGTGATGGAGACGATTTTCTGCACGTTCCCGCTCGTCTCGCCCTTGCGCCAGAGTTCCTTGCGCGAGCGGGACCAGAAGCACGTGCGCCCTTCTTCCGTCGAGATGCGCAGGCTCAGTTCGTTCATATACGCCATCATGAGCACCGCTTTGGTTTCCGTGTCGATCACGATCGCGGGTATCAGTCCGTCCTTATCATATTTCAGTTGATCGATCTCCAGCATGCTCAAACCCTCCGCATCGGAATCCCCGCCTCATGCAGCGCCTGCTTGAGGTCTTTGATCTGCACCTCGCCAAAGTGAAAGATCGAGGCGGCAAGCCCCGCGTCCACCTTGGGTAGCGCGGTAAACAGCGACACAAAGTCGGCAATCCCGCCCGCGCCGCCGGAGGCGACCACGGGGACGCTGACGAGCTCGCATACGGCGGCGAGCATCGGCAGATCAAACCCCCGCTTCACGCCGTCGGTATCGATGGAGTTTAGTACGATCTCGCCCGCGCCGTTTTCCACGCCGCGCTTGATCCAATCGAGCGCATCGAGCCCCGTATCCTCCCTGCCGCCTTTGGCGAACACGCGAAATTGTCCGCCCACGCGCTTGACATCCACCGAGAGCACGACGCATTGATCGCCATATCGCTTGGCAGCCTCCGCGATCAAACCCGGATTTCGAATCGCCCCGCTGTTGACGCTGACCTTGTCCGCGCCGCACTTGAGCACGCGGTCGAAATCGTCAAGCGTGTTGATTCCGCCGCCGACCGTCAGCGGGATGAAGATCGTCTCCGCCACGCGCGTGAGGATGTCCGTAAACAGCGCGCGTCCCTCCGCGCTCGCGGTGATATCGTAAAACACCAGCTCGTCCGCGCCGTTTTCGCTGTAGTATTGTCCGAGTTTCACGGGATCGGACACGTCGTTAAGGCCTAGGAAATTGACGCCCTTGACCACGCGCCCGTTTTTGACGTCCAGACACGGGATGATGCGCTTCGTAATCATGCGTTTGCCTCCCGGATCGCGTCAGCGAGTGAAATCGCCCCCGTATAGTATGCCTTGCCGATGATCGCGCCGTATAGCCCCAGCGCCTTGAGCGCGCGGATATCCTCGATCGAGCTGACGCCGCCGGAGGCGATGAAGCGCATGCCGCTGTCCGCCAGGAGTTTGGAATAGAGCGCGCGGTTTGCGCCCGCCATCGCGCCGTCCCGTGCGATATCCGTGCAGACGACGGTCTGCACGCCGGCTTCCTCGAGGCTTTTGCAGTAGTCGATTCCGGAAAGCCCCGTCGTCTCCGTCCAGCCCTTGACCGCGACCATACCGTCTCTGAGGTCGACGCCGACCGCGATCGCGGAGCCGTATTTGGCAACCATGTCCGCGACGAACGGGACGCTGCTTGCGGCCGCGGTGCCGAGGATCACGCGGCGCACACCCGCGTCGAGATAACGCAAAATCGTCTCCTCATCCCGTATGCCGCCGCCAAGCTCAACGGCGAGCCCGCTCGTGCGGACAATCTTGGCCGCGACGTCAAAGTTCGGCGTGCCGCCGCATCTTGCGCCCTCGAGATCCACCACATGGATCCATTGCGCGCCCGCCTCGCGGAATTCCCCCGCAAGCTTTGGCGGGTCTTCGCTGTAGACGGTCATCTTGGAGTATTCGCCCTTGTAGAGGCGCACCGCCTTTTGTTCGTATAGGTCGATTGCCGGTAAAACGATCATCTATCTTTCATTCCTAACTGTACTCGTATTTGCTGCTCCTGCTGCTATCCCTGCTCGCAGAACGCGCGAAGGATGTTTAAGCCCACCTTGCCGCTTTTTTCCGGATGAAACTGGCAGCCGAACACGTTTTTGTCCGCGACCGCCGCGGTCAGCTCCGCGCCGTATTCCACGGTTGCGATGGTTGCCTCTCTGCAATTGTCCGCATAGAAGCTATGCACAAAATAGACGCAGTCGCCCTCATCGATATAGCGAAACAGCGGGTGCTCAGGCTTTGCGAACCGCAGCGCGTTCCAGCCGATGTGCGGCACCTTGAGATCCGCGGGAATCCGCGGGCGCATATCGACGACGTCGCCCGCGATCAGGCCCAGCCCCCGATGCTCGCCGTATTCAAAGCTCCGCTCAAACAGCAGCTGCATGCCAAGACAAATACCCAGGAGCGGCTTGCCCGCGCGCGCCTGTTCGGTCACGATCGTGTCCAGCCCCGCCCTTTGGAGCTTGTCCGCCGCGTCCGCAAACGCGCCCACGCCGGGCAGTATGATCTTCTCCGCTGCGCGCAGGTCTGCGGCGTTTCCTGTGACGATCGCATCCGCACCGATCATGGAAAGCGAACTTTTGAGCGAGAACAGGTTGCCGACGCCATAGTCTACGATCGCGATCATGGTTACAGCACGCCCTTTGTCGAGGGGATTTCATCCGCATATGCGGGGTCGATCGCAACCGCTTGTTTGAGCGCGCGGCCCGCGGCTTTGAACATTGCCTCCACGATATGGTGGGAGTTCTCGCCATCGAGCTGCTTGATGTGCAGCGTGATGCCCGCCGTGCGGCTCAGCGCAAGGAAAAATTCCTGCACCAGCTCCGTGTCAAACGTGCCGATCTTTTGCGACGGGATGCTCGCCGTATAGCGCAGGCATCCCCTGCCGGAGAGGTCGACCGCGCAGAGCACAAGCGCCTCGTCCATCGGCAAAAGCTGGCTTCCGTATCTCGCGATGCCGCGCTTTTCGCTGAGCGTTTCTTTCAGTGCCTCGCCCAGCGTAATGGCGACATCCTCCACGCTGTGGTGATCGTCCACGCCGACATCCCCGGTGCAGCGCAACGAGAGGTCGAACCGCGCGTGCCGCGCAAAGAGCGCGAGCATGTGGTCGAGAAAGCCTACGCCGCTCGCAACATCGCTCCTGCCCTGACCATCGAGTTCAAGCGAGAGTGTGATCTCCGTCTCCGCCGTCATCCGGCTGCAGGTTGCCGTTCTCATATACGATTGCTCCCTTTCTCCGTTAGGATTGCCTGAATGTTCGTCATCAGAATATCCATCTCCTGGCGCGTGCCGATCGTGATCCGGCAAAACTCCCTGATCCGTGGTTTCGAAAAATGCCGCACAAGCACGCCGCGCGATTTCAGCGATTGGTAGAGTTCCTGTCCGCCGATCCGGTCGCTCTTTGCAAAGAGGAAGTTTGCGCAGGACGGCAAAACCGTGAACCCGAGTTCCCGAAGCTGCTCCGCAGACTCCGCGCGGATCGTCATGATCTGCTTTGCGTTCCCCCGATAATATGCGTCGTCCTCGATGGCGGCAACGCCCGCCGCCTGCGTCATACGGTTTACATTATAGGGATTGATGGAATATTTCACCGTGTTCAGGTCACGTATGAGCGCTTCATCTCCGATGCCGAAGCCCAGCCGCGCCCCCGCGAGAGAGCGGCTCTTGGAAAACGTTTGAATCACCAATAGATTATCATATTTCCGGATCAACGGCACGCAGCTCTCCCCGCCGAAGTCGATATACGCTTCGTCGATGATCACCACGCGATCGGGGTTTGACCGCACAATCTCCTCGACCTCAGATAGCGGCAGGCAGGTGCCTGTCGGTGCGTTGGGGTTTGCGATCAGGACATGTTCCCGAATCCCAAGATAGTCGCGATAGTCGATCGCGAGTTCGCCTGTCAGCGGAATCTCGCGGCTCGGCACACCGCAAAAGCGCGCATAGACCGGATAAAAGCCGTAGCTGACGTCCGCAAACGCAAAGGGGTTCTGCGCGTCCCCGAACGCCAGAAACGCAAAGTAGAGGATCTCATCCGAGCCGTTGACGGGCAGAATGTTCTCCGGCGCCGCACCGTAGAGCTTCGCCGCCGCCTGCTTGAGCAGGGTACACTCCGGGTCGGAATACAGGTTCAGCCGCCCCGCTTCGCGCTCCGCCGCCATAACCACGCGCGGTGACGGCGGAAACGGAGACTCGTTTGTGTTGAGCTTCACATACTGCGCGTCTCTTGGCTGCTCACCGGGGGTATAAGGCGTAAGGGTTTTGTATTTTTCGCTCAAAAAACGGCTCATACGCCCTCCTCCGTGCCGCGAATCAGCGCCGCGCGTGCGTGCGCCTCCAGCCCCTCCGCGCGGGCGAACACCGCGATCTTGTCCGCAAGTTCCGCGAGCGCCTCGCGCGAAAAATACGTGTACTGCGTCTTTTTTACAAAATCGTCAACGCTGAGCGGGCTGGAAAACCGCGCCGTGCCGCTCGTC
>CAYPEV010000050.1:8448-12836 GCA_964409605.1 uncultured Christensenella sp. | reverse complement strand
CGCAGGGAAGGCAACGCGCCGGATGCGCTGAAAGCGCTGCTTTCCAAGGTTGGCGACGCGGACAAGTTCCTGCAAACCACCGCCTACGGCTCCTGCGTGTTCGCAAACAAGCCCGGCGACGGCAGCGCGCGCGAGCAGGCGGCCTCCAGCCAGCGCGTGCTCGGCGGCTCCGCCAACATCTGCTATGAATATGCGACCAAGCGCTACCGCAGCAACTGCATCAACTGGGGTATTCTGCCCTTTACGCTGCCCGCGGGCGCGCGGTTTGACTATGCGGTGGGCGATCATGTGTTCGTGCCGGATGTGCGCGCCGCGATCGAAGCGCAGAAGGACACGCTTCCCGCCGTCGCGATCCGCGCAAACGGCGAAACGGAAGCCATCACGCTCAACCTGCCACCGCTGACCGCGGATGAGCGGGAGATCCTCCTCGAAGGGTGCCTGATGAACTATTACGCCGCGCACGCGGGCAAATAACAGCAGAAACCGACATCAAACACAAGCCGAAAGGAACCGGATATGGATTTGATCAAGATGAAAACCCCGCTCGTCGAGATGGACGGCGACGAGATGACCCGCATCCTCTGGCAGCAGATCAAGGATGAACTGATCCTGCCGTTTGTCGAGCTCAGGGCGGAATACTACGACCTCGGCCTGCCGGAGCGCGAGAAGACAAAGGACCAGATCACGACGGACGCCGCCAATGCGATCAAGAAGTACGGCGTTGGGGTCAAGTGCGCGACCATTACGCCCAACGCGCAGCGTGTAAGCGAATATAACCTCAGCGAAATGTGGAAAAGCCCCAACGGCACCATCCGCGCAATCCTCGACGGAACCGTGTTCCGCGCGCCGATCCTGATCGACAGCGTCAAGCCCGTGGTCAAAACCTGGAAAAAACCCATCACCATCGCGCGCCACGCCTATGGCGACGTCTACCGCGCGACGGAGTACCGCGTGCCGGAAAAGGGCAAGGCGGAGCTGGTGTTTACGGGCGAAAACGGAGCCTCTTTCCGCAAGACGATCTACGATTTTGAGTGCCCGGGCGTGTTGCAGGGCATGTTTAACAAGGATTCTTCCATCCGCTCCTTTGCGCACAGCTGTTTTCAATACGCGCTGAGCACCAAGCAGGATGTTTGGTTCTCCACCAAGGATACGATCAGTAAGCTCTATGATCATACGTTTAAAGATATCTTTGAGGAGATCTACGAAGCGGATTATAAAGCGAAGTTCGAAGCGGCGGGCTTGACGTATTTCTATACGCTGATCGACGACGCGGTGGCGCGCGTGATCCGCTCCGAGGGCGGCTACATCTGGGCCTGCAAAAACTATGACGGCGACGTGATGAGCGACATGGTCAGCACCGCGTTTGGCAGCCTTGCGATGATGACGAGCGTGCTGGTGTCCCCGGAGGGCAATTTCGAGTACGAAGCCGCGCACGGAACGGTCACGCGCCACTACTACAAATATCTGCAGGGAGAAGAGACCAGCACGAATCCTATGGCGACCATCTTCGCCTGGAGCGGCGCGCTGACAAAGCGCGGCGAGCTGGACAACCTCCCCGTACTCGCGGACTTCGGCAGAAAGCTGGAGGAAGCGTCGATCGAAACGCTGGACGAGGGCATCATGACCAAGGACCTCGTCGGGCTCGTGGAAGGCATCACGCCCAAAGCGATGACGAGCCTTGCGTTTATCCGAGAGATCCGCAAACGCCTCGCGGCAAAACTCGCGTAACGAGACAAATCAACCCAAAGCCCGCGCGGGGGATCGCGCGGGCTTTTTTGACAGAACATTCATACAGGCGTCATGCGCCGGACACAAGTGTTTACTAAGATCAAATCGCGTGATCCAATCACGGGAAGTTTGCTTGAACACCGGAAATCTGCACAAGGAGTGTATACCTATATGAAAGCATCGTTTCTCAAGAAAACGCTTCCGCTCGCAGTCGCGCTTCTGATGCTCGCGGGCTGCGGCCGGGCGCCCGCGCGGGAAGCAGAGGAAGGCGCCGCGCAGGAGCCGGTCGTCATCGGCGAACCCGCGGCGCTCGACGCGGCGGGTACCGCGCATAGCAGCCTCTTTTCCGTGGACAGCGAGACGCGGGAATCCAGCGGGGAAACATACGCCTCCGATACGGCGAATGTCAACGTTGTGCTCGTTGAAAACGCGGGCGTACTGACGATGACCAGCGTGGATATCAACAAAACCGGCGATTCCGCGGGAGACTTCTCCGGCGGGCAGAACGCGGCGGCCGCGGTTCTGACCAAGGGGCAGATGACGCTGAACGGGAGCAACATCACCACCAACGCCACGGGCGCGCCCGGCATTTTTGTTGCGGGCGAAGGCACACAGCTCGCGCTCAACGATACCTCTGTCTACACCTCCAGCGAATCCTCACCCGTGATCATCGTGCGCGAGGACGCAAGCGCGATGGTCACGTCGGGTATGCTCTCAACCGAGGGGGCGGATTCTCCGTGTATCCTACTCCTTGGCGGGAGACTTACGCTCAGCGGCGTTACGCTTTCTTCCACGAGCGGGGACATCCTGCGCGTGTCTTCGGGGGACAACTTCCTGACGCTGGACAACACAGCGGTCACCGCGATGCCGAGCATTGGGGACGAAGCTACGCTGGTGCTGCGGCTTTCCAACAGCGCGTCGTTTACCGGAGCGCTCGGCGGAACATTGCCCGCGCGATCTTCGGTCTATCTGGACGCAACGAGCAAGCTGACGCTGACGGCGGAGACGTATCTGACCGTGCTTGTCAATGCCGATTTGACGCACGCGAATATTGAATCGAACGGGTTTAATCTCTATTATGATTCCAGCGCGGAGGAGAACGCTTACTTGAACAGCCAGTCGTTCCTGCTCCCCGGCGGCGGATTTCTCGCGCCGATCATCTAACACCGGATCTGCGGGATTTGCCGCGGATTCTCTCGCTTTTTGCGAGCGCGCGTGTTATAATCAAGCGCTAAAATGAAACGAGATCCGCCCGCATGAGGAGTTCATGTGCGGATCGCGCATACGCAAAAAAAGACAGCCCGCGCAGGCGGGAGAGGGGTATGATACGATGACGGGAGCGGAACGCGCGGAATACCGCAAGCTTGCCAATACGTTGAAACCGATTTTCCAGATCGGCAAAGAGGACATCGGAGAAAATCTGATCAAGAGCGTGGACGAGGCGCTGAACAAGCGGGAGCTGATCAAGCTCGCTGTTCTGGAGACCAGCACGCTCGGCGCGAAGGAAGCGGCGGGGACGCTCGCGGAGGCGCTGGGCGCGGAGGTGATCCAGAGCATCGGCAGGAAGTTTGTGCTCTACCGCAAAAAGCCGGAAGAGAAATAGACATTTAAAAAAGATCGGGCAGGTGCCCGATCTTTTGATATACAAAAGGGTTGATACAACGGCTAAAAGAGTTTAAACACGTTCTGGTTAAACCAGGTGTAGCCGAGGTCGTAATACGGGATCCATTGCAGCGTCATCGCGACGCCCGCAACCACCCACAGCAGGATGAGGCTCACGAGGATCAGCAGGACGATGGATATCGCGTGCCCTGCGCTGCCCCGATCCCGCTTGCGGTACTGGTCGTCAAAGATTTCATCCCTTACGCTGTCTCCGCGTACACGCTCTTCGGGTTTACTGGCGCGCTTGTCGGCTTTGCGTCCGCGCTTCTTGTCCCGCATGGGCGCTTCCTGCGCGCGGGGCGGGGTGAGATCCTGCTCCGTGCGCCAGGACGCTTCCGGTTCCGCTTTGCGCGGGGCGGATTCCGGCTCACGCCAGATGAACGAGTCCTGCTCAGGTTCGGCCGGCTTTGGAAACGCGGAGGCGACCGGCGTGCTCGTGATGATCTCGTGATCCAGTTCGGATTCGATGGTGCGCATATCCGTGCTGATCTGCGCGTAGGTGGAGATATTGCGCTCGATCAGGTCACCGAACCAGAGCGTCCAGCCGTCGTCCTCCGGCTGCTGCTGTACAATCGCAACAAATTGCCCGAAGGTCTGGCGCGCGGCTTCGCGTGCGAGTTCTTTATCGCCCGTGCGCTCAAATGCGCGCTGAAAAACCGCGTTGCCGTATGCGGCGACGAGTTCCTTGACGGCTTCCTTCTCGCCGTGACGGATGCGGCGAACCAATTCTGATAGCTGCATGCCTGAGGCGCTCCCTATTTACAAGATGCATTATTATATCATGCTTTCGGATCACTGAAAAGAGCGGCGGCAAGATCACGCCATCACGCAGGTTTTATTTGACAAAACGCGGTTTTTCTGGTAAAAGTATTACTTTGTTGGTTGGCGCGAGAAAGACATGATTCGACACGCAAGCCATGCAGATTGTTCAGGCTTTTATCGGATTACTTTGTTGGTTGGCGCGAGAAAGACATGATTCGACACGCAAGCCATGCAGA
>CAYPEV010000050.1:0-8348 GCA_964409605.1 uncultured Christensenella sp. | reverse complement strand
ATTACTTTGTTGGTTGGCGCGAGAAAGACATGATTCGACACGCAAGCCATGCAGATTGTTCAGGCTTTTATCGGATTACTTTGTTGGTTGGCGCAATCAAAGTGAAAATTCGCCTGAAAAAGTACCAAATGAAAAAAAGCAAAACCATAGACTGATTTGGGAGGAATACACATGCAGACAGACGTTGTGATCGTTGGCGCAGGCCCTTCGGGCATTTTTACCGCACTCGAAATGATCAAGCGCGGCACAAAACAGCGCATCGTCATCGTGGAAAAAGGCCTCGCGGTGGAACAGCGCCGCTGCCCCAAGGCCGTCACCGGCCGCTGCGTCAACTGCAAACCGTATTGCCATATCACGACCGGCTTCTCCGGCGCGGGCGCGTTTTCGGACGGGAAGCTCTCGCTTTCATTTGAGGTTGGCGGAGATTTGCCAAACCTGATCGGCCCCGATCAGGCGCAGAATGCGATTGACTACACCGACGGCATCTATCTGGAGTTCGGTGCGGATGATCACGTCGAAGGCATCAACAACAGCGCCGCGGTCAAGGAGATCCGCCGCCGCGCGATTCAGGCGGGGCTGAAGCTTGTCGACTGCCCGATTCGCCACCTCGGCACCGAGAAAGCGCAGGATATCTACTATGCCATTGAGCAGTATCTGCTGCAAAACGGCGTGGAGATGCTCTTTGGCCATGCCTGCGAAAACCTGATCCTCGAAAACAATGTCTGTAACGGCGTCCTGCTCAACGACGGCAAGCGCGGCTTCGAGCTGTTTGCAAAGACCGTTGTGATCGCGACCGGCCGCCGCGGCGCGGACTGGCTTGAAAACATCTGCGCGGAGCACGGCATCGCGCACCAACCCGGCACGGTGGATATCGGCGTGCGCGTCGAGGTGCGAAACGAGGTCATGGAGACCGTCAACGAGGTGCTCTACGAAAGCAAGCTCATCGGCTATCCGCAGCCGTTTCGCAACAAGGTACGCACCTTCTGCCAGAACCCCGGCGGGTTCGTGAGCCAGGAGAACTATGACAACGACCTTGCCGTAGTCAACGGCCACGCATATAAGGAAAAGAAATCGAACAACACCAACCTGGCGATCCTCTGCTCCCATAACTTCAACGTGCCGTTCGATCAGCCGATCGCCTATGCACAAAAAGTCGGCGAACTCACCAACATGCTGGGCGCAGGCCATATCCTCGTGCAGCGCTATGGCGACATCCTCGACGGCAAGCGCACTTGGCAGAGGGAGCTTTCGTTCTCCAACGTGGTGCCGACGCTGCCGGACGCGATCGCGGGTGACATCACGGCGGCAATGCCGTACCGCGCGATGACGAACATCATCAACTTCATCCAGGCGGTCGATCAGGTCGTGCCCGGCTTTGCCGCGGCGGAGACGCTGCTCTATTCGCCGGAGCTGAAGTTTTATTCTAACCGCGTGAAGATGGACGAACGGTTCACGACCAATATACAGGGATTCTACTCGCTGGGCGATTCCAGCGGCTGGACACGGGGACTCATGATGGCGTCCGTGATGGGCGTGCTGATGGGACGCAGACTCGCAGCGGAAGAAAAATAAAAAACGGGGGCTGTCTGAAACGGACAGCCCCTTTTATCCAGGGATCGGAAAAGTTGTTTCTATCGGATGCGGCTTGAAAGATTCACCGTGATGTTCCCGCGTGTTGCGTGGGAATAGGGGCAAACCTGGTGCGCTTCCTGCGTAAGGGCTTCCGCCAGTGCGGCATCGTCGGTGTCGATGACGGCGACAAGGTCGACTTCAAGCTGGAAGTTTCCGGCTTCGTTGCGGCCGATGCCCACGGTGGCCTGCACATCCGGCGCGGGGAGTTTCAGCCTGCGGACGCGGATTGCGTGCTGCAGCGCGCTTCCAAAGCAGGCGGCATAACCCGCTGCAAAGAGCTGCTCGGGGTTGACCCCTTCGGTTTTCTTTCCGCCCAATGCGGCAGGCAGCGCCATTTCAAAATCGATCGGGCTGTTTTCTACCTGGACATGGCCGTCCCGTCCGCCGGTCGCATATGCTGTGGCTTTGTAATCGATGTTCATAAGGCACCTCCATCGTTGTTATATGGATAGTATACTCCAAAACGCCGTACAGGATTATGACTTACTCACAAAGGATGTTTTTCTTCGAATGTTTGATTGTATGGAGGAAACCGGTTTGAGTCTTTTTTCCGAACTGGAACTGCGTGAGGCCGCGCGGGCAATCGCCTCCACGCGGATGAAGAGCGAAAAGGCGATTCTCAAGCTAAAGGAGGGTTCCCCGCAGCATCGCTTGACCGCGCGGGGCATCGCCGCCTATTCGCTCGCGCTCGCGCTGATCGCGCGGGAACTTGGCGAAGCACAAACCGACATCGCATTTTCACAGGATGCACTGGCCGGGGCGCGGGAAGCGTTCGCGTTCGCCGAAACCCGCGTAAACAGCATCCTGCCGAAGTTTGCCGCGGGCATGCCGCAGCATACCCTCGCGGTCCGGCGGCTCAGGGCGTTTGCGATCGCGCGGGAGCTGATCGGCCGGGAAGCGTCCAACGGGAAAGGACCGGACGATGTGTGACCCCTGCAAAAACCGCGGCGAATCATTCCGGGGAATCCTATTGTTGAAAGAATCATTGTACAACAAAGCCCGCCGTGAGGCGGGCAATTTTATACAGGCTATTGCTTCTCGACATATCTCCTGTAACTGTCCATGATCGACTGCCAGCCCTGCCGCTGCATTTCGACGGAGTTTTCGCCCTCCGCTTCGAATGTTTCGACGATTCTTGTGCCCGCGGCGACAGGTTCGAATGTCGCGCGGACCTTGCGACCGTCGCCGAGCGTGGAATTGAGCACATGAAATGGCTCTACCACGTCATAGATACCCCAGAAGTCAAAGCCGAACTTGCCGTCCTTCGACTCCATGCGGGTGGTGAACTTGCCGCCGACGCGGAGGTCGTTTTCCGACCAGGGCGAGTGCCAGTCTTCCGATGCCTGATTCCACTGCGTGATATGCGCAGGTTTCGTCCAATATTCCCAAGCCAGTTCCGGCGATACGGGAACCGTCGTTTCGATGGTGATGCTGATTCGTTCTGTTTGTTCCATTGCGAATACCGCCTTTCTGAGCAGTTGTGCTCTTGTCGTGTGTTGCGGCAGCCGTCCGGGGGTCAATCGACGAAGTCGAATTCCCATTCGCCGAGGCGGATGCTGTCGCCGTCTTTGGCGCCCATCTCGCGCAGCGCCGCGATGATACCGTTTTTGATCAGCAACTGCTGGAATCTGCGCATGGAGAGTTCGTCCTCCGGATCGGTGGAATCCAGTAGCTTTTCGATCTCGCCGCCGGAGACGTCGAATACACCGTCGTCGCCGCGCTCGATATGGAAGCCGGACTCATAGCCCACGCTCTCGGCAAGATCCGTCTCTTCATAGCGCAGCACCGGCGGCAGGGTATCCAGCACCTGCACCACGCGGTCCAAAAGCGCCTCGAACCCCTGTGTCGTCACCGCGGAAACGGGGAACACTTCGATCTTCGGATATGCCTTTTGAAAGCGCGCGAGATTTTCCTCCGACTCCGGCAGGTCGGTCTTGTTCGCCGCGACGAGCTGCGGAATCTCACCGAGCATCGGCGAAAATTTCGTGAGTTCGTCGTTGATCTTTTGAAAATCTTCGACGGGATCGCGCATCTCGCTGCCGGAGATATCGACGACATGCACCAGCATGCGCGTGCGTTCGATGTGCCGCAAAAAGTCGTGCCCAAGACCCGCGCCCTCCGCCGCGCCCTCGATCAGCCCCGGAATATCCGCGAGCACGAACGAGCGGTTGTGGCGGGACGCCACGCCGAGGTTCGGCGAAAGCGTGGTGAAATGATACGCCGCGATCTTCGGCTTTGCCGCCGTGAGCACGGAGAGTATGGTCGATTTTCCGACCGAAGGGAGGCCGACAAGGCCCACGTCCGCGATCGACTTGAGCTCCAGTTCCACTTCATATTCCGCCGTCTTGATGCCCGGCTGCGCAAAACGCGGGGCTTGATGGGTCGGCGTTGCAAAGCGCGCATTGCCCTTTCCGCCGCGTCCGCCGCGGAGGATGATGCGCTCCTTATTCCCTTCGCTCATGTCCGCGAGGATTGCGCCGCTCTCCGTGTCCCGCACAATGGTGCCGACGGGCACACGGATGACGAGCGGCTTGCCGTTCTTGCCCGTGCTGAGCTCAGGCTTGCCCGGTTCGCCGTTTTCCGCGCGGTAGAAGCGCTGATACTTAAAATCCAGCAGTGTGGACATATGCGGATCGGCAAAGAACACGACGTCCCCGCCGCGCCCGCCGTCCCCGCCGTTGGGGCCGCCCTGCTGCACATATTTTTCCCGGTGGAACGATGCGTGCCCGTCTCCGCCGTTTCCGGCCTTGACGACGATGCGCGCTTGATCGACAAATTGCATGATGGTACCTAATCCTTCTATTTCGTCTTGGTGCCCACGGCTTTTTTTGCGGCGGGCTTCTTTGCCGCCTGCCCGCCGCCCTGAACATAGAGGCAGAGGTGGTTCAGCGGGCAGATGTCGCATTTCGGCTTCCGCGCGTCGCAGATCTGCCTGCCGTGGTAGATCAGCCAGTGGTGCGCGGCAGTCCAGTGTTCGCGCGGGATCGCTTTTTGCAGCTGCTCTTCGGTCTTCTCGACATTCTTCGCCTGCGCAAGTCCGATGCGGTTTGATACGCGGAACACATGCGTGTCCACCGCGATAGCTGGGATGCCAAAGGCGTTGCTTGCGACCACGTTCGCGGTCTTTCTGCCAACGCCCGGCAGGGTTTGCAGCTTCTCCAGATCCGCCGGCACCTCTCCGCCGTATTCGGCAACGAGGATGCGCGCGGTCTCGAGGATATGCCGCCCTTTCGTGTTGAAAAAGCCGCAGCGCTTGATGTAGGGGAAGAGCTCCTCCTCCGTCATCGCGGCGATTCTTTCCGGCGTGTTGGCGACGGGGAACAGCTCCGCCGTGCATTTATTGACCATCACGTCCGTGCTCTGCGCGGAGAGGATGGTCGCCACCAGCAGCTCGAACGGGGACGAAAAATCCAGAGCGGGCTTCGCGCTTGGATACGTCGCAGCGAGGATTGCGAGGGCTTCTGCTTTTTGCGTGCGCGTCAGCATTTGAATCACTTCTTTCCCATCCGTCCAGATGCTGAGATTACGGATTTCATCAAAATCACGTTCGGATCTTTCCGTTGTATTTGCGCACGATGATGTGCGCCAAAGACAACGCCTGGTCGAGGATTTCGCTCTCGTCCTGCCCTTCGATCATGATGCGGACGAGTGGCTCCGTGCCGCTCGCGCGGATCAGGACGCGCCCGTTTTTGCCGAGCTTGTCTTCGATCTGCTTCGTCAGCGCGGTGAGCTCCCCGTCCTCCAGCGCCTCCGCCTTCTTTCCGTTTTCGACGATGACGTTGACGAGCACCTGCGGATATTGCGGAATCCGCGCCGCGAGTTTACTCAGGCGCTTTTTCGTCTCCGCGACGACGCCGAGCAGCGCGAGCGCGCTCATCATGCCGTCGCCCGTGGTGTTCTTGTTCAGCAGGATGATATGTCCGCTCTGTTCGCCGCCGATGGAATAGCCGTTTTGGAGCATGCTCTCGAGCACGTAGCGGTCGCCCACCTTGGTCTCCACGATGCTTACGCCCGCTTCCTTGAGCGCGTTCTTCAGTCCGAGATTGCTCATCACGGTCAGAACCAGCGTATTTTTCACGAGCGTGCCCTTGCTGTGCATGTGCAGCGCGAGGATGCCCATCGCCTGGTCGCCGTCTACGATATTGCCGTATTCATCACAGGAGATCAGCCGGTCCGCGTCGCCGTCAAAGGCGAAGCCGAGGTCCGCGCCGTAGTTGACGACCATCTCCTGTAAGCGCTCGGGATGCGTGCTGCCGCAGTGGTCGTTGATGTTGATGCCGTCCGGCGCGCAGGATTTTGCGATGACTTCCGCGCCGAGCCGTTCGAACACCTCTTTGGCGATGAACGACGACGCGCCGTGCGCGCAGTCCAGCACGATCCGAAGCCCTTCAAAGCGGTATTCCGACTGCTCCACGAGATAGTCGCAATAGTCCTTCTTCGCGCGAACCGCGGAGATGACGCGGCCGACATCGCGCCCTTCGGGGCGGGGCAGCTCGTCGCCGCTTGCGATGATGGACTCGATGCGGTCCTCAATCTCGTCCGAGAGCTTGAAACCGTTCTTGTCAAACCATTTGATGCCGTTGTATTCCATCGGATTGTGGGAGGCGGAGATCATCACGGCCGCGTCCGCCTCATACAGGCGGACGAGATACGCCATCGCGGGGGTCGGCAGGATGCCGACGTCCAGCACGTCGCCGCCGACGGAGCAAATGCCCGCCGAGAGCGCGGAGCCCAGCATCGGGCCGGATTTTCGCGTATCCATGCCGACGAGGATGCGGGGCGAGTGTACCTCGTTTGTCAGCACAAAGGCGCCGACCGCGCCGATCTTGAATGCGAGCTCACAGCTGAGGTCGCGGTTTGCGATGCCGCGCACGCCGTCGGTTCCAAAAAGTCTACCCATAGAGATGCAGTTTCTCCTATCTTGTCAGTCGATCGTATCCATAGAGGCCGGAAGATGCAATCAGTGGCAGGAGATGAACTCCAGCGCGCTGGTTGCGGCGATGGCGCCATCCGAGCAGGCGGTAATGACCTGCCGAAGCGGCGTGTTGCGGATATCTCCCGCGGCATAGACACCGGGGACGTCGGTCTTCATGAGTGCGTCGGTGAGGATGCTGCCGCCTTCGTTCATGGCGACGACGCCCTTGACGAGTTGGCTCTGCGGCGTGATGCCGACCGCGACGAACACACCAGAGACGGGGAGCACGCGCGGCACGGAGGTCTTGAGATCCATGATCTCGAGGCCTTCGACGTTCTTTTCGCCGAGGAGGGTCAGCGGCACGCAGGAGAGCGCGAAGTGGATGTTCGGCACGCCCTTCGCCTTTTCGACAAGCACCGCGGCCGCGCGGAATTCGTCCCTGCGGTGTACCACCGTCACGCTCGTGCAGAAGCGCGAAAGATACAGCGCATCCGAGATTGCCGTGTCTCCGCCGCCGACGACCGCGACCGCCTTTTCTTTGAAGAACGCGCCGTCGCACGTTGCGCAATAACTCACGCCCGCGCCGGTAAGCTGCTCCTCGCGCGGGATGCCGAGGGAGCGCGCGTGCGCGCCCATGCAGAGGATGACGGCCTTTGCGGTGTCCTCGCGATCCGGCAGGAGGATGCGCTTCGGATTCTCGTCGAGCATAAGGCCCGTTGCGCCGGCGTATTCGACCTTCAGCCCGAATTTTTCCGCCTGCTTCTGCAGGAGCGAGCCGACCTCGTAGCCGACTACGCCGTCCGGAAAGCCGGGATAGTTTTCCACCAGCGGCGTCTTTGCGATCTGTCCGCCGGGGAAGAGCTCCTCATAGAGGGTGACGCTCGCGCCGCCGCGCGCGGCATACAGTCCCGCGGTTAATCCGGCGGGGCCGCCGCCGATGATTGCGATATCCGAATGCATACGAAACAAAACCTCCGCGATTTGCTCTAAAAGTACTTATTAGTATAACGAAGCTTCGGATAAAAAGCAATTCGCCCGGCGTGCGCTGCGTGACTTCGACACAGAGCAGTCAATACAACGTTTGACCTTACCAAGTAACATACCGTATACTGACGGCGTATGGTCTCGTCAGCAGACCGGGTGAAGGAGCCGGCGCATGCGCCCGAACAGCCTGTTTTTTGACCGCGGCGGCAGGCAGAGCCTGGCCAGAACGGTTTCCATGATCACGACGATTGCGTTCCTCGTGCTGATGGGATATTTCATCATTCGATACAAGCACTTCGTCTATCTACTAAACGGGGAGCTGATGACCACGCCGGTGTTCGGCTGGCTGCTGATCGGTTATGGCGTGATGGCCGTGCTCTGCGTGGTTTGGATTCGCTGGGCAAACTGCCGCGTGCGGCGCATCCCCGCGCTCTGGGCCGCGGGTATCTTTGCCGCGGCGTTCGCGCCGCGCGCGCTCCTGCTGCTTGCGCTGCGTGCGCCCGCGTTTGGCGGCGCGATGTTCGGGCGGCAAAACCTCTCCGCCTTTTTTCTGCCGGGAAACCGAATCCCGCTTCTTTTGTGCGCGCTCTGTGCCCTGAACGCGGCGGTGGTCTATCTGATTGCGCGCCGCTTTGACGAGGGCAGCGCGCCCGCGGCGGGGCTGCTCTTTGCGCTGTATCCCGCAAACATCGTGCTCTCCGCGGGACAGGGAATCCTGCATATAGCCGAGCTGCTTGCGCTGCTTTCCGTTCTGTTCGCGCTTGCGGCGTTTTCCGCGCTCCGGCGCGGGCGGGCGATGGCGTTTTCCGCGCTGAGC
>CAYPEV010000049.1:4365-12913 GCA_964409605.1 uncultured Christensenella sp. | reverse complement strand
ACGCGCGGAAGCGCGCGCTCCAGGATGACGTGCTCGGCATAAGGCATCATGGACTGGTGCATGACCTCGTCCATGTTGCGCTGGATGATCTTCTCCAGTTTGAGTTGTTCGGGTGTTTTCGGCATATGAAAAATTCCTTACTGTTTGCTCGAAATCGTTACGCTTGGGGGTACAGGGAAGCTCAGTCTTTCAGCTTCTCAAACATCTCGCTTGCGTTCTTGTTAAAGTCCGCGTTTTCGAAGATGTACTCTTTTCTGGACTGGACCTTGTCGCCCATCAGTACAGTCACGAGGTGCTCCACGTCCGCCGCGTCCTCAATGGTCACGCGGACGAGCGCGCGCCCGTCGGGGTTCATGGTCGTCTCCCACAGCTGCTCCGGGTTCATCTCGCCGAGGCCCTTGTAGCGCTGGATCGTATAGCCCTTGCCGAGGGATTTTGTCGCGGCGCGGAGCTCCTCATCGTCATAGCAATAGATGCGCTTCGTGTCCTTTTGCACCTTGTAAAGCGGAGAAAGGCCGATGTAGACATGCCCTTCGGTGACGAGTTCCTTCATATAACGGTAGAAGAATGTCAAAAGGATTGCGCGGATATGCGCGCCGTCCTGATCCGCGTCCGAGAGGATGATGATCTTGTCGTACTTGAGCGACGAGATATCGAAGTCCTCGCCGATGCCGGTGCCGACCGCGGTGATGATCGAGCGGAATTCCTCGTTTTGCAGCACCTGATCGATGCGCTTTTTCTCGACGTTCAGCGGCTTTCCGCGCAGCGGAAGGATCGCCTGAAACTTCCGGTCGCGCCCCTGCTTGGCGGAGCCGCCCGCGCTGTCTCCTTCGACGATGAACAGCTCGTTTTTACTGTAGTCGCGCCCGGAGCAGCTCGAGAGCTTGCCGACGAGCGGCGCGTTTTCGAGTTTGTTTTTCTCGCGCGCGGTGGCTTTTGCCTTTCGTGCGGCCTCGCGCACCTTTGCGGCCTTGACCGCTTTTTCCGCGATCGTGGTTGCGATCTCTCCGTGCTTGAGATCCTCCAGATATGGCGTGAGCTGTTCGGTGACGACGCTCTCCACCGCGGGGCGCGCTTCGGTATTGCCGAGCTTGGTCTTCGTCTGCCCTTCAAACTGAATCGTGCGCATCTTGAGAGAGAGCACGGCGGTGATTCCCTCGCGGAAGTCCTCGCCGGTCAGAGGCGCGTCCTTGTCCTTGAGGTAGCCCATCTTGCGGCAGTAGTCGTTGAGCACCTTGGTCAGCGCGGCTTTGAAACCCGTCTCGTGTGTGCCGCCCTCGGTGGTGGGGATATTGTTTACATAGGAAAAGATGTTGTCTGCATAACCGTCGTTGTGCTGCAGCGCGACTTCTACGAGGATGCCGCCGGACGTGCCGGAGAAATGGATCGGCGGCTCATAGAGCGGCGTCTTGTCGCCGTTGAGATAGCTGACAAAGTCGCTCAAGCCTCCGTTGAATTGATATTCCACCTTTTTCTGGTGCCCGATTCGTTCGTCCGAAAGCGTCATCTTCGTGCCGCGGTTGAGGTACGCGAGCTCGCGGATTCGCTTTGCGATGACGTCGTAGCTCATCTCCACGGTTTCAAACACACGCGCATCGGGCAGAAACGTCACGCTGGTGCCCTGTCTGCGGGTGCGGCCGACCTCCTCCAGGGGAGCCGCCGCTTTGCCGGAGATGATCTTACCCGTCGCGTCTTCCTCGCTCGTGAATCGTATTTTGTAGAGCCTGCCGTCGGTCGCTACCTCGACCTCAACCCATTCCGACAGCGCGTTGACGACCGAAGCGCCGACGCCGTGGAGACCGCCGGAGTACCCGTAGGAATCGTTGCCGAATTTTCCGCCCGCGTGCAGCTGTGTGAATACGACTTCGACGCCGGAGACGCCCATCTTTTCGTGGATCTGCACGGGAATGCCGCGGCCGTTGTCCACGACCGTGACGGAGTTGTCCTTGCGCAGCGTCACCGCGATCTCGTTGGCATAGCCGTTTGCCGCCTCGTCGATGGCGTTATCGATGATTTCCCAGAGCAGGTGGTGAAGCCCGCGCTGCCCCGTCGAGCCGATATACATGCCCGGGCGCATGCGGACCGCGTCCAGCCCCTCCATAATTTTGATCTTGTCTACCGTATAATCCGATGCCATGCGCTGCTCCCATTCCAAACATTCAATGATTTCAACGGTGCGGGATTGCGGAGGGAACATGCCTCCGAACGAAAAGAAGCCCGGCAAAACGAAGAAAACCGCTTTTCATGCGGATTTTGCCGGCGAACTTTGATCCAATGCACCATATCTGGCGTGAAGATAAACACAGTATACCATAATTTGTGGCGCGCTGAAACCCGTGCCGGGCTGCAAAGGAGGTGTTTTGAAGCAAACAAACGTTTATTTTCAAAAAATTCAAAAAAAGAAGGTAAAAAATACATGAAAGTGGTGACAAATGGGGGATTGTGGTGTATACTCAACGTGAATCTGGGGGAAGTCTATCCCGAACCCGGAAGGGTACGGTTTTCTTGACGCAGAGCATTTTTCCGGAGGAGGAAAGCGCGTGCTGATCGGCTCATTTGAACATATGCTGGACGCAAAAGGCCGCGTGTTCATACCGGCAAAGTGGCGGGAGAGCGTGGGGGACACGCTTGTCGTCACGATTGGTCTGCTCGAATCTTCCAACGTCGCGTGCCTCTTCGGCATGTCGCTGGAGGAGTGGGAGCGGTTTTCGCAGCGTCTCGCGACGCTGGCCGTGACCGACACAAAGGGCCAGGCGATCCGCAGAAAACTGTATTCCATGGCGGCTGCCTGCGAGATCGACAAGCAGGGCCGTATCCTGATTCCCGCGCAGCTGCGGGAAACTGCGGGACTGACGAAGGACGCGACGCTGATCGGCGTCGGCGAACGCGTGGAGATCTGGAATCCCGAAACGCTCGCGGCCTATAACGCGGCCTGCGAAGAGAACTATGGCGACGCGCTGGCGCACCTGGCGGCGCAAGGCATATGAGCGAGCAGTTTACGCATATACCCGTGCTGCTGCATGAAACGCTGGAGTATTTGGCTCCCGAGCGCGGCGGCATCTTTGTAGACGGAACCCTCGGCGGCGGCGGCCATGCCGGAGCGGTTCTCTCACGTTTGCCGGAAAGCGGCAGACTCATTGGAATTGACAGGGACTGGGATGCCGTGCGCGCGGCGGGGGAAAAGCTTGCTTCCTATGGCGGGCGTTTTACCGCGTTGCACGGCAACTTTTTTGATATGCAGGCGCTGCTTCAGGAAATCGGCGTTCGGCAAGTCAGCGGAATCCTGCTCGATCTTGGCGTATCCTCCCACCAGCTGGATACGCAGGCGCGCGGGTTTTCGTACAAGACGGACGCACCGCTGGATATGCGCATGGACCAGGGCGCGGCTCTTTCCGCCCGGGATGTGGTGAACACCTATCCTGAATCGGAACTGACGCGCATCCTTTTTGCATATGGCGAAGAGCGATTCAGCAGAAGAATTGCGGAGAGAATTTGTCGCGCCCGTGAACAATATCCAATCGAAACCACGCTGCAACTGGTGCAAATCGTGCGCGATGCAATCCCCGCAAAGTACCGAAACGAGCCGCAACATCCCGCGCGCAGGACATTTCAGGCGCTCCGCATCGAGGTAAACAGCGAGCTGAGCGGGCTGGATCGCGCGGTGGAGCAGGCTTGCGATCTGTTGCAAAAAGGCGGGAGACTGTGTATAATTACATTTCATTCACTGGAGGATCGAATCGTCAAGCAGGCATTCCGTCGTTTTGAGAATCCCTGCACGTGTCCGCCGTCCGCTCCGGTCTGCATCTGCGGCAAGGAGCCGAAGGCAAAGATCCTTACAAAGAAACCGCTGACCGCCTCTGCCGAAGAGGAAGCGCAAAACTCCCGCTCGACCAGCGCAAAGCTCCGCTGCATCGAAAAGATTTAGCGAAAGCATGCGCCCGGGCGGTTTGTTCGTGCCGGTGAGCGGAATTTTCGCTTGATTGAAAGGGAATTACGCATTGGATATCCGTTTCGAAGATGATCGAAAGAAGGGTCGTTCGCCAACGACCAGGCTCTATATGCCAACACAGGAAACGCAGGAGCCGCAGGAAACGCGTACGCCGCGCAAGACGGGCGCGCGGATCCCTGCCGAGGCAGGCGTGCGCGTCGAAAAACCGCAGATGACGCCGCTCGGGCGAATCGGCCTGATTATCAGCGGCTTTCTCTTTGCCGGAATGGTGCTCTTTACGCTCTCCGGCTATGAGCGCATTGCGCGCGCGTATGCGGACATCAACGCGCTCAACAATGAGATCGACTCGACCAACCTGCGCATCAACGAGCTGGATGTCCAGATCGAATGCGCGGTGACCATTCAGGACGCGCAAAAAGCCGCGGAATCCTACGGGATGCGATATCCCGAAAAGAGTCAGTATGTGCGCATCGGCGATCCGCTTCCATTTGACAACACCGTAACATCACCAACACAGGCGCCGACGGACGGAGGAACAACCAGCCCTGCGTCATCGCCGGATCCGACCACGAATACAGACACTTTGGGCGGGGGGGAACAGCCGCCGGCGGGCGGTTGATCTTGCGAAAGGACGATTGACCAATGGCTAAAACAGCGGCCCCCGCGCCGAAGATTAAACGAAAACTCGTATTGCTGATGGTATTTGCAGGCTTGCTGATGCTGCTGCTTGCGCTTCGACTCACGCAGGTTATGATCATACAAGGGCCCGAGCTCAAAGCAAAGGCGGAAGTGCAGTGGACGCGCAGGCAGAACCTCGCAGCGCAGCGCGGAAAGATCACCGACCGCAACGGCCTTGTGCTCGCGCAGAGCGGAACCGCTTACCGCGTGCTCGCGAACCCGCCCTCCATCGCGGCGGATGACCGCGTCCGCGTCGCCACCGAGGTCTCCGAAGTGCTCGGCCTCAACTATGACTATGTTTTGGAGCGTATCTCCGACCCGAAACGTCTGCAGGTGCAGCTCAAGCGGCAGGTGGAGAGCTCCGTTATCGACCAGCTGGAAGCGCTGCAGCTTGGCAACGGCGTCTCCTATACCACGGACATGAAGCGCTACTACCCGTTCGGGCAGCTCTTCACCCAGCTCATCGGCTTCACCGGCATTGAGACGGAAGGGCAGACGGGGCTGGAAGCGGAATACAACACATACCTTGCGGGTACGGCGGGACGCCTCGTCATCGAGGTTGACCGTAAGAACAACCCGCTTTCCTATGGCGAGCAGGATTATCTCGCACCGACGGAAGGCTACAACATGAAGCTCACCGCGGACTCCGTCACGCAGAGCTACCTAGAAAAGTATCTCAAACAATGCTATGAGCTCAACCGCGCGGCCAGCGTTTCGGGGCTCATCATGGATCCCAACACGGGCGAAGTACTGGCGATCTCCACGTATCCGGCCTTCGACCTCAACCAACCGCCGCGTGATATGGTCACGGAACTCATGGCGATGTCCCGCGCGCGTATCGTGACGGATACCTTCGAGGCGGGATCGATGTTTGACGCCGTCACGGCGGCTGCCGCGATTGACGCGGGCGCGACGACGCAGGACAGCACGTTCCAATGCACGGGCTTTAAGGTCTTCCGGCTGGAGCGCGTGGCCTGCTGGAACACGGAAGGCCACGGCAAGCAGACGCTTTCCGAAGCGCTCGGCAACTCCTGCAATCTTGCGATGGCGGATCTCGCGCTTGCGACCGGCGTCAATCAATTTTACGACTATATCTATAAGTTCGGTTTTGGCACGGAGACAAAGGTAGGTATTCCCAGCGAAGACACGGGCGAAGTCATCCACCGCAAGTACATCCGCGAGAGTGACCTTTCGCGCATCGCATTCGGCGAGAATATCACGACCACGGCGATCCAGATGGCGAACGCGTTTTGCGCAATCATCAACGGCGGAACGCTGATGCAGCCGTATGTGGTGGACAATATCACGGCGACGGACGGCACGGTTATCCTGAAAAACGAGCCTACCATCCTGCGCCGGGTAATCAGCGCAAGCACCTCCGCAACCATGCGCACGCTCCTGCAGTCCATCGCCACCAAGGGCAACGGCAACAACGCGCAGGTGCTCGACTACTCGGTCGGCGGCGTTACGGGCGTTTCGCGCAAGTTTGAAGAGGATGGCGTCACGCCGTCGCGCATGCGCGTGGTCGCGTCCTATATCGGCTTCCTTCCGGTGAATGATCCGGAGTTGGTCTGCATGATCACCATCGACGAGCCGCAGGTGCCCTATATGGAAGCGAGCAGCATCGCCGGATATTGGGTCGGGAAGATCCTGAACGATCTCGTGCAGTATTACGGCATTCTGCCGGATACCACGACCAAGACGAGCACCGTGCCGGACATCACAAACATGACGGCAAGGGACGCGGTCTATACGCTCGAACAATCGGGTTTCAAAGCATTCGCCGTGCCGAGCGAGGATGCGGCGGTCGTCGTTTCGCAATACCCCGCGGGCAAGTCCGTCGCGCCGTCCGGATCGATCGTGATTCTCTATACGTCGATGACGACCTTTAACGACGATCAGCTCTACAAGCCGCAGGTGCTGGTGCCGAGACTCATTGGCAAACGCAGACAGGACGCCTTTGACAGGCTGGCGGCACTGGGACTGCTGCTGGGATTCGACAAAACGCAGTGCACCGGACAGATCGACACGCAATCCATACCGGAAGGC
This sequence comes from uncultured Christensenella sp., assembly GCA_964409605.1. GTDB lineage: Bacteria > Bacillota > Clostridia > Christensenellales > CAG-138 > UBA7703. The sequence continues at coordinate 6,237 of CAYPEV010000049.1, read as the reverse complement.
ACGGCAGTCGATCCGGGCACGGTGGTCTACGTCACATTCCCGAAACCTTCGCCATCGGAGTCGCCGGAGGCATCCACAACACCAGCCGCGCCGACGCCGTTACCGGAAGGATAGCGTTGCGCGTCGCACCACACGCATGATTCGTTTCCCGCGAGATCACGAGAGAAACGAGCGAATATCGATCTATTTCATCGATTAATTTTCAATAAAGCGCGGAGGATTTCGCGCTACGGGAGGTAACGACATGCTGCTTTCGGAACTGGCTATGGCGACCGGCCTGCGCTATGAAGGCGAAGACACGGATATCGTCTCCATCGAATATGACTCCAGGAAGGTCAAGAAAGGCAGCCTGTTCTGCTGCATCGTGGGTTCGCTGTTCGACGGGCACACGTTTGCCGAAGGCGCGCTGAAAAACGGCGCGACGGCGCTTCTGGTCGAGCGGGAACTCCCGCTTGCTGTGCCGCAGCTTGTGGTGAAAAACGCGCGCAAGGCGATGGCGGAGATGGCGGCCGCGTTCTACGGATATCCGCAGCGCGAGATGATGATGCTCGGCGTCACCGGCACCAACGGCAAGACGACGACGACCTATATGGTCAAGGCAATCGCAGAGCAGACGGGCAAGAAGGTCGGCGTCATCGGCACCATCCGAAACCTCATCGGCAACGAAAGCATCCATACCGACCGCACCACGCCGGAATCGGTCGATCTGTTCCGCATCCTCCGCATGATGGCGGATGCGCACGTCGATCTCGTCGTGATGGAGACCAGCTCCCATGCGCTGGAACAGTTCCGCGTACACGGCATCAAGTTCGACGTCGGGCTGTTCACCAACCTCACGCAGGATCATCTGGACTATCATAAATCCTTTGATAACTATCTCGCCGCGAAGAAGCTGCTCTTCCTCAACAGCAAGAAGGCAGTCGTCAATGTGGACGATCCGTACTCCAGCCGCATCATGGAAGGACTCACAATCCCGATCCTGACGTTCGGCGTGCGCGATCGTGCGGATATCTCCGCGACGGATATCGACATCACCACCGACGGCGTTCGCTTTGACCTGCATACGCCGGAGGGCGAGGTATTCATGAATCTCGCGATTCCCGGGCTGTTCTCGGTGTTTAACGCGATGGGAGCCGCGGGCATGGCGCTTGCGGTCGGCATGAAGCTCAGCGCCGTCAAGGCGGGACTGGAATCGCTCACGAGCGTTTCCGGCCGTCTGGAGCCGGTGAAGACAAACAGGGGATTTTCCGTGTTTGTCGACTATGCGCATACGCCGGACGCGCTGGAAAACGTGCTGAAAACCGTGCAGCAGTTCGCAAAAGGGCGCGTGATCTGCGTCTTTGGCTGCGGCGGAGACCGCGACCGCGCGAAGCGCCCGATCATGGGCGAAATCGCGGGTAGGTTTTCCGAGTTTGCGGTCATCACAAGCGACAATCCGCGCACGGAGGATCCGATGTCGATCATCGAGTCCATCGAGGACGGCATGAAGCGCAGCGGAACGAAATATACCGTGATCGAAAACCGTAAAGAAGCGATCCGCTATGCGCTCGCTGCCGCGCAGACGGACGATGTGATCATGATCGCCGGAAAAGGGCACGAGAACTATCAGGAGATCAACGGCACGAAGTATCACTTTGACGACAAAGAGATCGTCGAAGAATTACTCGCCGAGTTATAAGTCGGAAAAATATGGTTACAACCCGCAAGCCGGATCTGGCATAAGCCAAAACCGCTTGCGGGTTTTGCATGGGGTTGCAAGCCGTGCGCAAACTTCCTCCGCCCGCGATTTGGGGGATTGTCCCGTGCGCGCCGGCAGGGGTATAATAGCGATATGCTGAAAATACTCATGACCGCGCTGACGGCGTTTGTGAT
>CAYPEV010000049.1:0-4355 GCA_964409605.1 uncultured Christensenella sp. | reverse complement strand
TTTGGATGCTTGGTCCGCTCGTGATTCCGATTCTGGCGCGACTCAAGCCGGATCGAACGGAGCGCGAACAACCGCCGGAACCGCTGCCGCAGCCGTCCAAGAAAAAACAGGCGCCCCCGCCGAAACCGCCCGCTCCAACGATGGGCGGCGTGATGGTGCTGCTTGCGCTCGTGGTTGCAACACTGATCTTCGGGCTGGATGGGATGGAATTTTCTCTTCCCGCGCTCGTTGCCGTGCTTGCCTTTGGCGTGCTGGGTTTTGTAGACGATTTTTTACGCGTGCGCGATCCGGACGAGATCGGACTTCGCACGGGCGTCATGCTCGGCATAGAGCTGGTGATTGCGGCCATCGTCGCGGTTTGGGCCTATCGCTCGCCGCTGATCGGCTCCGCGCTCCATCTGCCGGTCTCCGGCAAGGAATGGGACATCGGTATCTGGTATGTGCCGCTCGTGATACTCACGATTCTCCTGGAGGTCAACGCCGCGCACCTGAGCGACGGGATGGATGGGCTTGTGACGAGCGTGAGCAGCGTCTATGCGCTTGCGCAGATCGCGATCCTTGCCGCGATGGCGAGCGTCGCAAACCAGAACGGCGAGCTGCTGCTGGGCGAAAATCTTGTCGGAAGCGCGGTCTTTGCCGCGGCTGTCGCAGGCGGCGGGATCGGGTTTTTGCGATACAACACCTATCCTGCGCGGATCCAGACGGGATCCACCGGTTCGCTCGCGTTCGGCGGCGCGGTTGCGATGCTTGCGATTCTCAGCCGCTCAATTCTCATCCTTCCGCTGATGAGCTTCTGCCTTCTTGCGGGCATCGGTTCCATCGTGCTGCAGGCGCTCAGCAGGACGCGCGAAGGCGGCAAGAAACTGTTTCGCGCGGTACCGATTCACAGGCACTATGAGCTGGCCGGGCATCCGCCTTCGCAGATCGCCAGCATGTATGCGATTCTCACCGCGATGATCTGCGCGTTTTGCCTGCTGCCGTATTTCGCATAATCCACCTTTTATGTGCAAACAGCGCATCGACATAGAGCGGTCAAATCAATATGCGTTTTGCGCGGTTAGCGCGCGCAAACGGGTTGCTTCGGAGGCAATTTTATTATGGAACAACGCAACAAAGCGCTGATCGTCGGCATGGCGAAAAGCGGCGTCGGCGCGGCGAAGCTGCTCTGCGCAACCGGCTGGGACGTGACCATCAACGACAAGAAGACACAGATTGAAGGCCTCCAGGAGGCGCTCAGCGGCGTGAACGTCACATGGAGACTCGGAGAAGATCCCGAGGCGCTGTTTGACGGCGTTTCGCTTATCGTGATCAGCCCGATCATCCCGATGACGGTTCCGTTCGTCCGCGCGGCGCGTGAAAAAGGCATCGAGGTCATCAGCGAGATCGAGCTGGGCTATCGCTATAGCCACGCGGAGTTCGTCTGCATCACCGGCACGAACGGAAAGACGACCTGCACCGCGCTGACGGGGGAGATCTTCAAAAACGGCGGAAGGCATACGTTTGTACTCGGCAACATCGGGGTTCCGATTACGGAACACGCGCTGGAAACGCGCGAGGGAGATGTAGTCGTCGCCGAAACCGCGGGGCTGCAACTGGAGGGCAACGTGCACTTCCACGCGCGCGCGGCGGGCGTTTGCAATATTACGGAAGACCATCTCGACCATTTCGGCACGATGGAGCAGTACATCGCCGCAAAGTGCAAGATTTTTGACCATCAGACGGCGCAGGATATCGCGGTGCTGAACTATGACGACGCGGTGGTGCGCGACATGGCGCGCCTCACGCCCGCGCGGGTATTCTTCTTCTCGCGCAAAGGCGAGGTGCCGTGCGGGTTGTTTCTGCGCGGGGATACGGTCGTCTACCGGGACGAAAACGGCGAATACGACCTCATCCGCGCGGACGAGATCAAGATTCCCGGCGGACACAACCTCGAGAATGCGATGCTGAGCTCGCTGCTCGCGCTCGGCATGGGCATCTCGAAAGACGCGGTGCGCGAAACGCTGCGCACATTTCCCGGCGTAGAGCACCGTATCGAGTTCGTACGCGAGTTTGAGGGCGTGCGCTACATCAACGACTCCAAGGGAACGAACCCGGACTCGACCATCAAGGCGATTCAGGCGATGACGCGGCCAAGTGTGCTCATCCTCGGCGGATACGACAAGCACAGCGATTTTCACGAGCTGTTTGAGAATTTCCGAGGCAGCAAGCTGAAAGCAATCGTCGTGCTCGGCGAGACCAAGCAAAAGATTCTCGATACTGCGCGGGACACCGGCTATCTGGGCTACTGCCACGCGACGGGAACGTTTGAAGACGCGGTTTCGTGCGCGCGTACGCTCGCGCAACCGGGCGACGCGGTGCTGCTTTCGCCCGCCTGTGCCAGCTGGGATATGTTTGATAACTTCGAACAGCGGGGCAGGGTATTCAAGGAGATCGTGAACCGGTTTGTGTGAATGCCGTCAGGGCAGTCCATCCAATCGATACGATACCGTAAAAAAAACGCCCGGGAGGGCGTTTTTTGCGTATCAGGGGTTGCATTCTTCCGGCTTGGTTTCCGGCGCCGGCTCCGGTGCCGGCGGCTTGGATTCGGCTTGCTGCTCCTTGGTGAGCGTTTTGAGCGAAAGGATATGAAAGCTGACCACAATGCCGACAATCAGCAGGATGAGACGCACATACAGCAGGTCTACCAGCAGGATGGATGTGATCAGCCCCGCCCAGAGGATCGCGAGCGCCCCAATCTTTGTAGCCTTCGGCACGGCGCGGTAGTTGACATAGTTGTACAGATATGTTCCGAAGAGCCTGTGATGGATCAGCCACTCATACAGCCGCCGCGAGCTTTTCAGGTAGCAGGCGAGCGCGATGAGCAGAAACGGTGTGGTCGGCAGGACAGGAATCGCGACGCCCAAAGCGCCCAACCCCAACGAGAGACTGCCAAGCACGATAAAGAGATATTTCTTCCAGGTTGCTTTCAATCGTCGTTTCCTTTCCGACAATACAACGATGCGGCGGGAGGTGGAACGGCTCCGCCTCCCGTATAGCGACGGCTACTTCAGATCGAACCGATCCGCCTCCATGACTTTTGTCCATGCAGATACGAAGTCCTGTACAAACTTTTCCGCAGCGTCGGCCGCGCCATATACCTCGCACAGCGCGCGCAGCTGCGAATTTGCGCCGAAGACGAGGTCGACGCGCGTCGCCGTCCATTTGCGCGCGCCGCTTGCGCGGTCTACGCCCTCAAACACATCCGCGTCGGGCGTGAGCGGTTTCCACTGCGTGCGCATATCGAGCAGATTGACGAAGAAATCGTTCGTGAGCACGCCCGGACGTTTGGTCAGCACGCCGTGCGGCATCCCGCCATAGTTTGCGCCGAGCACGCGCAGTCCGCCGAGCAGCACCGTCATCTCCGGCGCGGTCAGGGTCAAAAGCTGCGCACGGTCGATCATCATCGCCTCCGGCAGAACCGCAAATTTCGTCTTCTGATAGTTGCGGAATGCGTCCGCCTTCGGCTCCAGAACGGAGAAGGAAGCGGCGTCCGTCTGTTCGGCGGTCGCGTCCGTGCGGCCCGGATGGAAGGGAACCGTGACGGCGTAGCCCGCGTCCTTTGCGGCTTTCTCGATCGCAGCGCACCCGCCGAGCACGATGATGTCGGCGAGGGAGACGCGCTTAGCGCCCGTCTGCTCCGCGTTGAACTGCGACTGAACCGCCGTGAGCGCATTCAAGGCGACGGCAAGCTGTTCCGGCTCGTTGACCGCCCAGTTTTTCTGCGGATCGAGACGGATGCGCGCGCCGTTTGCGCCGCCGCGCTTATCCGAACCGCGGAAGCTGGAAGCGCTTGCCCATGCTGTCTTGATGAGCTGAGCCGGCGTCAGCCCGCTGGCGAGGAGCCGCTCTTTGAGCGCGGCGATATCGCCCGCATCGATCAGGGGGTGATCCACCTTGGGTACGACGTCCTGCCAGATGAGTTCCTCCGCCGGAACCTCCGCGCCGAGATAACGCGCGCGCGGGCCCATGTCACGGTGGGTCAGCTTAAACCAGGCGCGCGCAAACGCGTCTTCAAACAACGCCTGATTTTCCGCAAATTTGCGGGAGATCGGCTCAAAGACCGGATAGAAGCGCAGGGAAAGGTCGGCGGTCGTCATCATGGGCCGCAGTTTTTTGCCCGGGTTGTGCGCGTCCACGACCATATCGTCCTCGGCGACATCCTTGGCGAGCCACTGGTGCGCGCCTGCGGGGCTCTTGACCAGCTCCCATTCATATTTGAACAGCGTTTTGAAATAGCCCATGTCCCATTTGGTCGGGTTGGCTTTCCATGCGCCTTCGATTCCACTGCCGATGGTGTCTCCGCCCTTGCCGGTGCC
>CAYPEV010000048.1:0-13213 GCA_964409605.1 uncultured Christensenella sp. | reverse complement strand
ACGCGAGATGGTGGACCTCTTCGGCGTGCAGGTCACGGGCCTTCCGGAAGGCCCGCGCTATCCGCTGCCCGACTGCTGGCCGGAAGGCGAGTACCCGCTGCGCAAGGAGTGGAACCCCGCCTACTTCAACAAGCAAACCATGCGGTACGAGCCGCCGAAAGAGGAGGATGCAAAATGAGCGACAAGAACAAAGTCGTCGTCCCGATCGGCCCGCAGCACCCTTCGCTCAAAGAGCCTGCCAGCTTTAAGATCACGCTGGACGGCGAAAAGGTCGAGCGCGCAGTCGTCGAGGTCGGCTACAACCACCGCGGCATCGAAAAAGCCTGCGAAAGCCGGAACTATATCCAGGCGCTCTACATCATTGAGCGCGTCTGCGGTATCTGTTCCCACGCGCACACCATCTGCTTCTGCCAGGCGTTTGAAGACCTCGCGGGGCTTGAGGTGCCCAGAAGGGCGCACTATATCCGCGGCATCGTCGGCGAACTGGAACGGCTGCACAGCCATCTGCTCTGGCTCGGCGTCGCCGCGCATGAGATCGGCTTTGACACGCTGTTTATGTATACCTGGCGGGACCGCGAGCTGGTGCTGGATCTGCTCGCGCGCATCGGCGGCAACCGCGTCAACTACGGCGTTAACACCTATGGCGGTGTCCGGCGCGATCTGGAGCCGGAACTGCTGCAGGATATTCTCCATGTGTGTAATTTGCTCGAAGAGAAGCTGAAATACTACGCGGATCTTGCCATGACCGAAACCACGCTGATCGCGCGGCTCAAGGGAATCGGCATGCTGACGCCGGAAGACGTGCGCAAGTACAGCGCCGTCGGCCCCGTCGCGCGCGCCGCGGGCATCATGGCGGATACCCGCATCATCGAGCCGTACGGCGTTTATAAAGAGGTCGCAGTCAACGGCATCACGGACGACCATTGCGACGTCTACGGGCGCACGCTGGTGCGCGTCAAGGAGATGCTGGAGGCAATCCGCCTCATCCGCATCATGGTCACGGAGCTGCCGGATGGTCCTATCTCGGTTCGTCCGCCGCGCAAGCTGCCCGTAGGCGAGGTGCTCAGCCGCGTGGAGGCCCCGCGCGGAGAGGACATCCATTATATCCGCTCCACAGGAGCGGATATGCCGGATCGCGTCCGCGTCCGCGCCCCAACGGAAGCAAACTGGCACGGAGTAAGCCATATGCTCGAAGGCTTCCAGCTTGCGGATGTACCGATCATCATCGCCGCCATCGACCCGTGCTATTCCTGCACCGACCGCGCGATCCATCTGGTCGGCGACGGCGTCAACCAGCTCACAGACTGGGAGCAAATCCGTCTGCGGGGCATCGAGCAGTACAAGGCGCGCGGCATCGATCCCAGTACCATCAAAATCCGCGAATTTTAAGGAAAGGGGAAACCACGCATGCTGCTGTCTCTTCTCAAGGTGCTCGTCTTCCCCGGCTTGCTGTTTTTAAGCACGTATTCTCTGCTGCTGGAATACATCGACCGCAAGGTCTACGCGCGGATGCAGAATCGCAAGGGCCCGCCGTGGTATCAACCGCTGGCGGATATGCTCAAGCTCATCGGAAAGAAAGTCATCATCCCGAGCAACGCGCAGAAGGTCGTGTTTGCGGCACTCCCGACCGTCTCCCTCGCCTCCGTCTGCGCGGCGTTTCTCTGCGCGCCGGTGTGGGGACAAACGGCGGTGACGGCATACTCCGGCGACCTTGTCGCCGTGCTGTACCTGCTCACGATCCCGACGCTTTGCCACTTTCTCGCAGGATATAACAGCCACGAGGTCTATTCCACGATCGGCGCGTTCCGCACGCTGACCCAGATGTTCGCCTATGAGGTTCCGCTGTTTATGGCGTTTCTCTCTCCGGCAATCCTCGCGGGCACCTGGTCGATCTCCGGCATCGCCGCGTTCTATCACGCGCATCCGCTCTATACCCTGATCAACCTGCCGGCGTTTTTCGTCTCGATGCTGACCGCACAGAGCAAGCTTGAACGCACGCCGTTCGACGCGCCGGAAGCGGAGACCGAGATCGTCGGAGGCGCGCTGGTAGAATACAGCGGGCGATATCTCGCCTTCTTCCGCGCAACGGCGATTGCGGAACTCGCGGCAATCGCTTCCGTGCTCGCGGCGCTGTTTCTTCCCTTCTTTTCGGGTATCGCATGGGTCGATTTCGCGCTGTATCTCGGAAAAACGCTGATCATCGTGCTGCTGATGGTGCTGCTGCGCGCAACCATGGCGCGTATTCGCATCGACCAGACGCTGAAGTTCTTCTGGTCGGTGCTGACGCCGCTTGCGATGGTGCAGATGATTTTGAACCTGTTGCTGCGCGGTTTGCTCGGTCTGTAGACACAAGGCGCATTCGACGGTTTCTTGAAAGGTTTGAAAGACGTATGAAAAAAAAGCAGGAGCGCCCCGGCGGACTCACGGGGCTCGCCATCCAAAACTTATTCCGCAAACCCGCGACGCAGGTGCACCTCTTCGGCGAGGAGGGCATCCAGAAAGGCTACCGCGGGCGTCTCGTTTATGACCCCACCACCTGCATCAACTGCGTGATGTGCATGCGCGACTGTCCGACGGGCGCGATCACGATCAAGAATTTCGGCACCAAGGAAGCCAAGGAGATGCACGCCTATCTCAACCTCGGGCGCTGCGTCTTCTGCTGCCAGTGCGTGGATACCTGCCCGAAGGACAGCCTGAGCTTTTCCAGCGACGTTCTGCTCGCGAGTTTCAACCGTGAGAGCTTGGAAATCGAGCTGTGAACAAGCTCGCGGCTTACTTTTCGGAGGCGTTTGCGCCGCCCGCACGGATCTGCGTCCTCGGCGTCGGCTCGGAGCTTTGCCATGACGACGAAGCAGGGCTCTATCTCGTCGAACAGCTGAGCCGCCGCCTGCAGATTCCCGTCGGCGAAGCGAGCGGCCGCGTGCTGCTCGTCTCCGGCGGCCCCGCGCCGGAGAATTTCTCCGGCACGATCCGCGCATTCCGCCCGGACCTGCTCGTCGTGGTCGACGCCGCGTTTCTGGAGCTGCCCGCGGGTTCGGTCCAGCTCCTGCCGGAAGAGAGCGCGGCGGGGCTTTCGTTCTCCACGCATATGCTGCCGCTGCCGATGCTGCTCAGCTATCTCAAGCTCGCCTGCGGCTGCCAAACGTGCCTCGTGGGCATCCAGCCCGCGACGACGGAGCAGGGCCTCGGCATGTCAGAGCGCGTACAGGAAGGCGCACAGATGCTCGCGGAGCTGTTTACGCAGGCGCTGGCGGACAACATGAAGTAAATAAATGATCAACGCAAGCAAAAACCCCGAACCAACCGGTTCGGGGTTTGATTGTATATTCGCTTTATTATTTGAATAGGGCGGTCAGTTTACCCTGCGTCTCTGCATCCGTAAACGCAAGCACGATATCCCCAGCCGCAAACACAGTATTTCCGTGCGGAATGATGACCTCCTCGCCACGGTATACGGCGATAAACACCGCCTGCTCAGGAAAAGCGAGGGCTCGGAGCGATTGTCCCACCGCACCGGCAGAATCGCCCACCTTGTACTGCACGATGGAGTAGGTACCGCGGCTGATCCGCATCAGCGTCAGCATCGCGACCTGATTCATTTCCTCGACCACGAGGTGCGCGAGCAGATCCGCCTGATTGATCGCGACATCTACGCCCATGCCAGCGTTGAAGAGCCACGCGTTCTTCGGGTTGTTGACGCGCGCGATGACGCGGGGAACGTCGAATTCAAACCGCGCGATCGTTGCGGCGACGAGGTTTGTCTCGTCCGCGCCCGTAACCGCGGCGACGACATCCGCCTTCGCGATGCCCGCCTGCTCAAGGATGTTCGGGTCGGTACCGTTGCCGAAGAGGATGTTCTTGTCCGGGATATCCCGCTTTAGTTTTTGGAAGACCTGCTCGCGGTTTTCAATGACCACGACTTCGCACTTGTTGGCAAGCAGAATCCCCGCGATATATGCGCCCGTCTGGCCGCCGCCGATGATGATGACTTTCATCCGATTCACCCGCCCCTCTCACAGAAGCCCAAGCATATGCTTGAACTGCTTTACCGAAGATACCAGCACGTTAAAATAGAGGACGTCCCCCTTTTGCAGCACGGTGCCCAGCGTGGGCAGAAACGTTTGATTCAGTCGGCTCAGGGCGCAAACGGAGAATTCGCCCACGGCTGTGATATCGACGATCTTTTTTCCGATCAGCAGCTCCGACACCTCCACACGGACGATGTCCACGCCGCCGTTGCCGAGCCCTGCGACGATATCCAGCTGGTCATAGCTGAGCAGCTCGATGGCGTGCTTGACGCCCCATTCGGTCGCAGAGATGGTCTGAATGCCAAGCGTACGGTAGATCTCCGCTTTTCTTGGGTCGTAAAGCCGGCTGATCACGCGCGGCACACGATAGGTGTTGCGCGAGATACGGCCGATCAGCGCGTTTGTCTCGTCGCTCTTCGTGCAGGCGACGACCGCGTCCGCCCGCTCGATACCCGCCTGTTCCAAAATCTGCTTGTCAAACGCAACACCAACGATGGTTTCGCCCTTGAAAACCTTACCCAGCATGGAGAACTCCTCCATTGCGGCGCCCACCACGGTAACCGAATGCCCTTTCTTCGCCAGTTCCAGCGCAAGGCCGGAACCCATTTTACCGCAGCCGACAACGATGACTTTCATAGCGACCGCCCTCCTTTACGATTTTTTGCCAAACGAGAGAAATACTTGCGCAGCTCTTCCAGCAGCAGGATCGGGAACGGCAGCACCACGAGCAGGAGCCAATCCGTCCAGCCAAGCGGCGCGGTGTTGAAGATACCCTGCAGGAACGGCACATAGCTCAGCGCGCAGATCAGCACGAGCTCGACGGCGATGCCAAGCAGCACGCGCTTGTTGCGGAACACGCCGACGGAAAACACGCTCTCGCGCTCCGTACGGCAGTTGAGCACCGCGCCGATCTGGCAAAAAACGATAGACGCCAGCGTCATCGTGGTCGCCTGCTGATAGATAATCCCGCTGGAAGCAAGCGGAACGGCGGGCCAGCCGTGCGTCCAGTTTGCGTAGAAATAGGCCGCCATACAGATCACGCCTTCCAGCATGCCATACCAGAGGAATGCCTTCACGAACAGTTTACCATTGAGCAGTCTGCTCTTCAAGGAGCGCGGGGGCTGATCCATGATTCCTTTTTCCGGCAGCTCGGTGCCGAGGCCCAGAGCGGGCATCATGTCGGTTCCGAGGTCGATGCTGAGGATCTGCATCACCGTCAGCGGCAGCGGAATTCCGCCGCGCGAGAAGAGGAATGCAGCCGACGGCACAGCTTCCGGCACGTTGCTGTTGAGGATGTAGAGGATAAACTTGCGGATGTTGCTGTAGACCGCGCGCCCTTCCTCGATGGCGCGGACGATCGAGGCAAAGTTGTCGTCCGTCAGGATCATATCCGCGGCTTCCTTTGCGACGTCCGTCCCGGAGATGCCCATCGCGACGCCGATATCCGCCTTCTTGAGCGCGGGTGCATCGTTCACACCGTCTCCCGTGACGGCAACCACGTGGCCCATCTCCTGCAGCGCGCAGACGACGCGGTATTTCTGCTCCGGCGCCACGCGTGCAAAGATCACCTCGTCCTTGAGCGCGTCCTCGAGCGCGTCGTCCGAAAGCTGCTCCAGTTCCAGTCCAGAGATCACGCGCGGATGCTCGCCTTTGACGATGCCGATGCGCTTTGCGATGCTCTCTGCGGTGAGGCCGTAGTCGCCCGTGATCATGATGATGCGGATGTTCGCACGATGGCAGAGCTTGACCGCATCCGCAACTTCCGGTCTGGGCGGATCCGCCATAACCGTAAGGCCCAGAAACGTCATCTGCTGCTCGATCATCTCGGGCGTATATGCGCTCAGCGCGGTCGGCAGGTTCATCTCACGCGTGAGATAGCGGCATGCGACCGCGATCACCCGCAGGCCGTTTCTCGCGTAGCGGTCGTTTTCCGCCATGATCTCGTCGCGCTGCGCCTGCGTCAGCGGCACGATCTCGCCGTTGACAGAGATGGTTTCGCTGAGCTCCAGCACCTCTTTGGGCGCGCCTTTGATATACGCAACCCGGCGCGCGCCCTGTACGGGCTGCTCCAGCGCGTGTATGGTCGTCATGCGCTTCCGGCGGCTGTCAAACGGCAGCTCGCGTACGCGCGGCATGCTCTTAAGCGCCTGCTCCACGTTGAGCCCGGCCTTTTCGGCAACGACGCCGAGGCAGGCTTCCGTCGGGTCGCCCAGAACGGTATAGCGATCCGAACCGGGTTCCGGCGGCACCACGCGGGCATTGCTGCAAAGAGCGGCAGCCGTGAGCAGCATGTTCAAATCTCCGTCGGTGGAGACGCTGCATTCGTCTTTTCCGCGGAGCACCTTCCCCTTCGGCGCATAACCGAGCCCGGTGACGTCGAGCTCCCTGCCCGGGAGCCAGAGGTTACAGACGGTCATCTCGTTTTGCGTGAGCGTGCCGGTCTTATCCGAGCAGATCACGCTCGTACAACCGAGCGTTTCCACGGCGGAGAGGCGCTTGACCAGCGCGTGCTCCTTGACCATGCGCTGCACCGCCATCGCAAGCGCGAGGGTAACCGTCGGCAGCAGGCCTTCGGGAATGAACGCGACGATCATGCCGAGCGCGAAGATGAAACTCTTTGCGACCGAGTCATGCACGAGGAACACCGCGGCGAGGAAAAACAGCACGCCCGCGCTGACCGCCATCGCAGAGACCTGCCGCGTGACGCGATCGAGCTCCTTTTGCAGCGGGCTCTTCTCCTCTTTGAGCGTCTGGGTGAGTTTTGCGATCTTGCCGAACTCCGTCTGCATGCCGGTCGCGATGACGACGGCCTTTGCCGTGCCGGAGGCGACGCTGGTGCCCGCAAACACGAGGTTCGGCACCTCGGAACGTCCCAGCCCTTCCCGCAGCACCGCGTCGTGTGTCTTTCGTACGGGGTTGGATTCGCCGGTCAGCGTGGACTGGTTCACCTGAAAATCGCTGGTTTCCAGTAGCCGCGCGTCGGCGGAGATCTTGTCGCCTTCCGAGAGCAGCATGATATCGCCCGGCACGAGTTCTTCCGCCAGAATGCGGTCTTCTGTGCCGTTTCGGATCACGCGCGCATAGGAGGGCAGCATATTGCGCAGGGCTTCCGTCGCCTTGCCGGCGCGGAACTCCTGCCAGAAGCTGAATACGCCGTTGATGACGTTGACGAGCCAGATGGCGACCGCCAGCTCCACCATGTCCGCAAAAAAGGCAATCACGCCTCCGACCCAAAGCAGGATCGCCATGAGGCTCACGAAATTTGCCAAAAAGATGAGAATGACCGGTTTCCCCTTTTTCTCGGTGATGACGTTCCTGCCGTGTATCCGGCTCGCGTCCCCGACCTCTTCGGTGGATAATCCGCTCATTCTGGTGTTCATCGTCCGGCAGACGTCATTGACTGCCAGTTTCTGAATCGATTGTATGGTTTGCAACCATGAATCAATGGACTCTATTTTGTTTTCCATAGTCCTTCATACACGCGGCTGCGTCTACCGTTCAAGGGAGCCTCTCCCTCTCGGTTCAGACGTGAGTGCTGTGTTACTGTTTCCCCCCTGGTCCTGAAAGTCAATATCTTGCAATCGATACACAATCATATTCTTTTTGTTGCGGAAATCCAATCTTTTTTCCGATGTAGACATATATGAAAGAACGTATAGTGGGCAAGCGAATGATCGGCCCTTATATAGCCGCACAGGCAATCATTCGATCGGAATCCATGCCGCAAAGCGTGTTGTAGGGTCGATCGCGCGCAGAGTTTGCTCCAGCCATCCGACTTGGCTTGCACTCTGCGGGATCATCGCGTGATTGTATCCGTTTGCAGGGGATAGCCAAAAGAAGAGTCCGTCGCCAGACGGACTCTTGTCTTCTGTGTTAGATTTTTGCGCAAACCAAAACACGCAACCGCAAAGCGCCCTGCGGACGGACCGCGCCGGATCAACGCGCGGCACGGCGGCACTCTATTTTTTCACCCGCCGCGCCATGAGGTATTGCTTCATGCCGCCGGAGAGGTTATACACGCGCTTGAAACCGCGATTGAGCAGGATATTCTGCGCGGCGTTCCCCGTCGTCCCCTTGTTGCAGTAGGTCACGATCACCGTCTCGCGGTCCATCGCATCGGTTTTTGCGCGAAGGTCTGCATGCGGAACGCTGCGCGCGCCATCCGCATGGGCCTTGTCGTATTGCGCGGGTATGCGCGTATCGATCAGGGCGAGCGTTTCCCCCGCGTTCTGCCGCGCGAGCAGCTCCTGCGCGGTCATGAGCGGGCGTCCGCCGCGGATTGCGTTGTCGAGGATCATGCCGGTATACAGTACGGGATCCTTGGTCGTGGAAAACGGCGGAGCGTACGCAAGATCGAGATAGAACAAATCCTCCGCCTTCGCGCCATAGGTAATCGCGGTAACAAATACGTCGAGCCTCTTGTCCACGCCTTCGTTGCCCACGATCTGGACGCCCAGAACGCGCCCGGACGCGCGGTCGGCAACGGCCTTGATGACCATCTCCCTGCCGCCGAAATACTCCGGCTTATCCGGTTTGCTGTTGTGGCAGACCACCGCGTCATAGCCCGCGTCCCGCGCTTCGCGCTCGGTCAGCCCCGTCTGGCCGACCGCGAGCCCCAGCACGCGGAAGATACCCGTGCCGAGCGTGCCGCGATAGGCGAGTGTACCGCCCGTTGCGCAATCGCCAGCGATGCGCCCCGTCTTATTCGCCGTGGAGCCCAGGGGCCGGTAGACCTGCTTTCCGGTCACAACATGGAACTGCTCCGTGCAGTCCCCGCAGGCGTAGATATCGGCAATATTCGTCTCCATGCGCTCGTTGACCAGAATCGCGCCGGACGCGCCCAGTGCGACGCCCGCTTTGGCGGCGAGCTCGCCGTTGGGTTTGATTCCCGTGGCGAGCAGCGTGAGTTCCGCGGGAAGATCCGTTCCATCGGCAAGCAAGACGCTGTCTTTGGTGATCTCCGCGATCGAGACGCCCGTTTTCACCGTCACGCCGCTTTTTTCGAGATGCTCCTCCACATAGGCCGCCATGTCCGGATCGAGCCCCGGCGCCACCTGCGGCAGTTTTTCCAGCAGGGTAACGCGGATGCCCAGGCGTACGAGACTCTCGCACATCTCGAGTCCGATGAACCCCGTGCCGATGATCGCGGCTGTCTTCGGTTGTTTCTCGTCGAGAAATGCCCGGATGGCAAGCATGTCGTTGATGTTGCGGAGCGTAAACACATGCGGGTTATCGCGCCCGGGGATCGGCGGCGTCACCGCGCGCGCACCCGTCGCGAGAATGAGTTTGTCGTAGTGGTCCGAGAATAGCTCGCCGGAGACCAGATTTTTCACCGAAACATGTTTCCCTGCGGGGTCGATCGCGAGAACCTCATGCCTTGTCTTGATATCCACCTGATACTTGCTTAAGAAAAACGCGGGATCGCGCGGCGTCAGTTCCTCCGCCTTCTTCACCTCGCCGCCGAGATAATAGGGCATGCCGCAGCCGGAGTAGGAGATAAAGCTGTCTCTTTCATAGATCGTGATCTCAGCATCCTCTGTGTTCCGTCTCGCTTTCGCCGCGGCGGATGTTCCGGCGGCGACGGCTCCGATGACGATGATTTTCATGCGGTCTCCTCCCTTTCAGCGTTCGTGTCCGTCAGTTCGGTTGTTCGGGGAACCAGTGTGTCGTACGGTTTGCAATCTTTACGAGAATCAGCATCACCGGAACCTCCGTCAATACGCCTACGATGGTCGCAAGCGCCGCGGGAGACGAGGTGCCGAAGAGCGAGATCGCCACGGCGACGGAAAGCTCGAAGAAGTTGGATGCTCCGATCATGCCCGCAGGCGCCGCGATATCGTGCGGAAGCTTGAGCAGCTTGCTCGCGCCATAGGCGATGAAGAAGATCAGGAACGTCTGAATCACGAGCGGCACCGCGATGAGCACGATGTGCAGCGGGTTTTCGAGGATCACCTTACCCTGGAAGGAGAAGATGATCACCAGCGTCAGCAGCAGGCCAATGATCGTAACATTGTTGAATTTCGGTAAAAACCCTTTTTCAAAGTACTCCAGCCCGCGCCGCTTGATCACGTTGGTGCGCGTGAGAACGCCGCCCGCAAGCGGAATCACCACAAACAGCACGACGGAGAGCAGCAGCGTA
The DNA here is from genome assembly GCA_964409605.1 of uncultured Christensenella sp. Classification (GTDB taxonomy): domain Bacteria; phylum Bacillota; class Clostridia; order Christensenellales; family CAG-138; genus UBA7703. The sequence goes on along the minus strand of CAYPEV010000048.1, from coordinate 3,046 downwards.
TCCCAGGGAATCTTCACACCGCCAATGCCGAGCAGGAGCGCGACGATCGGCGTAAACGCCACGAGGATGATCAGGTCGTTGGTTGCAACCTGAACAACCGTATAGGCGGGGTTTCCTTTCGTCAGGTGGCTCCAGACGAATACCATCGCCGTGCAGGGCGCGGCGCCGAGCAGGATCGCGCCCGCGAGATAGTCCTTTGCGAGCTCTGCGGGGATCAGCGTCCGAAACACGACGAAGAAAAACAGCCACGCGATGCCGAACATCGTAAACGGCTTGATGAGCCAGTTGGTCACCCAGGTGACGAAGAGTCCCTTCGGGTTTTTCCCTACGTTCTTGATGCTCTGGAAGTCCACCTTGAGCATCATGGGGTAGATCATGAGCCAGATGAGAATCGCGATCGGAATCGACACGTTGGCATATTCAAACCTGCCTAAAAACGCAGGGATGCCCGGCAGAAACTGTCCGATCAGCACGCCTGCAACCATACAAAGCGCGACCCACAGCGTAAGATATCTCTCAAAAAAACCAATCCCGGAATTTTTCTTTGTTTCCATATGCATCATCCTCTCCCTGTTAAATAATCTTTATTCAACTCATTTTCTGAAGGATCGCGACGACCTCTTCGGTCTTCAGCACCTTCCCGTAGGAGACCACTTTTCCGTCCACCACCAGCGCGGGCGTGCTCATCACGCCATAGGACGCGATCTTTGCAAAGTCCGTAACGTGTTCAATCGAAGTGCTCATGCCGAGCTGCTCCAGAGCGGCTTTCGCCGCGGCTTCCAGCGCGTTGCACTTTGCGCAGCCGCTGCCGAGCACCTTGACCCACGCTCCTTCCGACCTGGCCTTTTCCGCCTGCTCCATACTATCGCTGTCGCAATTGCCGCAGCAGCAAGAAGATGGTTTTTGTTCTTCCTTTTCTTTTCGCTTTCCAAAGAGCGCCATTTTCATCCCTCCCGATTTATACAAGCATTGCCTGAAGCAGATTGAACAGATAACCGACCAGAATAATCCCGACGGTACAGATCGCGACAAATAGCGCGAGCAGCTTTGGTTTGACCGCCTTTCTCAGCATGATCATCGACGGCAGAGAAAGCGTGGTGACCGCCATCATGAACGAAAGCACGGAGCCAAGCTGCGCGCCTTTGGCAAACAGCGCCTCCGCGATGGGAATCGTGCCGAAGATATCCGCGTACATCGGCACGCCGATCAGCGTCGCCAGGACAACGCCAAGCGGGTTTTTGTTTCCGAGTACGGTGACAATCCATGCTTCCGGTATCCAGTTGTGGATGACCGCGCCGATCGCGACGCCGGCAAGCACATAGGGAAACACCTTTTGGAAGGTGCCGGCCGTCTGCTCGCCGGCGTAGGTCAGCCGGTCCCTGATCGTCAGATCGGGCGAGTCGATATCTACGCTCCCCGCGGTGAGGATGAAGCTCTCGACATACCGCTCCATGCGCAATTTTTCGATCAGCGTCCCGCCAATCACCGCGATGATGAGGCCGAATACGACATAGACGAGCGCAACCCGCACGCCAAAGATGCTCATCAATAGCACCAGCGAGCCGAGATCGACCATCGGCGAAGAGATCAGGAACGAAAACGTCACCCCCACCGGAAGCCCGGCCGAAGTAAAGCCGATGAAGAGCGGAATCGACGAGCAGGAGCAGAACGGCGTCACCGTACCCAAAAGCGCCGCGGCGATATTCGCTCCGAGTCCGCGAAACCGGCCCAGAATCTTCTTGCTTCGCTCCGGCGGAAAGAAGCTCTGGATATAGCTGATGAGAAAGATCAGCGTGCAAAGCAGAATCGTGATCTTGATCACGTCGTACAAAAAAAATTGAAGGCTGCCGGCCCAGCGGTTGGTGATGTCCAAGCCAAGCGAACCGAGCAAACCGCCGATCAGTTCGTTGAGCCATTTCATGGCGAGCACCTGGTTTTGAAAAAAATCCCAGATGGATTTCAGTATTTGCATGATTCTTCTTGTTCCTTCTTACAGGCTTGTTTTTTTGTAATTACTTGCAGCCGCAAACGTTTTCTTCCTGCTCCTCCTGCGGGGATGTCATCTCCGTCAGCAGTTCCAGCGCGCGTGCGCTGCCGGACGCACTGATGCTGTAGTCGGTCCACTTTCCTTCCTGCCGCGCGGAGACGATGCCCGACTCCACCAGGATCTTCATGTGATAGGACAATGCCGACTGTCCGATGCCAAGATTTTCGATCAGCACGCAGGCGCACTTCTCCCCGCCGCGCAGCTTTTCCAGCACCTTGAGTCGATTTTCATCGCAAAACGCTTTAAACACCTTTGCGTCCTGCTCATATACGGACCGCATGGACTCACCTCATATCAAAAAATCTTGATTCAACTTATACTACGTCTCACATCAAATTTTGTCAATGTGAAAATCTAAATAATCTCATCCGAAACAGGCGATTTGGGCAGATAACGCGCCTATGTGACTTCCTCTCTTTTCATCCGGCCCGATCTTCGGTATGCTAAAGCAAACACCTGATCAAGGAGGCGCATCATGGCCATGAATACACGCATCTTCCAAATGCACTTTGCGGATGTCTATCCGCTATACATTCAAAAGGCGGAGAAAAAGGGCAGGACAAAAGCCGAGGTCGACGAGATTATTTTCTGGTTGACGGGATACGATGCCGCGGGGCTCAAGCAGCAGCTCGACAGCAGCGCAACATTTGAGGCGTTTTTTGACGGCGCGCCGAAACTCAATCCCAAGCGCGAGCAGATCACGGGCGTAATCTGCGGCTATCGCGTGGAAGAGATCACCGACCCGCTCATGAAGCAGATCCGCTATCTGGATAAACTCATCGATGAGCTTGCCAAAGGCAGGAGCATGGATAAAATTTTGCGGGCGTAGTCAAAGCTTCTTTCCACCATCACGCAAAAAAACAGCGCGGAGGCTCGTTTGCTTCCGCGCTGTTGTGTCTTTGGGTCTATCGCTCCTGCTCCAGCGCCTTGAGCGCGCGAAACAGGCTTTCAATCGTGAGGCGATAGTCCAGTTTGCTCCTATGCTTCGCCTCCGAAAAC
>CAYPEV010000047.1:0-13513 GCA_964409605.1 uncultured Christensenella sp. | reverse complement strand
GTTTATGCGCGAGGTCAAGCGGTATTTCAGCTCCAGCCTCTATGTCGTGAATACGGCGTTCGGGTATGTGATGATGATCGCGGCGGGCATCGCCCTGCTGGTCAAGGCGGATGAAGTACTGAAGTTTCTCGAGATTCCCGAGATGCCGAAGCTGACCGCGTTGGTGCCGTATGTGCTGGGATGGATGGTATCGATGGGGTCTACCACCGCGAGCTCGATCTCCATGGAGGGCAAATCGCTCTGGATCATCAAGAGCCTGCCCGTCTCCGCGCGCGATTGGCTCGCCGCGAAGCTGAAGGTGACGTTGATGCTCTCGATCCCGAGCATCCTCATCACATCGACGCTGGTCGTGATCGGACTCAAGCCCACGTTCTATGATGCGGTCTGGATGTATGTCCTGCCGTTGGCCTATACGCTTGCGTTCAGCGTGTTCGGGTTGTGGCTCAACATCCGTATGCCGAGGCTGGACTGGCAAAGCGAAGCGGAGGCGATCAAGCAGGGCGGGGCAATCATGGTCTCCGTCTTTGCGGGTATGGCCGCGGGTTTCGCTCCTGCGGTTGCCGTGGCGGTCACCGGCAGCGCAATCATTGCGCCGATTGTTGCGGCGCTTCTGTTTGCCATGGCTCTGCTGATGTGGACTTCGCTGGTCCGCAGCGGCGAAAAGCGCATGCTGATGCTGCACTAAGAGAGTTCGTGCGAAAACGAACATCCCGCGGGCGTTTGCCTGCGGGATGTTTTGCGTTTCTCAATGCTTTTATTTGGCGAGCCAGCGACTATAAACGCTTACTCGCGCTCCATCTCGTCGCTGATGGCGTTGAGCTGATTGGTCACATCGCGCAGCTCGCGGTTGCTTCTGCCCTTGCTCATGCGGATGATGTCGACCAGCCGCTCCAAAGCGACGAGCAGCTGCTGGTATGAGCTGCCCTGCTCGCGCGGCTCCTGCCCGCGCGGCTGCTTCGGCGCGCGTTTCTCCGGCTCCCGTTCCTCCTGCGGCGTATATGCGCGTACGCGTTCTTTCAGCGGCTCCGCCTGCGCTTCAAGGATGTATTCGTTTTTCACGAGATCATAGACGGATCCGCTGAACGGGGAGGTTGCGTTAAGGCCAAATTCATCCCGGAGGCGCTTGGTGAAGAGATCGCAAACCTCGCTGTCGCCGTGGTTGACGAACACGCGGCGCGGCTTGGGCGAAAAATGCGTCGCCCATTTGATCAGCATATTGACGTCTCCGTGCCCGCTGATGCCGGGGAGCTGCTTGATCTCCGCGTTGACACGGATGGTCTCGCCGAAGAGCTTGACCTTCTCGGCGCCCTCGATAAGGGAGCGGCCGAGCGTACCCGGCGCCTGGAAACCGACGAAGAGAATCGTATTGGCGGCGTTCCAGAGGCCGTGCTTGAGGTGGTGCTTGATGCGCCCCGCCTCGCACATTCCGCTCGCCGAGAGGATTACCTTCGGGCGCGTGTCGGTGTTGATCGCCATCGATTCCTGGCTGGTTTCCGTGATGGTCAATCCATCGAATGCCAGCGGGTTGATACCCTGCTCCACAAACGCGCGCGCCTCGTCGTCATAGCAAAACTCGGCGTTTTCCAGATAGATGCGGGTTGCGGCGTTCGCCAGCGGACTGTCTACAAACACGGGGAAGTTTTTATGTCCCCGCACAAGCCCTTCATCTTTGATGTGGCGGATGAAGTATAGAAGCTCCTGCGTGCGGCCGACGGCAAAGGACGGGACGATCACGCTGCCGCCTCGGTCAAAGGTTGTTTGCAGCACGTCCGCGAGTGCGCGCGCATAATCCGGCGGCGCGTCGTGGACGCGATCGCCATAGGTGGACTCCACCATGATGTAGTCCGCCTCGTCGACCAGCGAAGGATCGCGCAGCAGCGGCAGATTGACGTTGCCGATATCGCCGGAGAACACGATTTTGCGCTTCTCGCCGTCCTCGTCGATCCAGATCTCGATATAGGCGGAGCCGAGCAGATGCCCCGCATCGGTAAAACGCACCTGAATCCCGTCAAAGAGCGTGAATATTTCATCATACCGGTGGGGCACGAACTGCTTTAAGATGCCCTCCGCGTCCTTCATGGTATACAGCGGCACATACGGCTTTTCGCCGCTGCGCGCGCCTTTGCGATTGCGCCACTCGGCTTCAAACTCCTGAATGTGCGCGCTGTCGCGCAGCATGATCTCGCAAAGGTTATTGGTCGGCTTCGTCGCGTGGACCGCGCCCTTGAAGCCGTTCTTAAACAAAAGCGGCAGCAAACCGGAGTGGTCCATGTGCGCATGCGTGAGCAGTACAGCGTCGATTTCGCCGGGCAGTGTGGGCAGCGGCGCGTTTTGATAGAAATCCTTGCCCTGCTCCATGCCGTAGTCGATGAGAATGCGCTTGCCGCAGATCTCGAGGTGCGTACAGCTTCCCGTAACTTCGTGATCCGCGCCGATGAACGTGAGTTTCATACGTGTTGGCCTTTCCGTGCAAGATATCGTTCGTGTTGCCTGTAGGACAAAAGGCGGAGCGCTTCCGTTCAGGAGAGCGGGTAAGCGGCAACCGCCTGAAGAATCGAGTCGTGAATCTGCGTGTTTTCAAACGTTCCGCCAAAGAATTCGGAACCGATTCCGAGCGCGAAAATCGGTACATCCTTGCCCGTATGCCCGCCGGAGCCGAATGCCAATCCCGCGCGCGCGGCGACAAGCTGGATGCATGCGGTTGTGATCGCCTCATAGACGCCGCTTTCCTCGTCGCTCGTGTTGCCCGGCATGTTTTGAAGCATCGTGGAATCATACGCTTTTTGCAGCGCCGCCGTTTCCTCGGCGGTCAAATCATTCAAGCCAAAGGCGGAAACAAACAGCGGCAGCGCCTCCTCAAACGGGGTTTGGGCGGCGACGCAGTCCGCAACCAACGTATCGTCGCAGATATCGCTGGAGATGATCTGCCGAAGCAGAGCGGTACGGTCGCCTTCGAGGAGCGATACATTGCCCGTTTCATGGTCGGCGGTGACGAGAATCAACGTTTCCTGCGGATGCTGCGCATAGAAATCGAGCGCGCTTTGGATCGCTTCGTCCATATCGAACAGTTCCGCGACGAACGAAGCCGCGTCGTTATAGTGGCAGAAGTAGTCGATACGGCCGCCTTCCACCATCAGAAAGAACCCTTCGGGCGCGGTGAGGCGCGAAATGCCGAGATCGGTCGCTTTTTTCAGCCAGCTTGTCCGCGCGCCGCCGTCGATCGCGGGCAGTACCCCGTAATCGCCAAAGATCATCGTGGAGGAGAGGATAAGCCCACCCACCGTGCTGACAGGCGCTTCTTCGAACGAATGAATCAACTGATAGCCGTTTTCAAAAGCATGATCCTCTGCGTCCGGCGTGTTATGAAAGCCTCCGCCCGCAAAGAAATCAAACCCGCTGGCAAAGAGGTCGTCGGCGATGGTAGAATAGCTGCGGCGCGAGTCCACATGCGCAAAGAATCCGGCAGGCGTCGCGTGATCCAGCGAAACAGTGGTCAGGATACCGATCTTTCGACCTATATTGCGGAGCGTTTCCGCGATGGTCTCTATTCTGCTTTTATTCGCGTCCAGCCCAAGATAACCGTTCAGCGTTTTTGTGCCGGTCGAGATCGCGGTGGCGGCTGCGGCAGAATCCGTCACGTTATCTTGCGCATTATTTGTTTTTACCGAGCCTTGCACAGGAAAATCGACAAAGCTGAGCGGCTCAAGCCCGCCCGCCGCGCGTGCTTCCTGCGCGGCCTGAACCTGCGCATACCCCATTCCGTCTCCGATGAAAAGGAAGATGTATTTCAGCTGCGGCTGCGGAAGCGGCGTCGCTACGCCTTGCGGCTCCGGGGTGTCGGACACGATCGTAAACGGTGTGACACTCGGCGAAGGTGCGGCTTTTTCCCCATACGCACACCCGGCGCACACGAGCAGCAAGCATGCGAGCAATAGGGAAGCGATTCTTTTTTGTGGAGTTTGAACCTGCATAGCTTCATTTTAGCACGATTTCAGAAAGCATACAACTGGACGCGGACGCGGGTGAATGGTAAGATAACGATAGATTCATCGCTCATTTCGACGCGATGCGGCGGGGCTAAGGATCTGAAGCGGGAACGCATTTTTCTGTGGTGACTTTTTAACGTGCGTTTGTGACGTTCTCACGCACAGCGTACCCATAACCGCAATATACTGTTCTGTATTGGCTACCAAACACATGCACAAAATGCTTCAAGCACCATTCAGGAGGAAATCAATATGAGTCCAGCAAACAGGCCGGGCGGCAGATCGAGAAGAACCGTCTCCGGCGGAGGGAACGCCTATCGCCGCGGGAGCGGCCTCGGCAGCGGCAGCGTCGGAAACGGTCCGCGCGGGTCCTCCGGTGATTCGTTCGGCGGCTCCGGCGGAGATCGCGGCGTTGGCGGCGGCGGATTGCTTGCCGTTCTGCTCGCGCTGCTTCTTGGCGGGGCAAGCAACAACGGAAACGGAACCAACAAGCGCGGCTGTCTCGGCAGACTGCTCGTACTCGTGCTGATCGTGGTCGGCGCGGTGCTGCTGCTCAACATGTGCTCCGGCAATACGCAGGGCGGGCTGTTGAGCAGTCTGCTTGGCGAGTATACGACGACGGACTCCGGCCTGAGCAGCGTGGATACCACGGACAGCTCCGGATCAAGCTCCTCCGGCTCGGTTTCGGATGCGCTCGGTTCGCTGCTTGGCAACTATGGAAGCACCACAGGGCAGATCGCGCCCGTTTCCAGTACGGACGAGGTTTATAAGGCGCACGAGCCGAACCGCGACGTCGCCTCCGCCGCGCGCGAAAAGTTTACCGACACCGCCGATGCGCAGAGTGTCACCGTGATGATCTTCATGTGCGGTACCGATCTTGAGAGCAAGAGCGGCATGGCGACTTCCGACCTGGAGGAGATGGTCAGCGCGACGCTGGGCAGCAACATCAACGTGATCGTGGAAACCGGCGGCACATCCACCTGGCAAAACCAGATCGTCAAGAGCAACACCAACCAACGGTTCCGCGTCAAGCAGGGCGGCATCGAGACGCTGAACGCGAAGGTCGGTAAGCGCTCGATGGTGGATCCCAACACGCTGACGGACTTTATCCAGTTCAGCGCGCGGGAATTCCCCGCGGACCGATACATGCTCATTCTCTGGGATCACGGCGGCGGCTCGCTGACGGCATACGGTTATGACGAACTCTTCCCCGGAGACAGCATGAGCCTCGATGAAATCGACACCGCGCTGAAAAACGGCGGCGTGAAGTTCGACATCATCGGCTTTGACGCGTGCCTGATGGCGACGCTGGAGACTGCGCTGGTCGCCGGGCAATACGGCGATTATCTGGTCGCCTCCGAAGCGGTGGAGCCTGGCACGGGCTGGTACTATACCAACTGGCTCTCCGAACTCTCGGCGAATCCCGCGATGGACTCGCTCGACGTCGGCAAAAACATCATCGACGACTATGTGAAGATGAGCGGCAGCGGCAGCCAGACCACGCTCTCCATCACCGACCTCGCGGAGCTCGGCGGGACGGTTCCCGCGGCGTTTAACGCGTTTTCTTCCTCTACCAGCCAGCTCATCGCCGGCGACGGTTTCAACACGGTCGCAACGGCGAGAAGCGGATCGCGTGATTTCTCCACGAGCAGCAGGATCAACCAGATCGACCTGATCCACTTTGCGGAAAATCTTGCCACGGACGAGGCGAACGCGCTCGCGGGCACGCTGCGCGCCGCGGTGAAGTACAACCGCAACTCCACCAACATCTCGCATGCCAACGGGCTTTCGATCTATTTCCCGTATCAGTCGATGAACAAGGTCAGCACGGCGATTCAAACCTATAATGCCATCGGGCTGGACAAGAGCTATTCCGAGTGTATCAAGAGCTTTGCCTCCGTCGCCGCGGGCGGACAGGTCGCGAGCGGATCGAGCGAAAACCCGCTCGGCACACTGCTGGGCGACAATTCGGGGAGCCTTCTTGGATCATTGCTCGGCGGGACGCTCAGCAGCGAAGACACCGCGAGCGGCTCGGCTGACACGGTTACGCAGCTGCTGGACCTCTTCCTGAGTAACCGCAGCGTGGTGACAGGGGACAAGGACTCCAGCTGGGTGGATGAAGACCTCGTGCGCAGCTCGCTTTCGTCCTATCAGGCGAACAACGCGGGCTTTGCGAACCTGATGCTCACCTATAAGGGCGATGTGCCGACGCTGGTGCTCACCGAGGAGCAATGGAGCAGCGTGGTCACGCTGGAGCAAAACGTTTATCTCGACGATGGCGGCGGATACATCGACCTCGGCCTCGACAACGTTGCCGACTACGACGCGGACAACGACCTCATCATGGCGTATGACGGCACGTGGATGTCCTTAAACGGGCAGATCGTCGCATATTATTTGGTCAGCGAGGATCAGGTCGACGAGAGCTTTACGATTCTCGGCCGCATTCCTGCGATGCTCAACGGCACGCGCGTGAACATCATTCTGGAGTTTACAAACGAGAACCCCTATGGCGCGGTGCTCGGCGCGCAGTATGACTACGAGGCAAACGCGACCGACACGGTGATGAAGGGGCTCGTGGAGATCAAAGCGGGTGATGAGATCGATTTCCTCTGCGATTACTACAACTACGACGGCACGTTCAACGACGCTTTCTATCTCGGCGAGCGGATGACTGCCACCGGCAGCTGGGAGATCGGCAATGCGCCGCTGGGCGACGGCGTCAACTGGGAGATGACGTACCGCATTACGGATCTCTATGGAGGACAATATTGGACCCCGACCGTGAAGAACGGCTGATCGGGTCACAGGATCGCAAATGGCACGCTACATGGAAGCAGCGTGCCATTTTTGTGTCAATAATTGAATGAACGGTACATTTCTATTGACAGAATACCGTCCGGACGGTATAGTAATCGCATGACAAAGACGAGACAATCGGAGCATACAAAAAACGCGATATTGGACGCGGCAAACCGCGTGCTGCTGCAATACGGCGCGGAGTCTTTTACGCTGGAAGCGGTTGCTCTGGAAGCAAACGTGAGCAAGGGCGGATTGCTGTATCACTTTCCTTCGAAGAACGCGTTGATTTCCGGCATGATCGCGCGATCGATCGACCGCGTCGATGCCGCGCTTGCGGAGGAACTCGAGCGAGCGGACGGGGATTATCTGGCGGCTTATATACGCGCTTCCTTTCGGACCATGGCAGATCCGGAACAAGTGTCCCGCGCGATTCAGGCGGCTATCGTTCGCGACCCCGCCTTGCTGAATCCCCTGCGCGAACGGTTCGAACGCATTCAGCTTGAAATTACGCGACGGGCGCCAACGCCTGCGCTGGGGCTGCTCGTCCGCCTTTCAATGGACGGGATGTGGTTCTCGGAACAATACCAGTTTGCGCCGCCAAACAAACAGCAGAAGGAAGAACTGCAAACTTTGCTGATGAATATTGTGCGCGAGCATACAACGCGCGAGGAAGGGAAATAAAAATGGTCGCTCACCTGAAGCACTCGGATCGGAAGAAGGCGGCCGCGGTCGTAGCGCGGGCCTTCTTTTCGTATCCCTCCCTGATCTCCTATTTTCCGGACGAGAAGAAACGAAGATGGAAACTTCCCTGGTATATGGCGCATGTGCTCAAGAGCGCATTGGCCTATGGAGAAGTTTTTGCGGCGGACGATCTATCGGGCGTACTGTTTCTGCTTCCGCCGGGACATACGCGGCTGAGCGACATTGATTATGTCAAAAGCGGTTTTCTGGCAGCGCCGCTTGTGGTCGGGTTAAGGCAATATCAAAAGGTGAGCGCAAGCGAAACATATCTTGCGGACACGCAGGAGCGGCTGCTCAAAGATCGTCCGCACTACTATCTTTGGGGCATCGCGGTCGATCCATCCCGCCAGCGTGGCGGCGTGGGCAAAGAGCTTTTACAGGCGCTGTATACAAAGGCCGACCTGGAATCCATGCCGATCTATCTCGAGACGCACCAACTTGATAACGTTGCCTACTATGAACGGCTCGGGTTTCGTCTGATGCATGCGGACACTGTCCCCGCCGACGGAGCGCCATTTTGGTGTATGCTGCGCGAACCCGGCGGAACTGCCAAATGAAGCCTTGCCTTCTGGATGCCTAGACATAAGAACGCGTCGCCGGTCACAGGCGACGCGTTTTTTATCAGCGGGTTTATTCCTTTACTGCGCTTCGTGCAGAAAACGCTCCCAGACGCCCGGCAGTTTTTCCTGTACAAAGCGGGTATACGGATGATTGGGTTCTGCATTGGAAAAATGCGCGATCAGCTCTTCCAGCACCATGCCGTACCAGAGCGAGAGCTGTTCCGGATTCAGCGATTCAAACCGCTGCACGATGAGTTTTCCGTCCCGCTCCCGCTGCAGAAACCACGAGAGCAGGTCTTCGATCCGCTCGCTGCGGGCGACTGGGACTTCCTCCGGCGAGAGGCGCAGGCTCTGATGCGTCGGAAATCGCAGAAGCGATCGGTCATCCGCCTCACAGCAGTACAAGTAGCCGGTTTTGCCGGAAAAAACATCCGAAAACGCGTTTTTCCATACTTCGGTATAGTGGATTCTTCCCTGCGCGTCATAGCCATAGGGCACCCAATAATACGGGCGCTCAATGGCACGCGCGGCATACAACGCCGCGGAAACGGCGTTGGTCGTAAAATACACATACGGCTTACCGTGATCTGCGATAGAAGGCTTTAAGGTTTGGATGCCGCCGACGGAGGAGCCGTGGTAGAGAAGAATGGACATAAACCCTCCCGGATCGGTCGAAAACGACTTGCTTCCACTTGATTTTATCACGATCTTGTGCAAATAATAAAGAGAAAGATATCACACTCTTCTTCGACCGCATCTTCAACAGACTGCCAACTTTACAACGCTGCTTTGTTGGCGCGTGATCCCTTCCAAATCATACCGCGTTTGCGGTTCGCTTGCATAAGAAGTGCGTTCCATTTTTTGCATACGACCAAGCAATATGCGAGAAAACGCCACGGAAAATTCAAAATTATCCACCAAACCGCGGTTTGCTCTATGATATAATATACCTATTAGGCAGGAAAAAATGATGAAGACAAAGGTTCGCAAGCTGGATGGGCTTCCCATCGAAGAGCCGGTTCTGGACGATGAGGGCCTGCGCAGGCAGAAAGAGCTCGCCGAGCTTGCCGTGCGGGAATATGAAGAACACGGCAGACTCACGGGGAAAACGCTCAACGAAAAAGTAATCGCATACGAAATGGATATCGCGGGACACGTTGTTGAAGAATAGCCTGCGGGTTTTGCGCGCTATTTGCGTACATTGACGCAGAAGAAAGGAGAACGAGGGTTTGTCGTACACCAGCATCACAAAGGCGCTAGCGAGCGGCTTTTCGCAGTTCTTCATACAGGATATTCTCGACATCGCGATTATCACCGTACTGATCTATAAGCTGATCGTCTGGACAAAGGAAACGCGCGCATACGAGGTGCTCAAGGGCGTTGGGCTTCTATTTTTGTGCTCGATCGTAGCGCAGCTGTTTTCGCTGACGATCTTAAGCTGGCTGCTGGATTCAATCCTGACATCCGGCTCGATCATCATCGTGCTGTTTATCCTCTTCCAGCCGGAGATCCGCCGCGTGCTGGAGAAGCTCGGCAGAAGCGGGAAACGGCTCGGCAAAGGCTGGTTTGACACCGCGAGCGTACAGAGCACCGCACTGATACGCGACATGCAGACGGCGATTCTCTCGCTGTCGCATCGAAGGGTCGGCGCCCTGATCGTGTTTGAACAAAAGACTGGGCTGGGCGATCTCGTCAGCACCGGCACGCGCATCGAAGGCGCGCTCTCCGGCGCGCTGATCGAAAACATATTCGAGCCCAACACGCCGCTGCACGATGGCGCGGTCATCGTTCGCGGGTCCACGATCCTCGCCGCCGGATGCTTTTTGCCGCTTTCGGACGACTTAACCGTCTCCCGAGAGCTCGGCACGCGTCACCGCGCGGCGCTCGGCGTTTCCACCGTTTCCGACAGCGTGACCATCATCGTCTCCGAAGAGACGGGCGCGATCTCCATCGCGCGCGATGGGAAACTCGTTCGATACATCGACGCAAAGGCGCTCTCCAACCTGCTGGAAAGCCTGTTTTTACAGGCGGGAAACGCATCCGCTTTCAGCTGGATCAAGCGGAAGCCCACGGAGGGATCGCATGAACATTCCTAAGATCGATAAAGCAAGACTGGTTCGAGGATTCAAAAACTTTTTCACGAAGAACATGGCGCTCAAGGTGATCGCCTTCGTGTTTGCCATGTTGCTTTGGGGCTATGTGCTGACCGACCAAAAGCCGATGCGCGAAAAGGAAGTGCCCAATGTTGCGACGAGCTTTGACGGCGAGGCGGAACTGATTGCGCAGGGCTACTGCGTACGCGGGGATCGCAGCGAGATTTTGCAGGACGTCACCGTCAAGGTGCGCACGCAGATCACGAACTATGCATATGTAACGCCGAGTTCGATCGTGGCTTCCATCAGCCTGCGCAACATCAGCGAGGCGCGGGAATACAATCTGCCGATTCAGGCGGTGGTCACCTCTTCGCTCGGCGTGGTGCAATCGATCACACCCGCAACGGTATCGGTGGAGATCGATACGCTGGTCACCAAGACGATCCCCATCACAACCACGTTCTCCGGCGCGCTGCCGGAAGGCTACTGGGCGGATATGGACGCGCTTTCCACAACGGCGCGGCTCGACATCACGGGACCCAGGACAGATATCTCAACGATCACACATGGCGAGTGCATCGTCGACTTAAACGACAGGACAAGCACGATCTACAGTACGTTTGACGTCGTATTTTACGACAAGAACAACAAGATCGTTTCGTCGGATATCATCATCGGAACGCTGCCGACCTCGACGGTGCGGCTTCCGATCAATCCGATGAAAAACGTGCCCATCGATGTAGAAAGCTCGCTGGTCGGAGCGGATAATCTCGCCGCCAATCACGAGATCATCAAGGCGGTCGCAACGCCGGCAACCGTGCGCCTCGTTGGCGATCAGGCTACGCTGGATAAGATCGACCTGATTGCGCTCGAGCCGATCGCTGTAAACGGACTCGACACCACGATGACCGTCACCGGCGAACTGATCGTTCCGGATGGGGTGCGGCTGCTCGACAGCGAGACGGTGTCCATCCTTCTGGAAGTGCGCGAGATGATCATCACGCAGCTGTTCGAACAGCTGGAGATTCAAGTCCACGGCAAGCAGGGCAGGGCAAATGTTTCGCTCAGCATACCTGCTGCGGATCTGACGATTGAGGGCCGCTACAGCCTCGTGAGCATGCTCTCGCGCAGCGACGTGCAGTTGTTTGTCGATGTGGCAGGCCTTACGCCGGGCGTATACAAGCTGCCTGTCTCCGTAGTTGTGCGGGACGCGGACGCAACCATCGAACTGACGACCACGCTCTCCGTCACCGAAGTGACGGTGACCATCGATCAACCCAAATAACAGGCCGTTTTGAAAACACTGCGGCGGGGCGTCAGCTCCGCCGTTCTTGTTCGGCGGCCAGCCTAACGCAACAAGAAATTCTGCATACGGGGAGAATCCGGCATGAAACTCCGCATCAACAACATCAAGCAACCGATCTCGGAAGGGGATGAACTGCTCAAACAGCGGATTTCAAACCTTGTGGGGTTGGACGCGAATCAGATTTTGAACGTGCGCATCACGCGCCGAGCATTGGACGCGCGAAAAAAGCAGGATATACACTTCCTGCTTTGCGCTGTGGCGGAGGTGGAGGATGACGCGGCGAAGCGTCTGCTTGCGCGCGCAAACCCGCATGCGGAGGCGTATGCGGAGGCGGAGGATTATGAAATCGCGACAGGTACAGAGCCGCTGCGCGGTCGCGTCATCGTGGCGGGACTCGGCCCTGCCGGCCTGTTTGCGGCGTACCAGCTGGCGAAGCATGGCTACAAGCCGCTCGTGCTGGAGCGCGGAGACGCCATCAAGCAGCGCACGCAATGTGTGGAGCGCTATTGGTCGACCGGCGAGTTGGACGAAGACTCCAACGTCATGTTCGGCGAAGGCGGGGCGGGAACGTTCTCCGACGGGAAACTGACCTCACGCAGCAAGGACGCGCGCGGCGCTCTGGTTCTCAGCACGCTGGCGCAGTTTGGAGCGCCGGAGGAGATTCTCTCCGCCGCAAAACCGCACATCGGCACCGACCGCCTGCGCGGCGTCGTCTCCGCCATGCGCCGGGAGATTGAGCGGCTCGGCGGCGAGGTGCGCTTTCGCGCCAGGCTGAGCGGCATAGAACAAAACAACGGAAGGCTTTCGCGCGTGATCGTCACAACGCAAGACGGCACCGAGACGATCGAATGCGCGTCGCTCCTGCTCGCCATCGGGCAGGGCGCGCGGGATACGTATCAGATGCTGTTTGACGCCGGAATTGCGCTCGCGCCGAAGCCCTTTGCGGTTGGCGTACGCGTGGAGCACCCGCAGACGATGATCGACCGCGCACAGCTGGGTGAACTGGCGGGACATCCGCGCCTTGGTGCCGCCGAATACCGGCTCACGGCGCAGTCGGGCGAGCGGGGGGTATATACCTTTTGCATGTGCCCGGGCGGCAGCGTGATCGCAAGCGCCTCCGCGCGGGACGAGATCGTGGTCAACGGCATGAGCAACTACGCCCGAAATGCGGAAAACGCAAACGCAGCCGTCGTGGTTCAGGTTAACCCAAGCGATTGTGGAGCGGATGCGCTGGGCGGCATGCGCTTTCAGAAACAATTGGAGCAGACGGCGTTTCTTGCGGGCGGCGGAGGCGGCGCTGCCCCGGCGAGCACGCTCGGCGCCTTTTTGCGGAAGGAAGCGCCGGGAGGCTTTGGCGGAATCGCGCCGTCCTATCGCCCCGGCGTGCAGGCCTGCGACCTTTGGCGCGTGCTGCCGCCGTTTGTGGCGCAGGGTATTGCCGAGGGCATGCGCGCCTTTGGCAGACAGCTGAAAGGCTTTGATCGCGAGGACGCGGTGCTGACGGGCGTCGAGACGCGTACCAGCGCGCCGCTGCGCATCCTGCGCGGGGAAAACATGGAGAGCGCTTCCTGCGCGGGGTTGTATCCCGTCGGGGAGGGCGCAGGCTACGCGGGCGGCATTGTTTCCGCGGCAATAGACGGACTAAGGGCCGCGGAGGCGGTCATCGGCCAATATGCGCCGCCGCAAAGAGTCGTATAACGCAACAAAGACCGCCATTTGCCCGGCGGTCTTTTTGTATTGAGAGAGATGGTTGATTGGCTTGAGCTATTTTCCGTCCCGCAGGGCGAGCACGCGATCCGGCCGATTGCTCATGATGGCAAAGATGTTCTTCTGGCCAAGCAAATAACGAATATCGTCGTCCCCGTCGACCGTCCATGGGCTGGTCTTGACGCCCGCGTGCTCATATTTCGCAAGCTCCGCGTCGTCCAGAAAGCGATAGTCGGGATGCAGATACTGCATGCAGAGCGTTCGGCAATAATTCTGCGGCTCCGCGATCCGGCACTCATAGAGAATCCCGCAGGGAAG
>CAYPEV010000046.1:3368-13551 GCA_964409605.1 uncultured Christensenella sp. | reverse complement strand
CTTAAAGTGCTTCTGGATGCACTGCAACTACGCCTACGACGCGATGATCCAGACAGGCAATCAGGGCATCACGGCGGGCTACGGGCAGCTCTTTAACCTCTCCGGCCTTGGCAAGGGCGGAGAGGACATGACAAACGAGCTGACCTGGGTGTTTCTGGAGGTCATCGACGAGATGAGCCCGATCCTCGAGCCCAAGCCGAACATGCGCCTGCACAAAAACTCCCCCGACGCGCTTTTGGACAAAGTCGTCGATATGATCGCTGCAAGCCAGGGCGCACCGTTTTTGCTCAACTTTGACGAGCGTTCGATCGCAGGTATGCTCGAAGAGGCCAAGCGCGCGCATGTGGAACACCTGATCCATGAGGACAACGTGTTTGACTATGCCTCCGTGGGGTGCCTCGAGAACACCATGTGCGGAAACGACCGCTCGGCGACCGTGGACTGCAACCCGAACCTCGTCAAAGCGGTGGAGCTCACGCTGGGCAACGGTCAGGACTTGATCGAGTATACGGACGCACTCTGGGGCAAACCGTATCCCGCCGAAACCGAAGCGCCGAGGACGGGAGACCCGCGCGCGTTTGCGGACTTTGAGTCGTTTTACGCGGCGTTCTTGATCCAGCTGCGCTATGTGATGGATCGCATGGCGCGCCTCTACGAGCGCTCCACGGAGCTGCGCGCGCAGTTCGCGCCGACGCCGTACCTCAGCTGCCTTGTCAAGGGCTGCGCGGAGAGCGGAAAGGACTGCACGCAGGGCGGAGCAGAGCTTTCGTTCGTCACCGTCGAAGGCGTAACGTTCGCGACCACGGTTGACTCTCTGCTCGCAATCCGTTATCTTGTTTATGACAAACGGCTCTGTACGATGGATACGCTGATCAAAGCGCTGAAAGCCAACTGGCAGGGCTATGAGATTCTTCAAGCGCAGGCGAAGAACCGCGCGCCGAAATACGGCAGGGACGACGACGACGCGGATGCGCTCGCTTTGCGGCTCATGAACGACTGGTCAGACATCGTCTGGGGTTACAAAACCAACAGCACAAACGCGCAGTTCCGCCCCGGCATGCTGAGCTGGAATTACTGGATCAGCTCCGGCTTCATCCTCTCCGCAACGGCGGACGGCCGCGCACGCGGGCAGTTTTTAAGCAACGCCATCTGCCCCGTCAACGGCGCGGACACCAACGGGCCTACGGGCAACGCAAACTCCGTCGGCAAAGTGCTCGGCGGCAGGGATGAATCCGGCAACATCCGCAACCTGCTTCCCAACGGAGCCAGCCATACGATCACACTCTCGCCCGCGCTCATGCAAGGCAGCGAGCGGCGCGAGAAGCTCAAGGCGTTTTTGCGCGGCTATGCGCAAAACGGCGGCACCGCGCTGCAGATCAACATCCTTGACGCGGAGACGCTCAGGGATGCGCAGAAGCACCCGGAAAACTACAAAAACCTGCTCGTGCGTGTCACCGGTTATAACGCATACTTCACGAGCATCGGCCGGGAGCTGCAAAACGAAATCATCGCGAGGGAAAGTCACAACCGGTATTGAGCAAAACGCACAATACAGTATCCCCATAAAGGAAAGTGACAGATTCAACGGATTCGTTTGCAGCATCCCATCATCATTTATAAAGGAAAGTTACTGTCGGTATTGATATGACAAAAATCCGCTATCTCGATATTCAGCGCATGTCCAGCGAGGACGGGCCCGGCCTTCGTACGACGATCTTCCTCAAGGGCTGCTCGCTCGCCTGCGCATGGTGCCACAATCCCGAGAGCATCGCAAAAAAATTCCAGGTGCACTGGATCTCTGCGCGCTGCATCCGCTGCGGCAGCTGCGATTCCGTCTGTCCCAACGAAAGCCTGACACGCGACGAAAGCGGCGTGCACATCGACCGCAGACTCTGCACGGGCTGCTGCGCGTGCGTCTGTGCCTGCCCCACGCTCGCGCTGGAATGCAAGGGCATCGACGCGGAGCCGGAGGAACTCTGCCGCGAGCTGGTCAAGGATCGTGCCTACTTCGGGCGCGATGGCGGCGTGACCCTCTCCGGCGGCGAGGCGCTGCTGCAGGACGGCACGATCGAGCTGCTCCGTCTGCTGAAGCTGGAGGGCATACAGACCGCGGTCGACACCAGCGGCATGGTGTTTACCGAACAGCTGCAGGCGGCTCTTCCGTATACGGACATCCTGCTGTATGATCTGAAGATCATGAACGACGCGGATCACATGCGCTGGACCGGACGCGGAAACGCGATGATTCTGAGAAACCTCGGCGTCGCGGCGCTCTGGGCAAAGGGCAACGGCCGGCTCTGGATCCGCACCCCGGTCATCCCCGGCGCAACAGATTCCGACGAGAACATTCGCGCCATCGGCGAGCGCATCTCCGCCATCGGCGGCGCGGAGCGCTGGGAACTCTGTGCCTTCAACAACCTCTGTACGGACAAATATGAGCGGCTCGACATCGACTGGGCGTTCAAAAACACGCCGCTCGTGACAAAGCGGCGCATGGAGGAACTCCTTGCCGTCGCCCGGAGCACCCGCGCCTGCGATGATATTCGCATAACAGGAGCACTCGCCCAGGACGCATAAACCTAGCATTCGCAGAGAAGAACGCGATCGACGATTATATTTCGGAGGAGAGCATATGAAACCTTCGTATTCGGACAGGATTGACGAAGCCGCCATCGCCATGATGGCCTGCGACAGCAAAGTCGGAGTTTTGGCGACGGAAGACGAGAGCGGGTATCCGCATCTTTCCTTTCTCTCGTCCATTCAGGCGCTGGGCGATCATGCGCTGACGTTCGGGCAGTTTTCGGCGGGGCTGAGCAAGCGGTTCATCATGGATCGCCCGCGCGTGGGTTTTCTTGCGCTCAGCGCAGATAAACGCTATCTCTCCGGCAACGCCACCTATACGCACAGCGCAAACACAGGCAGGGAGTTCGACCTGTATAACAACAAACCGCTCTTTCGCTACAATTCCTATATGGGGTTCTATCGCATCTTCTATCTGAATCTGGATCGCATCAGCGCATTAAAGCCGCTGCCGATGGGTTCCATCGTTCTAGGCGCGATTCTTTCCCGGATAAAGGCTCTTTTCGTTCGCAAATGCGAGAAGAACGCGCTGCCGCTGGTTGGTCAGCAGCTCTTTGCCCAGTTGGATTCGCTGAAATTCCTTTGTTACTACGATGCATCCGGCGAGGCCGTGCTCCTGCCCGTCGTGCAAGCAACCAGCGCGGGGTCGGATCGCATCGCGCTCAGCGGCCTGCCGTTCGGCAGGGAGCTGCGCCGGATCCCCGACGGCGCGAAGGTCTCCATCCTCTGCCTGAACCTGAAGATGGAGAGCGTACTCGTCAAGG
Organism: uncultured Christensenella sp.; assembly: GCA_964409605.1. GTDB lineage: Bacteria > Bacillota > Clostridia > Christensenellales > CAG-138 > UBA7703. The sequence goes on along the minus strand of CAYPEV010000046.1, from coordinate 10,207 downwards.
GACGATACCATAAAGGCATTCTCACGATCGAGCGCGTCTATAACTCCATGCCGCCAAAGATGGAATACGTCTATCCGCGCAGCGAGACGATCGAACCCGTGCGCTCGTTTTGATTGAAACACACAACGCAAAAGCGGAGGAATACTTCCCCCGCTTTTTTAGTTTCTCCGCCGGCCGCTGTCAACCGTTCTGCTGCAAGTATCGTGCGATCGTGTATAGAAACTCCTTATTTCCCGGCGGATACTTTCCCCGGTTGATGAAGAGCTGATCCAGCCGTTTCTGATTGCCGAAATTCCAGATCGCCTTGATCTCTTCGCGCACATTTCGCTCGATGCGCGCGGGTTTGGTGCCGCAGCGTTCCGCCACTTTCGGATATAGTACGCGGGTGGTGCTGGTCACCTGTTCCTCCTGCATGATAAGCTCCAGCGTCATCGCCATCTGCACATATCCGAGGCGTCCCGTAGGCGCGCCGAGGCGAAGCAATTCCTGATCGATTTTAGGCCTCACATGTCTGTCCTCCCTGTTAAATTTCCCCTATAAACAGACATTAATCTACAAAATAACAAATTTCAACGGTTCCGCTATTCTTCGAGAATAATCGACGTAATTCGCGTTTTTTCGATTTTTTGTATATACAATAATTCTTCTCTCTGCTCTTCCAGAAATGAAAAACGAAAATCGGCTTTCTCTGCCTTCATCATGTCACATTGTGACAAACCGATTGCATCTGTTCGCCGAAAAATCGCATGGCGCGCCGTTTTCAAGCAACACCGTGATGATTTTAGATTGTGCGTCGATTGCGGTTCAAAATTTGGCATGATACAATACAGTATCGATTATGATCGACAAATTGAAGTTTGGAGGCGCGAAACCATGCTTTGGACACTCAAAAAAATCTGGTACCGCGTGTTTCAGTTTGTGCTCACTTCCTGCATGTATCTCATGCCATGGCGCCAGCCGGAACTTTTGCGCGGCGCCGGCAGCATCAAGCAGCTGCCGGCATTCATCAGGAGCAAAGGCGTGAACCGGGTCCTCATCGTGACCGATTCCGTCCTGCGCAAGCTCGGCGTTCTGGACTCCTTCTTTGCCGCGTGCGACGCGGCTGGGCTTGAAGGCATCGTTTACGACGGCGTGGAGCCAAACCCATCGATCGAGAATATCGAAGCCGCGCGGAAGATGTATGTGGAACACAAGTGCGACGGAATTGTCGCGTTCGGCGGAGGCTCCGCGATGGACTGCGCGAAGGCCGCCGGTGCGCGCGTGGTAAAACCGCGCCAGAGCGTCGCCAGAATGGGCGGAACGCTCCGTGTGCTCAAACGCCTGCCCCCGCTCTTTGCGGTTCCGACAACGGCGGGTACCGGCTCTGAAACCACCATCGCGGCCGTGGTGACCGACCGCGCGGCACACCACAAATATGCGATTCAGGATCTTTGCCTGATCCCGCGCTATGCGGTGCTCGATCCGGAACTGACGGTCGGCCTCCCACCGCATATCACGAGTACGACGGGTATGGACGCGCTCACGCATGCGGTGGAAGCGTATACCAATCGTTTTGCGCCGAAATCGACGGATGCCCTCGCGGTTGAGGCGGTCAAACTCATATTCGAAAATCTGGAGAAGGTCTATCGGGATGGAACCGATCTGACCGCGCGCTACAACATGCAGCTCGCCGCGTTTTATGCGGGCGCGGCGTTTACGCGCGCGTGCGTGGGGTATGTGCACGGTGTCGCACATACGCTCGGCGGGCTGTACGGCACGCCGCACGGCCTCGCCAACGCGGTGATATTGCCCTGCGTGATGGAAACGTTCGGCTCCGCCGTCTATCAAAAACTCGCGCGCCTTGCGGAAGCGGTCGGCATCAACGGCAAGGATGACGAAGAAAAGGCCAAGGCGTTTATCCGTGAGATCCGCCGTATGAATGCGGATATGCGCATCCAGTCCAGCTTTGATTTCATTCAAGAAAAGGACATTCCGCAGATGATCAAATGGGCCATGAAAGAGGCAAACCCGATCTATCCCGTCCCTGTTCTCTGGCATGAGCCGGAGTTTCGCGCGTTGATCGACTGCCTCCGTTCCTAAACCCGCATGGACGGCGCACGGTACGAACGGCAGGTGTTGCTGCCGGAAATCGGCAGGCACGGCCTGGAGAAGCTCTCCGCTTCGTCTGTCTTTGTCGTCGGGTGCGGCGGCTTAGGGTCTACGCTGCTCTACGATCTTTGCGGCATCGGCGTCGGGCGGATCGGTTTTTGCGACGGGGACGTCGTAGCACTCAGCAACCTCAACCGCCAGTTTTTGCATACGCCCGCCGATCTTGGCCGGAGCAAGGCTGCGTCGGCATGCGAAAAACTCCGCGCGTTCGCGCCGGAACTCCGGTTGGAAGCGCATGATGTTTGCATGACGGAAGAGAACGCGTCCGGCATGTTGCGCGGGTATGATCTTGTCCTGCTTGCGGTAGACTCGATTCCGGCGCGCCTCATCGCCAACCGAGCCTGCGTAGCGGCGCGGATACCCCTTGTCGACGCGGGCATAGACGGGCTGAACGGCTCGGTCTACACCTTCCGTCCCGGCAAAACCGCGTGCCTCGGCTGTCTGTATCAGGGCTTGGATCGGCCGCGCACCATACCGATCCCGAGCTTTGCTCCCGTTGTCTCCGCTGTCGCCTCGCTGGAAGCGCTCTGCGCCGCAAACATCCTGCTGGGGCTGCCAAACCCAACCGACGGACGGATCCTTCTCTTTGACGGAACGAATATGACGACGGAATTTGTCGCCCTTACAAGAAACCCCGTTTGTCCCGTCTGTTCTTGATTCGCAAGCGTATGAAGAAACAGGCGCGCGGCTTCTGCCGCACGCCTGTTTTCATGCTTTCTCGGTCTACTTTTTGTTTTTCAGCGCCGCTGCGACAAAGCCCTTGAAGAGCGGATGTGCGCGGTTCGGGCGGCTCTTGAACTCCGGATGGAACTGCACCCCGATATAGAACGGGTGGTCTTTGAGTTCAACCGTCTCGACGATTCGCTCGTCCGGCGAAACGCCGGATAGCACAAGGCCTACGCTGGAGAGCCGGTCGCGATAGTCGTTGTTGAATTCATAACGGTGTCTGTGCCGCTCATGAATCAGCGTCTGCTGATAGCATTGTTCCAGCAGCGACCCCGCCATCACCTTGCACGGATAGGTGCCGAGGCGCATGGTGCCGCCTTTATTGATGGCCGCGTACTGGTCGGGCATAAAGTCGATCACCTTGTGCGGGCTGTTTTCGTCAAACTCACCGCTGTTGGCGCCGAAGAGCCCCGCGACGTTTCGCGCGAACTCGATGACCGCAATCTGCATGCCGAGGCAGAGGCCCAGATAGGGGATCTTGTTCTCGCGCGCATACTTTGCGGTTTGGATCATACCCTCAACCCCGCGCACGCCGAATCCGCCGGGCAGGACGATGCCGTCCAACCCAGAGAGCTTTTCTTCGACGTTCTTTGCGTCGATGGCTTCCGAGTCAATCCATTCGATCTCGACCACGGCGCTGTTTTCATATCCCGCGTGGCGCATCGCCTCCGCAACGGAGAGGTACGCGTCGTGCAGCTTGACATATTTCCCGACGAGACCGATCCTGACGTGCTCCGTGCTGCTGCGCACGCGCTCCAGCATCTCGTTCCATTCCTTCAGGTTCGGCTGCGGCAGGTCAAGCTGCAGCTCGCGGCAGACGACTTCGGAGAAGTTATTGCGCTCCAGCATGATCGGCGCTTCATAGAGCGTCTCCACCGTGAGGTTTTCGATCACGCAGTCGGGCTTGACGTTGCAGAACAGCGCGATCTTGCGTTTGAGCCCGTCGTCCACCGGGCGGTCTACGCGCATGACGATCACGTTCGGCGTGATTCCGGAAGATTGCAGTTCTTTGACGGAGTGCTGCGTGGGTTTGGACTTATGCTCGTCCGAGCCGGAGAGATACGGCACCAGCGTGACGTGGATGTACAGGCAGTTGCTGGGACCTACTTCATGCCCCACCTGACGGATGGCTTCGAGGAACGGCTGGCTCTCGATGTCGCCGATCGTGCCGCCGATCTCTGTGATGACCACGTCCGCGTGCGTCGTGTCCGCAACGCTGTAGATGAAGCGCTTGATCTCGTTTGTGACATGCGGGATGACCTGCACCGTCTCACCGAGATATGCGCCCGCGCGCTCGTTGGTCAAAATGTTCCAGTAAACCTTTCCGGTGGTCAGGTTTGAAAAGCGGTTGAGATCCTCATCGATGAAGCGCTCATAGTGGCCGAGGTCGAGGTCGGTTTCCGCCCCGTCGTCGGTGACGAACACCTCGCCGTGCTGAAAGGGGCTCATCGTGCCGGGGTCAACGTTGATATACGGGTCGAGTTTCTGCGCCGCAACCTTCAGCCCGCGCGCCTTTAACAGCCGTCCCAGCGACGCCGCCGTGATGCCCTTGCCAAGCCCCGAAACAACGCCGCCCGTAACAAAAATATACTTCGCCATACAATCTCCTCCGTCTCTCTTCCAATCTTATCTTTATTTTTATCAAACACGAATGCAAGCCCGATCCCGGGCGTTTGGCAAGAATTCTTTTTTCGAATGGTTTGCGCCTTGAAAAACTACAAAAGCAACGCCCCTGTTTGAAGAGGGGCGTGAAACAGGGTGGCTACTCCACCGTTACGCTTTTGGCAAGATTGCGCGGCTGATCCACCGGACAGCCTTTCTGAACCGCGAGATAATACGCCAGTAGTTGCATGGGCACGATCGCGCACAGCGGTGCGAGCGTTGCGTCCATGGATTCGATGCTCCATTGTTCGTGGGAGTGCCCTTTCGCGCCGTCCCAGTCTCCGTTGGTCACGGCGAGCACATGCGCGCCGCGCACGCGGACTTCCTCCATGTTGCTCGCTACCTTTGCCTGCAGATCCGGCTGGGTCGCGAGCGCGACGACGAGCGAGCCTTCCTCAATCAGCGCAATCGTGCCGTGCTTGAGTTCGCCCGCGGCGTACGCCTCGGAGTGGATATAGGAAATCTCCTTGAGCTTGAGCGCGGCTTCCATCGCGAGGGCGTAGTCCATGCCGCGGCCGATGAAGAACACATGCTTGACGCCGAAGGAACGGCTTGCGAAAAACTGAATCTGTTCTTTGGAGTCGAGCACCTTCTGCATCGCGGCCGGGATCGCGCTCATCTCCTTGAGGCGCGCGCTCACCTGTTCTTTCGTCATCTCGCCGCGCTTGAGCGCGAGATCCAGCGCGCTGAGATACAGCACGATGATCTGCGTCAGATACGATTTTGTCGCCGCAACGGCGATCTCTGGCCCCGCATAGGTATAGAGCACGTGCCCGGCCTCGCGGGAGATCGTGCTGCCGGTGACGTTGCAAACCGCCATCGTGTCGCATCCGAGCTCCTTTGCGCGGCGCAGCGCGGCGATGGTGTCCGCCGTCTCTCCGCTCTGGCTGATGACCATGAACGCCTCGCCTTTGCCGATGAGATTGTCGCCGTAGCGATATTCGCTTGCGATGTCCACATCCACGCGAAGCTTTGCCATGTGCTCGATGAATTTTTTGCCGAGCATACCCGCGTGATATGCGGTGCCGCAGCTCACAATGGTGATGCGCGCAAGGTTCTTTGCCCGCGCTTCATCCCACGGGAAGCGGTCGGTCTTGAGCGTAAAATCCTTTGCGACATATTGATCAAAGGTCTTGCGGAACGCATCCGGCTCCTCGCAGATCTCCTTCATCATGAAGTGCTCGTAGTTGCCTTTTTTCGCGGATTCCACGTCCCAGTCGACATGCAGCGGCGTCTTTTCGATCTCTTCTCCAAACTCGTCGTAAAACTCGATTCCGCTCTTGCGCAGAATCGCCATCTGACGATCCTGCAGGAAGCAGACGTCACGTGTGTATTCCAGAATAGCGGGGATATCGGATGCGACGACGCTTTCGTTCGCGCCGTGGCCGAGCACCATCGGGCTGTCCTTGCAGGTGCAGTAGATCGTCTCCGGATCATCCGCGAAGATGATCGCAAGCGCAAACGAGCCTTCGAGCATGGCAACCGCCTGCTTGAGCGCCGTGAACGCGTTGCCGCGATAATAGTATCCCAAAAGCTGCGCAACCACCTCCGTGTCCGTCTCGGAGACGAAGACACAGCCGTTTTTGATCAGCATGTTTTTTATATGAAGATAATTTTCGATGATTCCGTTGTGTACGATGGCGATGGATTTGTGCGAATCCGTGTGCGGATGCGCGTTCACGTCGGAAGGTTCGCCGTGCGTCGCCCAGCGCGTGTGGCCGATGCCGCTCTTGCCGCTGACGGGAGATTCGTCCAGGAGGTTTTTGAGGTTTTCAATCTTGCCCTTGGCCTTGCGCAGGGTCAGGCTGTTGCCTTCCCAAACCGCAACCCCCGCGGAGTCATAGCCGCGGTAAGCGAGAGAGGTCAAGCCGTTCATGAGGATGGGAACGCAATTTTGATCACCTGTATAGCCAACAATTCCACACATCTAGCAGGAATTCCCCCTTTGCCAAAAATGAAGCGTCCGATAATAAGCCGCCAACCGCCCACCCATTATCGGACGCAAAATCCTTTGGACATTATATAAGACCCTTTGACTGCCCGTCAAGCAAATTTTATACGGGGCGGGTCACAACTTCTTGCGCCGCCCCGTATTGTCAGATACATAATATGGAGTTTATTGCCTTATTTCTTCTCAAAGAACTTCTCGCCGTATCCGTAGTGTTTGATTTCGGCTGACAGCGTCATGCGTTCATTTTTTCTCAAAGTACTTCTCTCCGTAGCCGTAGTGTTTGATTTCGGCTGACAGCGTCATGCGTTCATTTTTTCTCAAAGAACTTCTCGCCGTATCCGTAGTGCTCGAA
>CAYPEV010000046.1:0-3268 GCA_964409605.1 uncultured Christensenella sp. | reverse complement strand
CGTCATGCGTTCATTTTTTCTCAAAGAACTTCTCGCCGTATCCGTAGTGCTCGAAGACGTAGTCGATGTCCTTGTCGCCTCTGCCGGAGAGGTTGACGAGGATCGATCCGCGGTTGTTCTCGCGGGCGTAGCGCATGGCGTACGCCAGTGCGTGCGCGCTTTCGATCGCGGGGATAATGCCCTCGTAGCGGCTGAGATAGAAGAACGCTTCCATCGCTTCTTCGTCCGTCACGCTGGTGTAGTTCACGCGCCCGACATCGTGCATAAACGCGTGCTCCGGACCGACAGAGGGATAATCGAGGCCGCTCGCGATGCTGTAGACAGGCAGCGGTTCGCCCTTGTCGTCTTGCAGCAGCATGCTCTCAAATCCATGCAGCACACCCTTTTTCCCGAACGTGATGGAGGCCGCGTTGTCGCCGATCGCGCTGCCGCGTCCCATCGGCTCTACGCCGACAATCTCGACCGGCTCTTCGTAGAACGTCGTGAAGAGCCCCGCGGCGTTGCTGCCGCCGCCGACGCACGCACAGACGACGTCCGGCAGGAGTCCGGTCATGTCGAGGAACTGCTCTTTGGCTTCGATGCCGACCACCATCTGGAAATCGCGCACCATCTTCGGAAACGGATGCGGGCCGACGACGGAGCCGATGCAGTAGATCGCGTCTTCATACTCGTTGAGATATGCCATAAATGCCGCGTCTACGGCTTCCTTGAGCGTCTTGAGCCCGTGGGAGGCGGGGATCACCCGCGCGCCAAGCATCTTCATGCGGGTAACGTTCGGGGCCTGCTTCGCGATGTCCACATCGCCCATGTAGATGTCGCACTCGAGGCCAAAGTACGCCGCCGCGGTCGCAAGGGCGACGCCGTGCTGTCCCGCGCCGGTCTCGGCGATCAGCTTCTTTTTGCCGAGGAATTTTGCGAGCAGCCCTTCGCCCATGCAGTGGTTGAGCTTGTGCGCGCCGGTGTGGTTGAGGTCTTCGCGCTTGAGGTAGATCTGCGTCTTGCCGAGCATACGGCTCAGGCGCTCCGCGTGGTAGACCGGCGTGGGTCTGCCCTGGAATTCTTTGCGGATTCTGCGCAGCTCGCTGATGAACTGCGCGCTGTGGCAGATGGTTTCGTAGGCGTCGTCGATCTCTTTGAACACGGGCACAAGCTGCGGCGGCAGGAATGCTCCGCCATATTCGCCAAATCGGCCGTTTTCGTCGGGGTAGAGCTTGACATAGTTTGTGAAATCTTTGTACGTCATCATGGTTTGTTTCCTTTGCCCGCCGTTGGCCGCGGACGCATGTCCTTTCTTATGTTTGAATTTTAGTTTTTTGTTTTGTGGCAAACAAAAACGCCCTCGTTTCGACGCTTACGCCGAAACAAGGACGATGCTCTCGCGGTGCCACCTTGTTTCCCGATCAGTGAAATCGGGCTCTTTGTGGAAATGCCAACACATTCCCCGCGATATAACGGTCACGACCCGTCGCAGGATACTCTTGTTCCCCTGCGCGCTCGGCGGTCCATTTGAACGATCGTTTCCTGCGGGGCTTTCACCAGCACCCCTGCTCTCTAAGAGGTCGTATTCGTCCGTTATCTCCGCTTCACAGCTTATGGCGGAATTATATATGATTGAATCGCGCACGTCAAGCATATTTTTTTACCGTTTGATTGTCACCGATTGCACGCGAAAACTGTCATATATGTCGAATCGATGAAATCGTGTTCAAACGGTTGAAGTCAAGTGTGTTATATGGCATAATACACTTGATGAAACAACCAGCAAACATCCTTGCCGCTTGCGGCGGGAGTCTCAGCGGGAACCGCGCTCATGTGCGAAAGGGTTCTTCTATGAAAAAAATGGCGCTGCTCGCCCTGCTCGCGCTCATGATTGTGTCGCTGCTCGGCTGCGGCAAAAAGCCGGAGGTCACCTATATTGACACGCTGCCCTGCGACCAGGCAAGCGGGTATACTTGGGTTGCGCGCGCAAGCAGCGAAAACACGGGCCAGGTCTATATCGGGCAAACCTATCGGGACGACGAAACCTACGCGCTCATGGGCGCGAGCGGCGTGCTCGAAAACGCCTTTGCAGGGGTGACGCCGGGCGTCGCCACAGTGCGCCTGTATTATGTCCACGCGCTGGACTGGGACGGTTCCAACAGCAGCGCGAAGGGCACGGCGTACTACGAGTTTTTAGTCTACGATGATTTGACGATTCGCCTGCTGTATTCCGAGATCGAACTGCCGGACGAGTTTTAGAGAACTTTAGCATACATGCCAAAAGCGGCGCTCCTTTTTACGGGAACGCCGCTCTCTTTTTTTGCTCGTATCAGCGGACGAACAAACCGTTTTCGCCCTTGTCGATAGTGAGTGTGGTATCGGGCGCAATGTCGCTTGCGATGATCTTTCTCGCGAGCAGCGTCTCCACCCTGCCTTGCAGATATCGCTTCAGCGGGCGCGCGCCGTAGAGCGGGTCGCTGCCTTCTTCGACGATGAAGTCCTTCGCGGCTTCGGTGACGCTGACCTTGAGCTGTCTTGCGGCGAGGCGCTTGCCGAGATCCGCAATCAGCAGATCGACAATCTGCTTGAGATCCGCTTTCGTCAGCGGGCGATAGAATACGATCTCGTCCAGACGGTTGAGGAACTCCGGCCGGAAGGATTGCTTGAGCATGCGCATCACGAGGTCTCTCGCCGCATCCGTGATGCAGCCGTCCCGGTCGATCCCTTCCAGAATCACGTCCGAACCGAGGTTGCTAGTCAGGATCAGGATTGCGTTCTTAAAGTCCACCGTCCTGCCCTGCCCGTCCGTGATGCGGCCGTCGTCCAGCACCTGCAGAAGCACGTTCAGCACGTCCGGATGCGCCTTTTCGACCTCGTCGAACAGCACGACGGCATACGGTTTTCTGCGCACCGCCTCGGTCAGCTGACCGCCTTCGTCGTAGCCTACGTAACCCGGAGGCGCGCCGATGAGCCGGCTGACGCTGAATTTCTCCATGTATTCGGACATATCGATGCGCACCATGCTCTTCTCGTCGTCAAACAGCGCCTGTGCGAGCGCCTTGGCGAGCTCGGTTTTGCCAACGCCGGTGGGACCCAGAAACAGGAACGAGCCGATCGGCCGGTTCGGGTCCTGAATCCCCGCACGGGAGCGCAAGATCGCGTCGCTGACGCGGTCGACCGCCTCATCCTGTCCGATCACGCGCTGATGCAAAATCTCCGGCAGCCGGAGGAGCTTCTCCCGCTCGCCTTCCATGAGGCGCGAAACGGGGATGCCCGTCCAGCGGGCAAC
>CAYPEV010000045.1:0-13778 GCA_964409605.1 uncultured Christensenella sp. | reverse complement strand
TCTGCCGACGACGGGATGCTGCATGATGATGCCGTATTCCTCCGGCGTCAGCGGGCCCGGTTTTCTGAGCACCGCGTCCTCCACGCCGATCTTGCCCGTGTCGTGCAGCAGGGCCGCCATCATGACCTGATCGGTAAAGGTGCGCGAGCAGCTCATCGCTTTGCAGATCTCGCTGCTGAGGTATGCCACGCGCTGGGAGTGCCCGTGCGTATAGGGGTCCTTGGCTTCAATGGCTTCTACCAAAGACGCGATGGTTCGGAGCAATATCGTATGGCTGTCCAGATATACCTTGAAGGAGTACCGTGCCAGCATCAGCGGGCCCATGAACAGCAACAACCAGAGGTATGCGTTCTGTTGTGTCAGGATATAGCCGATGACCAATCCGAGCGGAATCGTCGCCAAGATGTTTGGCAATATACCGCCGATGTTGTCGCGCAGGAGCGCAAAGAACCGCCCCTGATCGCTGAGCCTATAATATAGGATAAAAAAGATGAGATTGCTGAATATGGAGATAAATGAAAATACGACCGCTCCGGACACAACACTCCAGGAAAACACCTGCTGGCCGCCGCTTCGAACGATCATGTTATAAACGATTCCACCCAGACTGTTGCCGATGAGTACGTTGCTGACGTTGAACAGCTCTTTAAATGGCGCCCGCAACCAAGGAGAATAGTACTTGCGCGTCTTTGCGTCCTGAATCATCGCCAGCATCGTGGAGAGGGTAAAGAGCACGATCGCCAAAGGCACACCTTTGGTGACAACGCACGCGACCACCGGTACAAAACTGATCTCCATCGTCTTGTCCGATGTGATGTAGATCGGCATCATATGGCAGACGATCAATACTACCAATAGAACCGCGCAATAAAGAATATTGTCAAGTCGAGTCGATGGGTCTGTAAAGAGCGCGAAGGTTTGGTATAGGTTCGTGCCAAACACCGCGATGCCAATCAGGCAAATCAACGCCATGTACAATTTTTGTTTCTTCATTGCTCTACGCCCTCGCGCACATATCTGCTCATCAGATAAACATTAACAGGTCCGGCCGATACTCTATGAATGTGTGCTCTTTGTTTACGATGTCTTATCTGACAAAGAAATATGCACCACTGGACAGAACCAACGCAGCCAGAGATGCGAGCGCCATGAGGATCTTTTTCATTTGGATATAGCCTCCTTCTTTGGATCTCTGTTCTCCGCTAATCGAACAGGCTATATCCGCTACGCTTATGCCGGACCTGTTAACTTTTCAAATAACACATTTACAGATCGTTCCCGTGTTCAGCACCGCTTCCGCCAGGCCGGCGGCCGGCGCTGCCTCATGCCTCCTGCGTGTATATCTCGAGTTTGCGATTGATCGCATCCAGTATACTCTGCGCCACCGCCGCATCCTGATCCGGCTCCGCATAGACACAGCCGATCAGCGGCGTGTTCTCCGGCAGGCAATACACCTGGGAGACGATGATCGCGCGCGCGTTGGATTGAATCGTTTCCACGCTCGCGAGCTCAAAAAAGGAAGTGCCGCCTGTGCAGGCTTTCACCGCGTCCAGCGTCGCCTGCGCGATACAGCGCATCCGCGAAAAGGGAATTGCGCTGCCGACCGATGTGCCCGTGTAGCGTTCCTCTTCCCGTGCGAGAACGACGGATACCTCCACCTCTTTGCCGGAGGAACGCATGCTGATGCCGGAGTAAATAAGCCGGAATCCCATGCCGGAAATGATATTGGAGGAAACCTGCGCGACGCTGATGATATGATAATCCACATCGATTCCATAACGCGCAGACACCGCGGACTGAACATCCCGAACGATGGACTTCACATTGCGCCGATTGCTTGCCAATACGTGAATCTCGATCGGCTCCTGCGATTCCGAGAAAACCACATGAGAGGCATATACGCCGTTGAGTTTCGAAATCAGGGACTGCCAGTCGTTCGCCGTGCCGTGTTGTCCGTCCATTCTTCTCTCCTGTTCCGTCGTTTACGCGTGTCCGGCTTTTGTGCGTGCAACTTTATACTATCTTCATTCATTATATCCGTTGTGATATCTCCGCGCAAGAAAAACAACGCGAATTGAAATAATCATGTAACGAATCATCCCGTGCAGGCTGGCATGCGCACACAAAAACGGCAGCTTTCCGGAGGCACAGCCATTCGCGCGACACCGCTTTTGCAGGGTCTTTTCGGAATCTTGCAAGATCGGAGCATATACCCTTGAGAATCCGGCCCGGATCCATTCCCGAATTCATAAAAAGAAAATCATATCCGATCTTACATGGACACAGTTTCTCGAAAAAGCAATCATTCGGTCGTTTTTTTCGCTTAAAAAGCAGCTTTGCAGTAGTAGCGCCCGCGCTTGGCGGTTCCCGCGCCATACTGGATGGCGCGCTGCGGACAGCGGTTGATACAGCCGAGGCATTGCGTACAGGTCCGTTTTACCCATGCGGGTTTCCCGTTCTCCATGACGATTGCCGCAACCGGGCAGATGCGCGCGCAAAGCCCGCATCCGTTGCAGGATTCGTCCGCGGAAAAAGACTTTGTCCCGCGTGCAAACTTGTTGAACATCGGCCGGATCAGCGCGGTTTTTACGCCTGCCCCGGCGCCTTCATGCACATCATATACGTGCATATGCGAAAGTATCGCCTGCGCAATCGACGGGAGCTTTTGCTGCGCGGCTTCGACCTTCTGTCGCTCAAGCTCCGGGCTGTCCGCGTCAAACCCGATGATATAGTTGTTCGGCATGGCGACGGACCAAGCGGCATGATAGGGAACTATCGTATGAAAACGCCGCATGGCAAGCCCCGCCTCGTCCCCGCAAGTGCAGACCGCATATACATATGCGCCCTCCTGCGGCTGGATCCGCCGGCAAAACTGCTCGGCAATCAGAGGCGCACCCCAGGCATATATCGGAAAAACGATACCGATGCGTTCCCCGGAAGAGACATTGATCCGCTCGATTCCCTGCTCTCCCGCGAGGTTTTTCGCTTCGTCGCCTGTGCGCCGCGCAAGCTCCTCGGCGACCCATTTTGAATTGCCTGTCCCGGAAAAATAATAGATCATAGGCATATGCCTTTCTGGCTTGAGTATCCGCGCGCAAGGCGCGGTCCATCTTCGCGGTCCATCGTTACGAGGTGCATTCCGTGTTGTCAGAATTGTTTTATAGCGTGACGCAGGAAGCATCCTGCATTTTTGCCCTATGCACAAAAGTATACCACAGCGTTGCTTCGTGTATACCCTTTTGCCAGTTTATATTTTTATGGAATTCCGGCGAACGAACTGCGACGCCGCCGATGGAACGGCAGCGTCGCACAGAGAGAATCCAAACGGGTGGTTTTCGTTCTTTTGTTTATACGTCCTCGCGCTTACGCTTTCTCCCGTAGCAATCCAGCCAGATGATCGCGACGATTACAACGCCCTGGCAGACCTGCTGGATATATGGCGCAATGCCGAGCATGTTCATGCAGTTGGTCAGAAGCTGGAGCACCATCAGGCCGATAAAGCTCTGCAGGATACCGCCGACGCCGCCCGCGAAGCTCGTACCGCCGACCACGACGCCGCAGTTGACCATCAGCGCCGTGTCGTCTCCATAGATGCTGGAAGCCGTGTTGAGCTTGCTGCTTAAAAGCACGCCCGCAACCGCGGCCAGCGTTCCACTGAGTACGAACGCGAGCCACTTGGTGGTCACGACGTTGATGCCGGAGTATTTGGCAACGTCGTAATCTCCGCCCAGCGCGTAGAGGTTCCGCCCATAGCTTGTATACCGCAGCAGCGCATAGATCAGCAGTCCTATCACGATCATATAGAGCGCAAGGTTCGGAATCACACCGCCGATCTTGCTGTTTGCAATCTTCATGAACTCCATATTCGTGCAGGAGACCGGGTGTGCATCCGTGAGCTGCTGGTTGATACCCTTGATGAGCATGCCCGTGCCAAGCGTGATGATGAACGCCTCCGTCTTCTGCTGCACCACGAGGAAGCCGTTGACAAAGCCGACTAACGCGCCGCTCAGCACCGCGATCACGATGGCGAGCCACATGTTCACGCCGTTGTTGATCAGCGAGATCGAGACGATGCCGGAAAGGCACATCACGCCGCCGACCGAAAGATCGCATCCCGCGGCGATGACCGTCAGCGTCACGCCAAATGCGATGATCTCGTTAACCGCCGCGTCCTTTAGTACGTTCAGAAGGTTGTAGCTCGTGTAGAAGTTTGTCTTGAAAAACAGCATGAGGATCAGCATCGCAAGAATCGCGATGACCGCCTTCTGCCGGGTAAGAGCACGCAACGAGCGTTTGCCGAATGCCGCGAAAGTTGTCTGCATACCGTTACCCCCTTACTGCTCTTTCCGGTTGTCAAGCCAGATGGCAACAACCAGAATCGCACCCTTGAGCACGACCTGCATATACGGCGAAACGCCAAGCAGGTTCATGCAGTTCGACATCAGCGTGATCAAAAGCACGCCAAGAACGGTTCTGAGCACGCTTCCTTTGCCGCCCTTGAGCGTCGTACCGCCGACGACGACGGAGAGGATTGCGTTGGTTTCATAACCCTTGCCGATGATCGGCGCTGCGGTCGTGATGCGCGAGAAAAGCACCACCGCGCCGATGGCGGACATCAGCCCGCAGATCGTGTAGATCAGAATGACGCTCTTCTTGATCGAAATGCCGGTGAGCTCCGCCGCGACCTTGTTGCCGCCCGTATAGCTGATGGCCCTGCCGTTATAGGTCTTATTGTGGAAGATCCATAGCACGCCGAGCGAGACAAGAAAGATCAGAAACGAGACCGAGAGGATGCCGACCGTGCCGGAACCGATCGCGTTAAACACGCTCTGATTGCCCGAAAGCCAGCTCATGTGCTGCGTCGCCCCGTCCGTATAGATCAGCGCGATCGCGCTGTAGACCGCGCTCATGCCGTAGGTGATGAACAGCGCTTCCGCCTGTGTCAGCGCGCCGGCGCTGATGAGCACCATGCTGTTGAGAAACCCCAGGAACGCGCCGAGCGCAACGCCGATGAGCAGCGCGTTGATCTGCCCCAGCGGGTCGATGAGGGACACCGTCACGACCGCGACGAGCGAGATGATGCCCGCGACCGAGAGGTCGATAAACCCGCCGATAATCACGAACGTCATGCCCAGGGACACGAAACTCAGCGGACCAAACTGGCGCATGATGTTGGTCAGGTTTTCGCCGCTCAAAAACTTCGGTTCGACGATGATGGTGATGATCACCAGCAGCACGATGGCGACGAGAACCAGATAGTTCAGCAAAAACTGCTTGAGACTGAATCGTTTTGTCATATCGTTCCCTCCCGTCAGCCGATCGCGCTGTCCATGATCGTCTGCGCGGACACTTCCTCAGGGTTGAATTCCCCGGTGATGCGGCCTTCGCAGATGGTCAGAACACGGTTCGACATATTCAGCACTTCCGGCAGCTCGGATGAGATCATGATGATCGATCCGCCGTTTTCCACCACCTGCTTCATGAGCACGTAGATCTCATACTTTGCGCCGACGTCGATTCCGCGCGTGGGCTCGTCCATGATCAGAATCTGCGGATTGATCTCAAGCCAGCGGCCTACGACGCATTTCTGCTGGTTTCCGCCGGAGAGGCTCAATACCGTCGTCTGCGCGGACGGAGTCTTGATGCCGAGGTTTGCAATCTGGCGCTCCGCGATGCCCTTTTCCCGGGAGGAATCGACAAAGCCGAACTTCGTCATGCGATCCAGGCTCGCCATGACGATGTTGCTCTGCACGGAGAAGCGCAGCACAAGCCCTTGCAGCTTACGATCCTCCGGCACAAGGCCGATGCCGAGTTTCTTCGCGTCCGCGGGCTTCTTGATCTTCACGGGTTTTCCGTTGATGAGCACGTGATGCCCATGCACCTTATCCGCCCCGCAGATGGCGCGGACAATCTCCGTGCGCCCCGCACCGACCAGCCCGACAAAGCCCAAGATCTCTCCGCGCTTGAGCTCAAACGAGATGTCGTGCAGTTTATGGGTATTGATCGAGCGCACCTCCATCAGCGTCTCTTTGACGCAGCGCGGGCGCTCGGGATACTCGTGTTCAATCGAGCGGCCGACCATCTTGGTGATCATCTCCGCACGGGTCAGCTCGCCGACCGGCTTTGTATCGATCACGTGCCCGTCTCGCATGACGGTCACGATATCGCAAAGCTCAAAAATTTCATCCAGCTTGTGGCTGATGTAGATGATGGACACGCCGCGCGCTTTGAGATCGTGAATGATCAGAAAAAGCTGCTTGAGCTCGTCGCTCGTGAGCGAGCTGCTCGGTTCGTCCATGATGATCAGCTTGCTTTGGAACGAAAGCGCCTTGGTGATCTCCACCATCTGCTTTTCCGCTGCGGAGAGGTCGCCGACCAGCGTATGCGTGTCGATGCTGCAGCCGATGCTGTCGAGGAGTTTTCTCGCCTCTGCGTGCGTGCCGCGCATACCGTTCATCTCGGCGAATCGTCCGAGGAAGATATTCTCGCCGACGCTCATGGTGTTGACGAGGTTGAACTCCTGATAGATGATGCTTAAGCCACGGTTGAGCGATTCAATCGGTGTTGTATGTTCAATCGTTTCGCCGTCGAAGACGATCGTGCCGGTATCTTTCGTATATACGCCGGAGAGAATCTTCATCAGCGTGGATTTTCCCGCGCCGTTTTCTCCGACGATACCGTGCACGATGCCGCGCGCAATCTCAATCGAGACGTTATCCAGCGCTTTCACGCCGGGAAACGATTTGCTTACGTCTTTAATGGAAAGGATGATTTCCGAACCCTTCATTTCCACCCGTCTTTTCCCCTTTCAATATTACTCCGCATGCGGATGATCTCTCCGTTTGCATTCCACCAAACGGACATCCGGCGCTGCGGTTTACGAACCTGCAAACAACAGTATGGAGCCGCCCGGCTCCCGAAGGAGCCGGGCAGGCCCGTCTGTTTCAATGGGGGCTGGTTTTTACCATTCCGGATACGGGAAGGTATCGATATTGTCCTTGGTGACGACATCAAGCGGGATGAAGTTGACCGCTTCAAACGTGCCGCCCGTCAGTTTCGCTTTGGCGCATTCAAGGCTCTTGATCGCCATGTTGGTGAAGCTCTGGCCGATTGTAACGGCCTGCGTGCCGGCTTTAACCTGGTCATAGCCCGCGCGGCAGCCATCGACCGCGATGAGGTAAACGTCGTTCATGTTGGCGTTCTTGAGGGCTTCGATGATGCCCGTCGCGCCGTTGTCCCAATGGCAGAAGACGCCCTGGATCTGATCGCCGTACTTCACGATGAAGTCTTCCATGATTGCCATGGCGTCAGCGGTAACCCAGCCGGAGCAGTTCTGCGAATCCGCGAGGTTGATCTTGGAGCCTTCGATCGCTTTGCGGAAACCATCCGCACGCTTGATCTGCGCGTCGTGGCCGGCCTGGCCGCCGATTTCAACGATGAACGCGCCATCCGGGAAATGATCGACAAACGCCTTGCCGGCGGTTTCGCCAGCCATGGTGTCGTCAACACCGCAGAAGAAATCGCGATACTGCTGCGATGCTGCGGGGAGATCCGAAGAGAACATGCCGACGACGACGCCCGCTTCTTTGGCCTCCATCAGGCTGGGAACGATCGCGTTGATGTCGCTCGGGTTGATGAAGATGGCATCGTAGCCCTGCGCGATGCAGGTGGTGACAGCCTTCGCCTCGTTCTGAACGTCGTTCTGTCCTTCAAAGACGTCCATCGTGAAGCCATACTCACCGCAGTATTGCTGGAACTGTTTCCAGGCATAGGCCTGCGACTCGTTGGAGAGCGCCTGCGTGATGAACGCGGCTTTGTAGGTCGTCGCTTCGGGTTCGGCTGCGGGTGCTTCGGTCGCATTCGCCGTTGCAGCCTCGGCTGCAGGAGCTTCTGTTGCGGGTGCGGCAGCTGGTTTGCACGCAAACACGCCGACGACCATCATGAGAGCCAGTAACAGTACGAGAATCTTCTTGGTCATTCTGTTTTCTTCCTCCTTTTTATTTAAGCATCCGGCAAGCGTGATGTTTTTCGTGCTTGCCGTTCGCTTATTCCGTAGTCATTGCGCAAACAGCGCGGTTTCTGGCGAAGTTTTATATAGAAAGCGCAGCTAGATTGCGCGATCCATGCCGCTCTAAGCACAAACCGCAGTGCGGTTCTCCACCGTGCTTAGCGCAGCGCTCTCTGAAGGGTTTGATACATGATCTTCTTGTCCGGCTTCTTGCCTGTCCACATTTCAATGTTGGGGATGTCGTGTATGTTGGGATTGAGCCGCAGGTGACCTTGGTGTCGGCAACGTTGGTTTTCATGACACCACCGCTCATATAGATACTCTCTTTTCTCGTGAAATGACTATTTTATACGATCTGTTCCATGAACAGTATACGCGTGCAAATATGCTAAGTCAACGAAAATAGTTACTGTCATAAATAATTGTCTTTCATATGAAAGTATAATGATATCATAAAATATTTATGGTCATTTGTTAGGCTAGTGGCGCGCGAACATCTTTTGCTCAAGCACCTTAAAAAGCGATTCATCAGTTCATACCCAAAATGAGCGGTCGCACGTCACAGGAGGGAAGTCCCGCCGAAATATTCCGAACGAAAAAAGGCATCGCCGCATGGTGCGTTTGTAGAGAAGTACGACTTTGCCCGGTTACCGCTTTGAGCCTAGACGCTGAAAATCCGGCTGGACGATGGTCGCGAATACGGAGAAATCCGCGACAATAAAATTGGCTGAGATGTAACCAAGTACTACGCGAACATCTTTAGCTAGACAAGTAATTCACTTGTGCCCATCCGCACAGCAACTTCGGCATTCGGAATATCTATCCCAGCCCCTGCAAGGAAGCGCTCCGCCAAACCGCCCTTCTCTTTGCCAAACCTTTGCACAAACCGCAGTGCGGTTCTCCGTCTTACTTAACGCAGCGCTTCCTGAAGGGCTTGATACATGATCTTCTTGTCCGGCTTCTTGCCTGTCCACATTTCAATATTCAGCGCGGCCTGATTGATCAGCATGCCCGTGCCGGTGTTCCAGCGCGCGCCGCGCGCTTCCGCCGCGCGTAAAAACGGCGTGATCGCGGGATTCGGGATCACATCCTGTACAAACATGCTTGGCAGGATCGTATCCAGATCAATATTCGGGATATCGTTGATGTTGGGATAGAGTCCAATGGATGTCGCGTTCACGAGGATATCCGTATCGGCGGGAACCGAATAAGTGTGATCCCATGTGACGAACGCGTTGTCCGGTATGATTCGCTTGAGCAGTTCCATCAGGCTTGCGGCAAGGTGCGCGTCCTCCGGCCGGTTTACAATCGTGATGCTGCCCGCGCCGGCAAGCGCGAGTTCCACGCTGACCGCGCGCGCGGCGCCGCCCGCACCGAGGATGACGATCTTCTTGCCCTTGGGATCCACGCCGTTTTCCGCGAGCGATTCCATAAAGCCCTTGCCGTCCGTGTTCTCGCCGAAAAGTTTGCCGTCGTTGTTGACGATGGTGTTCACCGCTCCGATCAGGCGCGCGCTTTCGGAAAGCTCGTCCAGATACTGGATCACGTTGATCTTGTGCGGAATCGTGCAGTTGATGCCGCGCATCTTGAAGGCTTTCAGCCCCTTGATCGCGTCCTCCAGCTTGTCCGGATCGACGTCAATCGTCAGAAAACGCCAGAGATTGAGTCCCAGCGCGCGAAACGCCGCCTCCTGAATGACCACGCCCGGATTCTCCGCGGCAGGGTGTCCGAATACGCCGACGAGTGAATCCAGATAGTTTTGTTCTTTCATATTTACGTTATCCTCCGTCGATCTATGGATATCCTGTTCTATTCCGAAAGCTGAGACGCCGCAAAGTATGCCGCGCCGACCGCCTGGCCAAACTGCGCCACCGTGTGCGCCGGATCGTGCTTGAGCTCCAGCATGGCGGGCGTGAACGCGAGGGTTCCGTCCCCCGCGACGAAGCGCACATCGTTTCGGCGGCTCGCGCCCTCCTGCATCAGGTCAAAGCAGCGCTTGTGCTTGACGAACCGGCCGAACAGAATCCGCGCGCGGCTCCGTGGCGCAAGCATCCATTCTGTCTCCTCAAACGTGACCGCGAGAAATTCTCCGATCTCGCGGAAGATCTCCTCCGCCGCCGCATCGCCCTCTGTGGCGAGGCGCATCAGGTGCTCCAGCAGCGGTTTTCGCATATCGGCCGGCGTCTGCCGCACGAATATGCCGCCATCCCTGTGCTCCAGAAAACCTTTTTCGAAGAGTTCCGCATACCGCGCGGGCGCTTTCTCTTCAAATATTCTCAGCGCGAGGCGGTATGCGCCGCTCTGGCTGCAATATTTCTGCAATGTGCCGGAAAGACCGGTGTTGAAGTTGTTGACGCTGCGCGCGTCCAGCTCGTGGTGCGCTCTTGCGGGGCGGTTGCCGAGGTCGATGATGCAGTTATAGACCTCCAGCGGAATCTGCGGAATCTCGCCCGTCTCGTCGATCCAGCCCGTGCCGAGCTCGGTGCCGAGCGTATGCGCGAACACGCCGTGGACGACGCCGTCCGCCTGATCCGAATGCGCGAGCTCCACGGCCGCGGTATAGGCGGCAAGAGACCCGTCGTTGGAAAGATGCACCTTGCCGTGCGGCTTACATTGCGCAAGCAGAAACGTCTTGAGGGAAGCAAGCTTCAAAAACTCTGCTTCATAGTCCCCGGATGCGTTTCGGATGCCGCGCGTTTTATACGTCTCTCCGCCGACGATCTGGTCTTCGATCACCACATCCGGGAAGCAAACGCCGATGCCGTCCAGAAGCGGCGCTTCGCCGTAGATCGCGCGGCAGGTGTCCACCGCGCTCTGCATCGCTTCGTCAGAGACGCCTTTTTTGAGCATCTGCTCGCGCAGCGCTGCGGCTTGCGGGGTATTGGGCAGGGAGATCGCCGCGCGCACAACCCGGGCCATGAGCAGAATCGGCTCGATCACATGCTCCATCCGGGTCATCTCGGCAGGGTTCCAGTCGTATTCCTTAACAGCGGCGATGCGCCCGTTTTGCATCCCGACCACCTTGATATCGGTGCCGCCGATGTCGATGCCGCAGATGGCGGCGTTCGTCGCCTTTTTCACTGCGGCGCGGCAGGTTGAAACCGCGTCGGAGTGCGGCTGCGCGTCTGCGTGCAAATCCGGCAGCGCGTTTTTTGTGACGACGAACGAAAACGGCGGTTTTCCAAGCGCTGCGTTGATGCGGTCGGTCACATTGAGGCACTTGCCATATCTGCTGCGCGCGCGCTTGGGCAGATGCACCTGAAATACTTCATCCAGCGTTGCGCAGAGTTCGCTTGAAAAACGATCTTCGGAGGAGATCGCGAGCGTCATGCGCGCGCCGCCGAATGTTGAGAGGATGTTGTAGAGCGTCGCGTAGCAATATTCGTAGACAAACGCTTTCTGCTGCGCCTCCTGCGCCGCGGGAAAGCGTATCTCCCAGCGTTTGTCTCCGCCGACCGCGAGGGTGAGGTCGCAGATGATCCTGCATTCCGCTTCGGAAAACGCCCGCCGCACATCCGAAAGATATACATTTTCGCCGCGCGCGGCTTTTTCGAGAAACGTCTGCATCATTGTGCTCATCTATCGTGTCCATCCTAAATTGCTGTCAAACCGTGTTCGGTCAATATCTGCTTCAGCGCATCCACCCGCTCCTGCGGCAGCTCGCGCTGATCGGGTTCAAACGGATATTCCGTCCGCAGGGATTCATATTTCTCCCTGCACATGGGGTTAAAGTTGAGCAATTCCACGGGGATTGCCCGGTTCAACGAGGCGACAAACCTTGCTATGCCGGAGATGTTCCCCTCGTCATCCGTAAAGTTCGGAATCAGCGGCACGCGGAGGAGCAGATCCGCTCCCTTTTCCGCCAATCGGCGGATGTTGCTCAAGATCAGCGCGTTGCTCACGCCGGTTGCGAGCAAATGCCGCGCGGGATCGATCAGCTTGATATCCGCGATGATGCGATCCGTCGTTTCAAAAAATGCGTCCACGGTCTCCGGCCGCGCATAAAGACTTGTTTCGATCTGCGCGTTGATGTCGCGTTCGCGGCAGCCGCGCAATACGCCGAGGGAGAACGCGGGGCTATTCATGCACTCCCCGCCGGAGAGGGTCACGCCGCCGTCCGTTCCGTAAAACGGGCGGTCCTTCTCGATCTCGAGCAGCGCTTCCTCCACGCTCATCTCCCGCGCGTCGAACCGGATCGCCCCGGTCGGGCAGGCTGCGACGCATGCGCCGCAGCGCGTGCATGCCGTATGGTCGATCGCGACGCCGCGATGATCCCACGATAGCGCGCCGTATGAGCAGGCCGCAATACAGCTCTTGCAGGAAACGCAGATGTTTTTCGCATACCAGAGCCGGATCTCCGGAATCAACCCTTCGGGATTCTGGCACCATCTGCAGGCAAGCGGGCAGCCCTTGAGGAAGATCGTCGTGCGGATACCGTCGCCATCGTTAATCGAGAATCGTTTGATATCGAAAACATTTGCAGTGATCATAACCAACCGCCTGCTTTTTGATCGGCAGAGAGTCGTTTGATATCGAAATCATTCGCGGCAATCATAGATCCGCAAATTCCGTGCGCGCGATGATCTCCCGCTGCAGATCCGGCGCCAGCTCGGTAAAATACGCCGTATATCCCGCCACGCGAATCGTCAGGCTCTTGTACAGCTCCGGCTGCTTCTGCGCGGCGAGCAGGTCTTCGCGGTTGACCACGTTGAACTGCACATGGATGATCCTGAGTTCGACGAACGCGCGCAGAAGCCGCACAAATTTCGAAATCCCAAGCTCGGTTTTGAACAGACTCGGCAGAAACTTCATGTTCAGCAGCGTGCCGTTGCTGCCGTATTCGCTCTTGACCCGCGAAACGCTCTTGAGCACCGCCGTCGGCCCCTTCGCATCCCGCCCGTAAACGGGCGACATGCCGCCGTCTGCAAGCGGCTCTTTGGCGAGCCTGCCATCCGGCGTGGCGCCGACGTTTTGCCCCATCGGCACATGCGCGGAGACGGTATAGAGCCCCATCTGGTACGGGCCGCCTCGCACGTTGGTAAACGCGCTCAGCCGCTCGGCGAAATCCCGCGCCCAGTCAAAGGCGATCGCGTCCACCCACTCAACGTCGTTGCCGTATTTCGGCGCTTTGTTGAGCAGTCGAAGGCGCAAAAGCTCCGCGTTTTGATAGTTGCTAACGAGAGCCGCGTGCAACTCCGCGCGGTCAACGAGCTTCTCGTCGTATACCAGCGTCTTGAGCGCGGCGAGGCTGTCTGCCACGTTTGCGCACTGGATCGCCTGAATACCGGAGAGGTTATAGTGCGCGCCGCCCGCCGTGACGTCGACGCCGGTCTTGATGCAGTCGTCGATCACCGCGGAGAGGAACGGCGAAGGCAGCAGCTCCGCATGCGCCCGCTCCACCACTTCGCAGCAGCGGATCATCCGCTCAAAGAAGAAATCGACCTGCTGTTCGAGCGCCCGGATCACGTCTTCATATTGGTCAAATTCTTTCAGCGTGCCCGTGTGCGCGCCCATCTGCTTTCCGGTGAGTGTGCAGACGCCGTCGTTGAGCGCAAGTTCCAGCGCCTTGACGAGGTTGAACATCGCGGCGTCGCTCCAGCCCAGGTTGTTGCCCATCGTAGTCAGCTCGACGCAGCCGACGATCGCGTAATTCCTCGCGTCCTCGTCGGAAATCCCCTTGCTCTTGAGCGCGGGAATCACCGCTTCGTCGTTGAAAAACTGCGGCATTCCGCTGCCTTTGCCGACGACTTCAGAGCAGCGTATTAAAAAA